>NZ_JBVISS010000006.1:16613-514037 GCF_055575395.1 Streptomyces sp. NPDC034103 | reverse complement strand
TGCATGACAACTGGGAAGACAACAGGGGGCCCCGGCGGCACAGGGGTGCCCGTCCGCCGCGGTCGGCCGCCCCCCGCGGGGACACGTGAACTCCGGCTGCCGTACGGGCAGTCGGCCGTGGCGAGGTTCAAGATCCTCAGCCACGGCCGACTGCCCGTACGACTCACCGGAACGACGGTCGCTCGCCCCGCCGCGCGCCAGGTCTGCTCACGCGGCGGGTCGGGACGGTCAGCCCTCGAAGGGGTCGAAGTCGTCGAACTCCCGCGACGCCTCGTCCCGTTCGGCCTCCTTGTCGCGGCGCCGCTGCGCGGCGGGACGCGGTGCCTCGAAGCGGTGGTCCTCACCACGCCGGCCGAGCATCTCGGCACCCGACATCAGCGTCGGCTCCCAGTCGAAGACGACCGCGTTGTCCTCGGGGCCGATCGCGACACCGTCGCCCGCGCGGGCGCCCGCCTTCATCAGCTTCTCCTCGACACCGAGGCGGTTGAGCCGGTCGGCGAGGTAGCCCACGGCCTCGTCGTTGCTGAAGTCGGTCTGCCGCACCCAGCGCTCCGGCTTCTCGCCGCGCACCCGGAACAGCCCGTCCTCCTCGCGCGTCACGGTGAAGCCCGCGTCGTCCACGGCCTTGGGCCGGATGACGATCCGCGTCGCCTCCTCCTTCGGCCGCGCGGCGCGCGCCTTCGCGACCACGTCGGCCAGCGCGAACGACAGTTCCTTCAGCCCCATGTGCGCCACCGCCGACACCTCGAAGACGCGGTAGCCGCGCGCCTCCAGCTCGGGGCGCACCATCTCGGCCAGGTCCTTGCCGTCCGGGACGTCGATCTTGTTCAGCACGACCATCCGGGGCCGCTTGTCCAGCCCGGCGCCGTACTGCCGCAGCTCCTCCTCGATGATGTCGAGGTCGGAGACGGGGTCACGGTCGGACTCCAGGGTCGCCGTGTCCAGCACGTGCACCAGCACGCTGCACCGCTCCACGTGCCGCAGGAACTCCAGGCCCAGACCCTTGCCCTGGCTGGCGCCCGGGATCAGACCGGGCACGTCGGCGATGGTGTAGACGGTCGAACCGGCGGTCACCACACCGAGGTTGGGCACCAGGGTGGTGAAGGGGTAGTCGGCGATCTTCGGCTTGGCCGCGCTCAGCACCGAGATCAGCGAGGACTTGCCCGCGCTCGGGTAGCCGACCAGCGCCACGTCGGCGACGGTCTTCAGCTCCAGGACGATGTCGTGGAGCTCCCCCGGCTCACCGAGCAGCGCGAAGCCGGGCGCCTTGCGCCGCGCGGAGGCCAGCGCCGCGTTGCCGAGGCCACCACGGCCGCCCTGGGCGGCGACATAGGAGGTGCCGTGCCCGACCAGGTCGGCAAGGACGTTGCCCGCCCGGTCCTGGACGACGGTGCCGTCCGGGACCAGCAGGACCAGGTCCTGGCCGTCCTTGCCGGAGCGGTTGCCGCCCTCGCCGGGCTTGCCGTTGGTGGCCTTGCGGTGCGGGGAGTGGTGGTAATCCAGGAGCGTGGTCACCGACTGGTCGACGGTCAGGATGACGTCGCCGCCCCGTCCGCCGTTGCCGCCGTCGGGGCCGCCGAGCGGCTTGAACTTCTCCCGGTGGACGGAGGCACAGCCGTGACCTCCGCTACCCGCGGCGACATGCAGTTCGACGCGGTCCACGAAGGTGGTCATGGTGAGGTGCCTCCAGCACTTGAAATCTTCGTACGGTTCTCTACTGCTCTAACACGCGAAAGGCGGACCCGCCTTCCCGCACGGGAAGTGAGGTCCGCCTCGCGAAACGTTCGGTCTGAGCCCTAAGCGCTAGCTCAGGCGACCGGGACGATGTTCACGACCTTGCGGCCACGGTGGGTGCCGAACTGCACCGCACCGGCGTTCAGCGCGAACAGCGTGTCGTCGCCGCCACGGCCGACGCCCGCACCGGGGTGGAAGTGGGTGCCGCGCTGGCGGACCAGGATCTCACCCGCGTTGACGACCTGACCGCCGAAGCGCTTCACGCCGAGGCGCTGAGCGTTGGAGTCACGACCGTTACGGGTGGACGATGCGCCCTTCTTGTGTGCCATCTCTCCTCAGTCCCTTACTTCGCAGCCGCGGGGATCTCAGTGACCTTGATCGCCGTGTACTGCTGGCGGTGGCCCTGACGACGGCGGTAGCCGGTCTTGTTCTTGTAGCGAAGGATGTCGATCTTGACGCCCTTGTGGTGGTCCACGACCTCGGCCTGAACCTTGATACCGGCCAGCACCCACGGGTCGCTGGTCACGGAGTCGCCGTCGACAACGAGCAGGGTCGAGAGCTCGACCGTGTCGCCAACCTTGGCAGTGGAAATCTTGTCAACCTCAACGATGTCGCCGACAGCAACCTTGTGCTGGCGACCACCGCTGCGCACGATGGCGTACACGCGGATCTCACTCTCTTGCTCGGGGACGGCACCCCCGCAGTCCAGCAGCCCGACACAAGGGCAGCCTCTCCCGGTCGGACAACCCGGGAGGAAGAGGTTTACGGGGATGTGACGTGTCAGTCGACACGCCGACGCTCAAGGCTACGGGGCCGCAGCCGAACGGGTCAAACCGGGCTGGGGCCCCCGGGGTGTGCGGCTGATCACTTCGGACCAGCCGCACACCCGGGACGAGCCGGACCTCAGCTCTCGTCGGCGGAAGCGGAGACCGAGGACGCCGTCTGCTCGGCCGCCGCGGTCTTCTTCGCCGTCGTCTTCTTGGCGGCGGCCTTCTTGGTCGTCGCCTTCTTCGCGACCGTCTTCTTGGCCGCGGTCTTCTTGGTGGCGGCCTTCTTCGCGACCGTCTTCTTGGCCGTCTTGCGGGCCGCCCTCTTCGCCGGAGCCGCGGCCTCCTCCTCGGCGGCCGGGGCCTCGGGGGCGCTCTCCGTCGCCGGGACGACCACGACGGCCGCCTCCTCCGACGCGGTGGGCGCGGTCGCCTTGCGGACGGCACGGCGCCGCGGACGGGCCGGGGCGGCGCTCTCGGCGGGCGCCTCGGCGGCCACCGGCTCGGCCGGGGCCTCCTCGGCGACCGGCGCGGGCGCCGGCACGGACTCGGTGACCGTCACGACGGCCGCCTCCGCACCCGCGGGCGATCCGGCGGGCGCCGAGACCTTCCGGGTCGCACGACGGCGCGTACGGCCCTTCGGCGCGGCGTCCTCGACGACCGGGTCCTCGACGGCGGTCGGCTCGGCCTGCGCCGGCGTGGCCGGCTCCGGCTGCACCGGACGCTCGATCTCGTCCTCGACGCTCACGTCCTGAGCGGTGGGGACCTCGGCCTTCTCGGAGGCCTGTTCGGCCTTCTCCGCCCGCTCCCGCCTGGGCGTGCCGGCCGGAGCCGACGCCCGCCGGCTCGTCCGGCGCCGCGAACGGCCACGGGTCGCGGCGGCCTCCGCCTCGGCGGCGCTGCTGTACAGCTCCTCGTCCACCTCGTACTCCGGCGCGGGCAGCGCGACCGGAGCCGCGGCCTCGGCGGCGACCTCGTCCTCGGTCTCGATCTCCGCCTCCTCGGCGGACTCGGCGCTCTCGGCGGCCACCGCGGCCTCGTGCACGTGCTCGATGCCACCGCGCCCGCGCTTCTTGCGCTTGCCGCCGCCACCGGCGGAGGTCGGCTGCTCCATGTGCACGATGACACCGCGCCCGTTGCAGTGGACGCAGGTCTCGGAGAAGGACTCCAGCAGGCCCTGGCCGACCCGCTTACGGGTCATCTGCACCAGGCCCAGCGAGGTGACCTCGGCGACCTGGTGCTTGGTCCGGTCCCGGCCCAGGCACTCGAGCAGGCGCCGCAGCACCAGATCCCGGTTCTGCTCCAGCACCATGTCGATGAAGTCGATGACGATGATGCCGCCGAGGTCGCGCAGCCGCAGCTGACGCACGATCTCCTCGGCCGCCTCCAGGTTGTTCCTGGTGACCGTCTCCTCGAGGTTGCCGCCCTGACCGGTGAACTTGCCGGTGTTGACGTCGACCACGACCATCGCCTCGGTCCGGTCGATCACCAGCGAGCCGCCGCTGGGCAGCCAGACCTTGCGGTCCAGCGCCTTGGCGAGCTGCTCGTCGATCCGGTACGACGCGAAGACGTCGATCTCGGAGGTCCACTTCGACAGCCGGTCGGCGAGGTCGGGCGCCACGTGCGAGACGTATCCGTGGATGGTCTCCCACGCCTCGTCACCGCTGACGACGACCTTGGTGAAGTCCTCGTTGAAGATGTCGCGGACGACCCGGACGGTCATGTCCGGCTCGCCGTACAGCAACGTCGGCGCGTTGCCGTTCTTCGCCTTCTTCTGGATGTCCTCCCACTGCGCCTGCAGACGCTCGACATCGCGGCGCAGCTCGTCCTCGCTCGCGCCCTCGGCGGCGGTGCGCACGATGACGCCCGCGTCCTCGGGGACGATCTTCTTGAGGATGGTCTTCAGACGCGCGCGCTCGGTGTCGGGCAGCTTGCGGCTGATGCCAGTCATCGAACCCTCGGGCACGTACACGAGGTAGCGCCCGGGCAGGGAGACCTGGCTGGTGAGCCGCGCGCCCTTGTGCCCGATCGGGTCCTTGGTCACCTGCACGAGCACCGGCTGACCGGACTTCAGCGCGCTCTCGATGCGCCGCGGCCCGTTGGCCATGCCGAGCGCCTCGAAGTTGACCTCACCGGCGTAGAGCACCGCGTTGCGGCCCTTGCCGATGTCGATGAAGGCGGCCTCCATCGACGGCAGCACGTTCTGGACCTTGCCCAGGTAGACGTTGCCGACGTACGAGGTGGCCTGCTCCTTGTTGACGTAGTGCTCGACGAGCACGTTGTCCTCGAGGACGCCGATCTGCGTGCGGTCGCCGTACTGGCGGACGACCATCACGCGCTCGACGGCCTCGCGGCGGGCCAGGAACTCGGCCTCGGTGATGATCGGCACCCGGCGGCGGCCCTGCTCACGGCCTTCGCGGCGGCGCTGCTTCTTGGCCTCCAGACGGGTCGAGCCCTTGATGGACTGCACCTCGTCGGACGGCTCGGCACTCTTTTCCCGCGCGGGACGGGGCTCGCGGACCTTGACGACCGTGCGCTCCGGGTCGCCGTCGTCGGGCTCGGTGTCGACGGAGGTGTCACCGGCACGGCGACGACGGCGCCGGCGGCGACGGCTGCTGGAGGACGAGGAGCCGCCGTCGTCGGAGTGGTCCTCGTCGGCGTCCTCGTCGGTCTGCTCGGCGGTGTCCTCGGCGTCCTGATCCGCGTGCTCGGCGGCGAGTTCGTCGTTGTCCTCGCCGTCCGCCTCGGCCTCGGCGGAGTCACCGCGGCGCCGGCGGCGGCCACCGCGACGGCGGCGACGGCGCGAACCGCTCTCCTCGGCGTCGTCGGCCTCGGCGGAGTCCTCGGCGTCGGTGCCGTCCTCGGCCTCGTCCGTCTCGTCCTCGGCGGCACTCTCCACGGCGGCCGGGGCCTCGGCGGGCTCCTCGGCACCCCGGCGGCGGCGCCGGCGGCGCGGGGCGGGCTCCTCCTGGAACTCCTCCTCGGCCTCCTCGGGCTCCGTCCCCGCGGCGGCGGCCTCGGCGGCGGCCCGCTGCGGCGTCTGGAACTGCGGCTCGGTGAACACGGGCGCCTGGAACACGGCCACGGCGGGCCGGGCGGGCTTGCGCGGCTCGTCGTCCTCGGCCTCTGCGGCCTCCGTGGCGGCGGGCGCGGCGAACCCGGTGGCGGCCCGACGCACGGAACGGCGTCGCGCACGGCGCGGGGCGGCCTCCTCGTCAGCGGCGGGCGCTTCGGCAGCGGCGGGAGCCTCCACGGCGGCCTCGGCGACCGGCTCGGTCTCCTCGGCGGCGCTCACGGGCGCCTCCACGCTCTCCGACGTACGGCGCGTGGTGCGACGGCGGGTCCGGCGCGGGGCCTCTTCCTCGGGGGCGGCCTCGTCGGCGACGGCGGCCGGCTCGGGCGCGGGCGTCGCCTGGGCCTCGGTGTCCTGGACGGGCGCGGTCACCCGACGCGTGGCCCGACGCCGGGTGCGACCGGCAGGCGCGGCCTCCTCGGCGGGCGCCTCGACGGCGACCGGCTCGGCGGGGGTCTCGGCGACGGCGGGGGTCTCCTCGGCGGCGGGCACGACGCTCTCCGCGGCGGCCGGAGCACCGGCGGGCGCGGAGGCACGCCGCGTGGCACGCCGACGCGCACGCCCCGCGGACGCGGGCTCGACGGCGTCCTCGGCCGCAGGCGCGGTCTCGGCGGCGGGCGCGGTCTCGGCGGCGGGCGTCACGGGCGTGTCGGCCACGGGCACGACCGTCTCGGCGGCCTCGGCCGCGGCCGTGGCACCGGCGGGCGCGGTGGCGCGCCGAGTGGCACGCCGACGCGTACGACCGGCCGGAGCCGGCTCCACCACGGGCTCGGGGGCGTCGGTGGCCTCCGCGGCGACCGTCGCCTCCTCGGTCTCTTCGGTCTCTTCGGTCTCCTCGGCCTCGACCGTGTCGACGGGATCGGCGGCCGGTACGGCCGACGTCACCTCGTCCGGGGTCTCGGCGGCGGCGCCGACCGGCGGACCCGCCGGTCGGGAAGCGGCCCGGCGCCGACGACGCGGCGGCAGGGTGTCGCTGGGGGTGTTGAGTTCGGAACCCTCGGTGGGTTCGGTCGGTTCGAGCATGCGGGCGGTTCTCCCGTCAGGCTCCCGGGCGCCGCGCCTGGCCCGGCAAATGCCGGTGACGTCCGCGGCTCGCGCGTTGCGCGGTGCCGCCGTCCGGGGCGCGGGCGCCGCACGGAAGCTCTCTGTGTCCTGTCTCGCCGGTTCCGTACACCCTTGTTGGGTACGGCCTGGCGAAAGTCTTGTGGTCGGTACGCTGCCCGACCCAGGTGGCTCCCGAGTACGAGGGCGGCGCTACGACGTCCGTCCTTTCGCGGGACCTTCCCTACGCCGGCGCCTTCGCGGCGGCAGCGGCCGCTTGGGCCTCAGCTGCCTCGCGGTCGGGCGCGAGCGGGTCGGTCACCGTGCCGCTCTCTGCGTCGAACAGCCCCTGCGCCAGCCTGGTCACCGCTGCGGGGACCGGCGGCGCCAGGTCGGCCACGGCGCGAAGACCGGACAGGACGTCGTCGGGTCGTACGGCAGGCGTCACGTGCCGAACAACCAGCCGCAGTATCGCACAGGGCTGGTCGGTCGGCCTATCAGCCTGGGGATGGTGCGTCTCCAGCCGGGCGACCGCGGGGCGGGCGTCGAAGGTGCGGACACCGTTCTTGGTCATCCGCTGGACCTCGACGGACTCGGCGGCGTTGAAGGCCGCGACCGCGCGCTCGGCGTCGGCCGGGTCCACTCCGTCGAGCCGCAGCTCCCACACCGAAGCCGTGAGCCGGTCGGCGAGCCCGGAGGCCCGGGCCTCGACCGCGTCGACGATGTCGAGGCCGGTCGGCAGCGACTCGTCGAGCAGCGCTCTGAGCTGCTCCGGATCACGCGCCGCGGTGAGCGCGATCTCCAGATACTCCGCCTCGCTGCCCGTGCCGGTGGGTGCGGCATTGGCGTACGACACCTTCGGATGCGGCGTGAACCCCGCCGAGTACGCCATCGGCACCTCGGCACGGCGCAGCGCACGCTCGAAGGCGCGCTGGAAGTCACGGTGGCTGGTGAACCGGAGGCGGCCGCGCTTGGTGTAGCGCAGTCGGATGCGCTGCACCGCGGGTGCGGGCGGCGGGCCTTCGGGCTGTCGCTTGCCCAGTGTCGTTCAGTCCTTCGTGAGTGCGGTCGTACTGCTACCAAGAGTACGTGTCTCGCGGCCGATCGGTTCCCGCCGGTCCACCGCGACCCTCTCGGCGGGCTCGCCGAGGAGCATGCGCCGGAAGTCCGCCCGGGCCTGCCGTACGGACTCCCGGGCGGCCGTGACCGCCTGCCGAGTGGCCCTCCGCACACTGCGCGCGGCCTCCGCCACGGGCCGCAGCACCAGGTCGCGGACGACGTGCCCGACAGGTGTGAGCACCGTCCGGTACACCCATCGCACCGGCTCGACGAAGAGCCACCGCAAGAGGGTCCCCAGGAACCGTCCGACCGCGCGCGAGACATGCCCGGCGACCCGCCACGCGTGCCCGAGGGCCTCCCCCACCTCCCGCCCCACGACGGCGAGCAACCGCCCGACGGGCACCAGCACCCACCGCCACAGCGCGAGCAGGGGCAGCACGAGAACCACGCGGGTGACCCAGTACAGCGCGAGCCCGACCCCCTTGACCAGCCATACGACGGCGTGCCCGAAGGGCGCCAGGATCCACGCATAGACCCAGGTGGCGGGCACGACGAAGAGATACCGCGCCAGCCACGCCACGACAGCGCACACCCCGTGTCCGACAGGTGTGAGCACGCGCGCGTACACCCACGCACACCCGGCCCCGAGCCCGCGCCCGACCCAGGCGAGACCGTGCCCCACGGGTGTGAGCACATACCGGTACAGCCACACCACCGGCACGACGAGGAGGTACCTCCCCAGCCACCCCAGCCCCTTGCCGAACGGCACGACCGCATACCGCCACAGCCCCACCAACGGCCACACGAACAGGGCCCGCCCGACCCACAGCAACGCCCGCCCGAACGGCCGCAGCACGGTGTCGTTCAGCAACCTCCCCGCCACGACACACACGTCCCACACCATCCGCACGGGCACCACGAGCACCAGCACGACGATCCGCACCGGAACACGGATCGCCACCGCCAGACACCCCTCGGGCTGCCGCGACTGCGACGCCGGCACGGTCTTCTCGAGATCCATACCGAACAAGACGCCCGCTCCCCCCGCCGCATATCAACTCGGCGTCGCTCAGGTCACCCCGAACCCCCAGCGCCGAGAAGAGTCAGTGCGTGTGCCCGCTGCCCGCCGGTGTCGGGCCGCCGTTCTTGACCGTGAGCGGCAGCAGCTTCTTGCCCGTGGGGCCGATCTGGATGCTCGTGTCCATCTGCGGGCACACCCCGCAGTCGAAGCAGGGGGTCCACCGGCAGTCGTCGACCTCTGTCTCGTCGAGGGCGTCCTGCCAGTCCTCCCAGAGCCAGTCCTTGTCGAGGCCGGAGTCCAGGTGGTCCCAGGGCAGGACCTCCTCGTAGGAGCGTTCGCGGGTGGTGTACCAGTCGACGTCGACGCCGAAGTCGGCCAGGGCCTTGTCGGCGCAGGCCATCCAGCGGTCGTAGGAGAAGTGCTCGCGCCAGCCGTCGAAGCGGCCGCCGTCCTCGTAGACCGCGCGGATGACGGCGCCGATACGGCGGTCGCCGCGGGACAGCAGGCCCTCGACGATGCCGGGCTTGCCGTCGTGGTAGCGGAAGCCGATGGAGCGGCCGTACTTCTTGTCGCCCCGGATCTTGTCGCGGAGCTTCTCCAGGCGGGCGTCGGTCTCCTCCGCCGAGAGCTGCGGGGCCCACTGGAAGGGCGTGTGGGGCTTGGGGACGAAGCCGCCGATGGAGACCGTGCAGCGGATGTCGTTGGCGCCGGAGACCTCGCGGCCCTTCTGGATGACGTTCATCGCCATGTCGGCGATCTGCAGGACGTCCTCGTCGGTCTCCGTGGGCAGGCCGCACATGAAGTACAGCTTCACCTGGCGCCAGCCGTTGCCGTAGGCGGTGGCGACCGTACGGATGAGGTCCTCTTCCGAGACCATCTTGTTGATGACCTTGCGCATGCGCTCGGAGCCGCCCTCGGGCGCGAAGGTCAGGCCCGACCTGCGGCCGTTGCGGGTGAGTTCGTTCGCCAGGTCCACGTTGAAGGCGTCGACGCGGGTCGAGGGGAGGGACAGACCGATCTTGTCCTCCTCGTACCGGTCCGCCAGGCCCTTGGCGATGTCGCCGATCTCGGTGTGGTCGGCCGACGACAACGACAGCAGGCCCACCTCCTCGAAGCCGGTCGCCTTCAGGCCCTTCTCGACCATCTCGCCGATGCCCGTGATGGACCGCTCGCGCACCGGGCGGGTGATCATGCCGGCCTGGCAGAAGCGGCAGCCGCGCGTGCAGCCGCGGAAGATCTCCACCGACATGCGCTCGTGGACCGTCTCGGCCAGCGGCACGAGGGGCTGCTTGGGGTACGGCCACTCGTCGAGGTCCATGACCGTGTGCTTCGACACCCGCCACGGGACCCCCGACTTGTTGGGGACCACCCGGGCGATACGGCCGTCCGGGAGGTACTCCACGTCGTAGAACGCCGGGATGTACACCGAGCCCGTCCTCGCGAGGCGGAAGAGGACCTCCTCGCGGCCGCCGGGCCGGCCCTCCGCCTTCCACTCGCGGATGATCCGCGTCATGTCGAGCACGGCCTGCTCGCCGTCGCCGATGATCGCCGCGTCGATGAAGTCCGCGATCGGCTCGGGGTTGAAGGCCGCGTGGCCGCCCGCCAGCACGATCGGGTCGTCCAGGCCGCGGTCGCGGGACTCCAGCGGGATGCCCGCCAGGTCCAGCGCCGTCAGCATGTTCGTGTAGCCCAGCTCCGTGGAGAAGGAGAGGCCGAAGACGTCGAACGCGCCCACGGGCCGGTGGCTGTCCACCGTGAACTGCGGGACGGCGTGCTCCCGCATCAGCGCCTCCAGGTCCGGCCACACGCTGTACGTGCGCTCGGCCAGGACGCCCTCCTGCTCGTTGAGGACCTCGTAGAGGATCATGACGCCCTGGTTGGGCAGGCCCACCTCGTAGGCGTCGGGGTACATGAGCGCCCAGCGGACGTCACAGGACTCCCACGGCTTGACCGTGGAATTGAGCTCTCCGCCGACGTACTGGATCGGCTTCTGCACATGCGGGAGCAGAGCTTCGAGCTGCGGGAACACAGACTCAGCGGCCGCAGCGACTTCGGCAGACATCTCGCGAACCTTCGTGGGGTGGGCTGGACTGACAGGACAGGGTTTGCTGGCAGGGGTGACCATCTAGCCTAACGCGGCCACGGCCACCCCCAGCACGCCCGAAGGCTCACAGGGCGTCCGCCGCGCCCCTGATCCCGTCCCAGCGGCCGGGCAGCTCGGCCTCCACCATCGCCGCCCGCTGCTCCTCGCGCTCGTACAGCACCCCGTACGTGAAGGCGCTCTCGCCCGCCGCGTGCGCCACCGCCGACAGCTCGCGCAGGGTCTGGCGGGCCATGACGCTGTCCTGGTGCTCCCCGAGCAGGTTCTGCAGCCCCTTCATGCTCTTGGTCAGGGACTTCGAGGGCCTGCCGAGAGCGGGGGTGGCCGCCTCCGCCGCGTACCGGGTGCGCTTGGTCTTCTTGCGCGCCTCGTGGATCGCGGCGTCCCGGTCGGTGCCGGGCTCCAGTTCCAGCGCCTGCTCGACGAGCGCGGACACCTTCCCGAAGTCCTCGCGTACGGCCTCGGCGAGCACCTTGCCGGGCTTCTTCCCGGCCGCCTTCCGCAGCGGCGGGTCGGTGAGCACCCCGTCCAGGGTGTCGAGGAGGGCCAGGTAGCGGCGGGAGTCGAGGACCCCGATCAGCCGGGCGCTTGCCCCGGACCGGTCACCCGCCCAGCGGTTCAGTCGCTCGGCGACCGGTCCGGCGACCAGCGTCGGGTCCAGCTCGTCGAGGGTCGCCGACAGCCGTTGGTTCAGCACCTCCCGGTCCCGGTCCACGCCCAGCTCGCCGGCCAGCCACTTCAGCTCGTCGCCGATCGGATCGGTGACCGCCCGGTCCAGGACCTCGCCGAACGACTTGAAGGTGCTGCGCAGCCGGCGGGTGGCGACGCGCATCTGGTGGAGCGCGTCCTCGGTGTCCTGGCGTACGGCGGGGTCGAGCCCGACGATCGCGTCCCGCTGGGTGCGGACGTACGCGAGCACGTGGTCGCCCGCGGTCACGGGGTCCTCGACGGGCGCCAGGTCGGGCTTGCGCGGGGCGGTCTCGGCCAGGGCGCGCGCGAGCTTCGACGTCGACGCCGAGGGCCGCACCCCCGCCTTGCGCAATCGCTTCTCCACCTTGTCGAGGAAGGCCGGGTCCCCGTCGTCCGCCAGTTCCACCTCGATCTCGGTCCACTGGGCGCTGCCGTCGCCTCCGGCGAGCCGTCGCGCGTGCACGGCGTCCACGCTGACCTCGGCGAGCAGCCGGCCGTCGGCGTCCATGAGGTCGCGCACGTCCCGGTCGGAGCGCAGCCGGACCACGGGCACCAGCGCGCCGTCCCGGACCCGGGAGCGGACCAGGGCGGCGAGGGTGTCGGGCAGGGTGTCGGAGAGCGGGGCCCGGATCTCGTCCCGTACGCCGGGGGCGACGGGGAACTTCAGATGCCAGCCGGGGTCGGAGCCACCGGTGCGGCGGCGCAGGGTGATCGAGGACGCGGCGAGGCGTTCGTCGTGGGTGTCGTAGTAGGTGGCGTCCAGAGGGGCGACGCCCTTGTCGATGACCGCCGCGACCCCGGCGACGCCGGTGAGGTCGGGCAGCCCGCTCTCGTCGGACTCGTACTTTCGCTCGATCTCGCGCTGTGTGTCCGCCATGCACCGAATCTAGACGGAGTCGGGCGGGGACGGCAGAGGGCACCGACGGCGAGTCCCCGGGTGGACTGCCGAGGTCAGGAGGTGAGGAGTGCCCGCAGCTGCTCGGCGTCCGGGAACGGCGCGTCCTTCGCGGTCCGGGAGATCAGCAGGATGTGGGCGTCCTCGAACTGGTGGTACGACAGCGGCTCGGGGCCCTGTGCGACGACCAGCGCGTTGTGCTCCAGGCGCCAGCTGACGTACCGGGTGTCGTACTTGGGCAGGCGTATATCGTGGTCCGGTGGTCCGAGCCGATCGGTGAAGCGCTGGACGACGGTGGCGTAGTGGGCGTCGAACTCCGGTCGCCAGGCGCCCTCCTGGCTGCTCCAGCCGGGGACCGCGTCCCAGATGTCCTCGTCGAGCAGGCCGCCGTCGACCGTGTAGAGGTAGGCGAAGGGCAGCGAGAGCGCGCCGTCGCCGTCGGCGGTCACGAAGTGGCCCTGCGGGGTGACATGTGTGGCCTCGGGAACGTCGGGCGTCTCCTCGTACGCCGGGCCCTGGACCGCCTGCGACCAGTCGGACCAGCCGGCCTCGCCGGTCGCGGCCTCGACGGCGTCGGCGTCGGTCAGGTCCAGCTCCGCCAGACGCAGGACCCGGCTCACCAGTTCCTCGTCGACCGGGCACACGGCCACGTACTCGTCGGACATCCCACTCCCCCACCACACAGGTACTCATCGGGCATGTGCCACCGCGGGGCACGAACCGTGGCGCTATGCCGACATCGGCCGTTGGACCCTGATCGACTGGAGCAGTCCGACCGCCAGCCACACCGCGAACATCGACGTTCCGCCGTACGACACGAACGGCAGCGGCAGGCCGGTGACCGGCATGATCCCGAGGGTCATCCCGATGTTCTCGAAGGACTGGAAGGCGAACCAGGCCACGATCCCGGCGGCCACGATGGTGCCGTACAGCTCGGTCGTCTCGCGGGCGATGCGGCAGGCCCGCCACAGCACCACGCCGAGCAGCACGATGATCAGGCCCGCCCCGACGAAGCCGAGCTCCTCGCCCGCCACGGTGAACACGAAGTCGGTCTGCTGTTCCGGCACGAACTGGCCGGTGGTCTGCGAGCCCTGGAACAGGCCGGAGCCGGTGAGTCCGCCGGAGCCGATGGCGATACGGGCCTGGTTGGTGTTGTAGCCGACGCCGGCCGGGTCGAGGCTGGGGTTGGCGAAGGCGGCGAAGCGGGCGATCTGGTAGTCGTCCAGGACGCCGAGCTGCCAGACCGCGATCGCGCCCGTCGCGCCCGCGCCGAGCAGGCCGAACACCCAGCGGTTGGAGGCGCCGGAGGCGAGCAGCACGCCCAGCACGATGATGACCATGACCATGACCGACCCGAGGTCGGGCATCAGCATGACGATCAGCATCGGCACGGCGGCAAGGCCGAGCGCCTGGAGGACGGTGCGGTGGTCCGGGTAGGGCTTGTCGCCCGCGTCGACCCGCGCCGCCAGCAGCATCGCCATGCCCAGGATGATCGTGATCTTCACGAACTCCGAGGGCTGGAGGGAGAAGCCGCCGCCGAGCACGATCCAGGAGTGCGCGCCGTTGACCGTGGAGCCGAGCGGGGTGAGCACCATCAGGATCAGGAACACCGAGGCGCCGTAGAGGATCGGCACGGCCGTGCGCAGCGCGCGGTGGCCGAGCCAGACGGTGCCGATCATCAGGGCGAAGCCGATGCCGGTGTTCATGATGTGCCGGATCAGGAAGTAGTACGGGTCGCCCTGGTTGATCTCGGTGCGGTTGCGGGTGGCCGAGAAGACCAGCAGCGAGCCGATCCCCGACAGGGCGAGGGCCGCGAACAGTATCGGCCAGTCCAGCCGGCGGGCCACGGAGTCCCGGGCGAACAGCCGGGTCCAGCCCGCCCGTTCGGGACCGTAGCCGGGGACGGAGAAGCTGTTGCCGGTCATGTGCACATCCTCCGGCTTCCCCTGCGGCGGCGCCTGCGGGTGTCGCGGTTACGTGTCGCGGTGTTCTCGACGGTCGCCGCCAGCTGGGTCTCGTCCGGCTCGGGGGCGCCCTCCTGGGTCACCCGCTGCTCCTTGCCCGGGTCCTTGGAGACCTTCGGGGACTTGATCGTGCCGTCCGTCTGGACCTTCGGCAGGCCCTTCTGCGGGGTGGGCAGCAGGGCGTTCTTCTTGTCGATGGTGCCGTCGTCGGAGACGCCGTACAGCGCGTCGTAGATGTTGCGCACGGCGGGACCGGAGGCGCCGGAGCCCGTACCACCCTGGGAGATGGTCATGACGACCGCGTAGTCCTTGGTGTACGTGGCGAACCAGGACGTCGTCTGCTTGCCGTAGACCTCGGCGGTACCGGTCTTGGCGTGCATCGGGATCTTGTCCTGCGGCCAGCCGACGTCGGCGAACCGCCAGGCGGCGGTGCCGCGGGTGGCGACGCCCGCGAGGGCGTCGTCCATCTCGGCCAGCGTCTTGGCGCTTATGGGCAGCTTGCCGTGGGCCTTCGGCTTGATCTCCTCGACCGTCCTGCCGTCGGCGCTGACGACGGCCTTGCCGACGGAGGGGTCGTAGAGCGTGCCGCCGTTGGAGATCGCGGCGTAGATGGTGGCCATCTGGATGGGGGTGACGAGGGTGTCGCCCTGGCCGATGGAGTAGTTGACGGAGTCACCGGCGCGCATCAGGTTGCCTTCGAGGCAGTTCTCGTAGGCGATCTGCTCGGCGTAGCTGCCGCCCTTCTTCCCCGTCTTGCACCAGGCGTCCTTGTTGGCCTTCCAGTAGTCCTGCTTCCACTTGCGGTCCGGGATGCGGCCGCTGACCTCGTTGGGCAGGTCGATGCCGGTGGTGGCGCCGAGACCGAACTGGTGGGCGGTCTTGTAGAACCAGTTGTTGGCGTCCTTCTTCGGCTTGAGGCCGCCGTCCCTCTTCCACTCCTCGTGGGAGAGGCGGTAGAAGACGGTGTCGCAGGAGACCTCCAGGGCGCGCCCGAGGCTGATCGGGCCGTATCCCTTGGTCTCGAAGTTCTTGAAGACCTGGCCGCCGATGGAGTACGAGCTGGAGCAGTTGTAGGGGCCGGCGAAGGAGTAGCCGGCGTTGACCGCCGCGGCGGTCGGGACCACCTTGAAGATGGAGCCCGGCGCCGACTGGCCCTGGATGGCCCGGTTGATCAGCGGGTAGTTGGAGTCCTTGCCGGTGAGCTTCCTGTAGTCCTTGGCGGAGATGCCGCCGACCCAGGCGTTCGGGTCGTAGGTCGGGTTGGACGCCATGGCGACGATGCGGCCGGTCTTGGCCTCCATCACGACGACCGCGCCGGAGTCGGCCTTGTAGTTCTCGCCGGTGTTGTCGTCGAAGACCTCGCGGGCCTTCTTCATCGCGTCGTTCAGCTCGTACTCCGCGACCCGCTGGACGCGGGCGTCGACGCTGGTGACGAGGTTGGCGCCGGGCTGGGCCTCGTCGGCCTCGGCCTGGCCGATGACGCGGCCGAGGTTGTCGACCTCGTAGCGGGTGACGCCGGCCTTGCCGCGCAGCGCCTTGTCGTACTGGCGCTCCAGGCCGCTGCGGCCCACCTGGTCGGAGCGCAGGTAGGGCGAGTCGGTGTCCTGGGCCTTGGTGATCTCCTCGTCGGTGACCGGGGAGAGGTAGCCGAGGACCTGGGCGGTGTTGGCCTTGCCGGGGCTCGGGTAGCGGCGGACGGCCTCGGGCTCGGCGGTGATGCCGGGGAAGTCCTCGGCGCGCTCGCGGATCTGCAGGGCCTGCTTGGCGGTGGCCTCGTCGGTGATGGGGATGGGCTGGTACGGCGAGCCGTTCCAGCAGGGCTGGGGGGTCTTGGCGTCGCAGAGGCGGACCTTCTGCATGACCTCCTGGGGCGTCATGCCGAGGACCTTGGCCAGCTTGGTGAGGACGGCCTTGCCGTCGTCCTTCATCTTCAGCAGGTCGGTGCGGGAGGCGGAGACCACGAGCCGGGTCTCGTTGTCCGCGATGGGCACGCCGCGCGCGTCCAGGATCGAGCCGCGGACGGCGGGTTCCACGACCTGCTGGACGTGGTTGCCGGAGGCCTCCTTGGCGTACTCGTCGCCCTCGCGGATCTGGAGGTACCACAGGCGCCCGCCGAGGGTGCCGAGCAGGGACAGGACGAGGATCTGGATCACGATGAGCCTGATCTGGACCCGTGGGGTCCGACCGGTCTCGGGGATGTTGGTCACTGCGGCTGCCGCCCCCTCTCAGTGCGCCGTGTGGTGTGCGCGTACGAATGATGAACGGCTGACCTGTGAGGCCGCGTTCCGTCCCGGCGGACACGTTCGGGTGAACTCGCCCGGCCTGTCGGCCATCTGCCCCGCCCTCACCGGCGCCTGCTCCACGAGCACATGCCCCGCCGTCACAGCCGCTTGACCCCCTTGATGCGCCCGACGCGTGCGGTGCGGGTGCGGGCCTTGGTCCTCAGCGCGCCGAGTCCGCCGCGCTGGCCGCCGATCTTCAGGCCGGTGCCCGAGGAGAGCCAGCCGGAGGAGATGTCGGTGGCGTTGGCGGCGGAGGTGGTCTCCGCGAGGGGGTCGTTCTCGGCGCGGCGGGCGAGCGCCATGATGCCGGGGACGACGAAGGGCGCGAGCAGCAGGTCGTAGAGCGCGGCGGTGAACAGCAGGCTGCCGAGGCCGACATGGCGGGCGGCGGTGTCGCCGACGAGGGCGCCGACACCGGCGTAGAGCAGGGTGGTGCCGATGGCCGCGGCGACGACGACGAGCATCGGGCCGGTGGCCGACTTGAGTCTGCCGTTCTCCGGTTTGGCGAGCCCGGCGAGATAGCCGATGACGCACAGCACCAGCGCGTAGCGCCCGGCGGCGTGGTCGGCGGGCGGCGCGAGGTCGGCCAGCAGACCCGCGCCGAACCCGACGAGGGCGCCGCCGACATGGCCGTAGACCATCGCCAGGCCGAGGACGGTCAGCAGCAGCAGGTCGGGGACGGCGCCCGGGAGGTGGAGTCGGGCCAGGACGCTGACCTGGAGGACCAGGGCGACGACGACGAGGGAGGTGGAGAGCAGGATCCGGTTGACACGCAAGGGGAATCAGCTCCTACTGCTCTTGCTCGAGCTGGCCGTCGGCGGGGGCGTTGGCGGACGGGGTCACCGTGACGGTGACGGTCGGCCGGGGGGTCGGCTTCGGCTTGTCGGGCAGCACCGTGTCTCGCGGGTCCTTCTTCGGGGTCTCGACGACGACGCCGACGATGTCGAGCTTGGTGAAGCTGACGTACGGCGTGACGTAGAGGGTGCGGGTGAGGTCGCCGCCGGAAGGGTCGACGCGGGAGACGACGCCGACGGGGACGCCGGGCACGAAGGGCTTGTCGGCCTGCGAGCCGAAGGTGACCAGACGGTCGCCCTTCTTCACCTCGGCCTTGCCGTTGAGGAGTTCGACGCGCAGCGGGCGGTCGCCCTGCCCGGAGGCGAAGCCCAGCTCGTCGCCGGCCTCCATGCGGGTGCCGACGGTGAAGTCGGGGTCGCTGGCGAGCAGCACGGTGGCGGTGTCGGGGCCGACGGTGGTCACGCGGCCGACCAGTCCGTCGCCGTTGAGCACGGTCATGTCGCGCCTGATGCCGTCGTTGCTGCCGACGTCGATGGTGATCGTCCAGGAGAAGCCCTGGGCCGCTCCTATGGCGATGACCTCGGCGCCCTTGATGCCGTACTGCCCCTCGGCGGCCACGTTCAGCATGCTGGTGAGCTGCTTGAGGCGGCTGGCGTTGCGGTCGTCGCTGCCGAGGCGGGCCTTGAGGGCCGCGTTCTCCTTCTCCAGCGCGGCCATCCGGTCGTGTCGCTCGCCGGAGTCGCGGATCGCGGAGACCGCGTTGCCGACCGGGTTCACGGCGGTCGAGACGCCGTCCTCGACGGGGCCGAAGACCGTGGCCGCGGCCTGGCGGGCACCGTCGACCGGCGAGTCCTCCCCGCCGCGGATGTCCACCGTGATCAGCGCGAACGCGATGGCGATCAGCAGCACCAGGAGCAGCCGGCTCTCTCGTGTGTCCCTCACGTGCGGCGGCGTGCCTTCCTCAATAGGAATGTGCGGTGTTCAGGAATGTGCGGATGTGTAGGCGCGGGTGTGTGCGCGAGCTTATGCCTCTATATCAACGATCCGCCGTACGAGAGGAGATCATCTCGTACGGCGGAATCGACGAGTTACGTCATCTGCGCGGCTGGGCGTCCAGGACCTGCTGGAGCGCCTCGAACTCCTCCACGCACTTGCCGGAGCCGAGCGCCACGCTGTCCAGCGGGTCCTCGGCGATGTGGATCGGCATGCCGGTCTCCCGGCGCAGCCGCTCGTCCAGACCGCGCAGCAGGGCGCCGCCGCCGGTCAGGACGATTCCGCGGTCCATGATGTCGCCGGACAGCTCGGGCGGGCACTTGTCGAGGGTCGTCTTGACCGCGTCGACGATCGCGTTGACGGGTTCCTCGATCGCCTTGCGGACCTCGGCGGCCGAGATGACGACGGTCTTGGGCAACCCGGAGACGAGGTCCCGGCCGCGGATTTCGGTGTGTTCGTCATTGTCGAGGTCGTACGCCGAACCGATCGTGATCTTGATCTGCTCGGCCGACCGCTCACCGAGGAGGAGGGAGTACTCCTTCTTGATGTGCTGGATGATCGCGTTGTCCAGCTCGTCGCCCGCGACGCGGATGGACTGGGCGGTGACGATGCCGCCGAGCGAGATGACCGCGACCTCCGTGGTGCCGCCGCCGATGTCCACCACCATGTTGCCCGTGGCCTCGTGGACCGGCAGGCCGGAGCCGATGGCGGCCGCCATGGGCTCCTCGATGATGTGCACCTGGCGGGCGCCGGCCTGGGACGACGCCTCGATGACGGCGCGGCGCTCGACGCCCGTGATGCCCGAGGGCACACAGACGACGACCCGCGGACGAGCCAGATACCGCCGCTTGTGGATCTTCAGGATGAAGTAGCGGAGCATCCGCTCGGTGATCTCGAAGTCGGCGATGACACCGTCCTTCAGCGGACGCACGGCAACGATGTTGCCGGGCGTGCGCCCGATCATCTTCTTCGCTTCGGCGCCGACGGCCAGGATTCCACCGGTGTTCGTGTTGATCGCGACGACGGACGGCTCGTTGAGTACGATCCCGCGACCCCTGACGTACACCAGCGTGTTGGCGGTCCCGAGGTCGACAGCCATGTCACGGCCGATGAACGACATTGAGTTCCCCATCAGGATTCGTCTGGCCTTCCTGGGAGCTTTGAGGGCTTTTCAGGTCGGCGAAGTGGGTGCTGTGACGTGAAGGCTTCCATCGTAGTGGCGCCTACGCGAACACTGCGCGAGGGTCTTCGCCATTGTCAGCAGATCAGAGGCCGCCGCGCTTGTGGAGACGGTCCATAGGGGGAACCCGTTCCCCCGATCGGCACGCATATGCCAAGGGACGGCCGAAAACAGACGGCCGTCCCAGGTCAGACCGACAGGCGACATGACACGCCGTCAGAAAAAGCCACGAAACCCACGCACGGAAGGATCGCGCGCGGAGCCTAGGCGCGGCCGGGGAAGAAGATCTTCACCTCGCGCTCGGCCGACTCCTCCGAGTCGGAGGCGTGGATCAGGTTCTCGCGGACGATCACACCGAAGTCACCGCGGATGGAACCGGGCGCCGCGGCGATCGGGTCGGTCGGGCCGGCCAGCGCGCGCACGCCCTCGATGACCCGCTCGCCCTCGACGATCAGCGCCACAACCGGACCGGAGGCCATGAACTCCACCAGCGGCTCGTAGAACGGCTTGCCCTTGTGCTCGCCGTAGTGCTGCTCCAGCGTGTCCTGGTCGAGGGTGCGCAGCTCCAGCGCGGTGATCTGCCAGCCGGCCTTGCGCTCGATGCGGCTGATGATCTCGCCGGTCAGGCCACGACGGACGGCGTCGGGCTTGAGCAGGACGAGGGTGCGCTGGGTCACGACGGGCTCCTTGTGATCAAAAAACGTGCGGGTGACGAGATTACCGGGCGTGTCCCCCGGCCGGTCACGCAGCGTCAGGTGTAGGGGAGTCGGCCTGCGCCGCGAACCTGGCCTTCGCCTCGTCGACCTTCCGTCCGTAGTGCACCGAGGCCCACCACAGCGCCGCGAAGACCACGCCCAGGAAGAACATCGTCGGCACCACGAACCCCGAGGCGATCAGGGCGATCTGGAGGGCCCAGCCGAGGGCGACGCCGCCGGGCCGGGTGATCACACCGCACAGCACCAGACAGAGCACCATGGCGACGCCGCTGACCGTCCACACCGCCGACGTGGACAGGCTGTCGTCCTTCATGGCGACCAGCGCGGCGAAGCCGATGATGAAGAACTCGCCGATCAGGGTCGAGGAGCACAGAGTACGCATTGGTGGGTTTCAGCCCTTCCCCAGCAGCAGCCGGGCCTCGCCGACTGTGATGACCGATCCGGTGACGAGCACACCGCCGCCCGCGAACTCGCCCTCCTCCTCGGCCAGCGTGATCGCGGCCTCCAGGGCGTCGGGCAGCCGCGGCTCGACCTGTACGCGCTCCTCACCGAACACCTCGACGGCGATTCCGGCAAGCTCGTCGGCGTCCATCGCCCGGTGACTGGTGTTCTGGGTGACGACGATCTCCGCGAAGATCGGCTCGAAGGCCTCCAGCAGCCCACGCACGTTCTTGTCGCCGCTCGCCCCGACCACCCCGATCAGCCGGCTGAAGTCGAAGGCCTCGCCGATCGCTTCAGCGGTGGCGCGGGCACCCGCGGGGTTGTGCGCCGCGTCCAGCACGACGGTGGGAGAGCGCCGTACGACCTCCAGCCGCCCCGGGGAGGTCACGGCCGCGAAGGCCTTGCGGACGGTGTCGAGGTCGAGCGGCTCGGGCCGCTGCGAGCCGACGCCGAAGAACGCCTCGACCGCGGCGAGCGCCACAGCGGCGTTGTGCGCCTGGTAGGCGCCGTGCAGCGGGAGGTAGACCCCTTCGTACTCCCCGCCGAGCCCGCGCAGCGTGAGCAGTTGCCCGCCGACCGCGACCTGCCGCGCGACCACCCCGAACTCGAGCCCCTCACGAGCGACCGTGGCGTCGACCTCGACCGCCTTCTTCAGCAGGACTTGAGCGGCGTCGACCGGCTGCTGCGCCAGGATGACCGTCGCGTCCTGCTTGACGATGCCGGCCTTCTCCGTGGCGATCGCGGCGGTCGTCTCGCCCAGCCGGTCGGTGTGGTCCAGGTCGATGGGGGTGACGACGGCGACGTCCCCGTCGATGACGTTGGTGGCGTCCCAGGAGCCGCCCATGCCGACCTCGACGACCGCCACGTCGACCGGGGCGTCGGCGAAGGCGGCGTACGCCATGCCGGTCAGCACCTCGAAGAAGGACAGCCGGTACTCCTGCTGCGCGTCGACCATCTCGACGTACGGCTTGATGTCCTCGTACGTCTCGATGAACCGCTCCGCCGAGATCGGCGCCCCGTCGAGGCTGATGCGCTCGGTGATCGACTGCACGTGGGGGCTGGTGTACCGGCCGGTGCGCAGCTCGAAGGCGCCGAGGAGGGCCTCGATCATGCGGGCGGTGGAGGTCTTGCCGTTGGTGCCGGTGATGTGGATCGAGGGGTACGACCGCTGCGGGTCGCCCAGGACGTCCATGAGCGCGGCGATACGGCTGACGGACGGCTCCAGCTTGGTCTCGCCCCACCGCGTGGCGAGGTCCGCCTCGACCGCGCGCAGAGCCTTGTCGACCTCGGGGTCCTGGGGTCGTCCCGGCACGTCTGCCTCCGGCGGGCCGCCCTGGGTGCGCAGGGTGCGGCTGCCGGCCTCGATGACCGCGAGGTCGGGGTCCCGGTCTGTCTCGGCGTCGATGATCTCGTCGAAGGGGTCGCTGTCGCTCACGGGGTCAGTCTACGGAGGCTGACCGACATGCCGCCCATGGAGTGGGGTGGCTGGTGCCGCCTTGCGGGCGCGGGGAGGTTCGCGGCTGGTCGCGCCCACGGGGCGGAGCCGCACATCGATGCGGCCCCGCGCCCCTGGGTCGGCTACTGCTGAGGCAGCCTGTCCAGCTGGGACTGGATACGGGCGATGTCCTCGTCCGCCTTCGCCAGCCGGCCGCGGATCTTGTCCACCACGTTGTCCGGGGCCTTGGCGAGGAACGCCTCGTTGCCGAGCTTCGCCGTGGCCTGGGCCTTCTCCTTCTCGGCGGCCGCGAGGTCCTTGGCGAGGCGCTTGCGCTCCGCCGCGACGTCGATGGTGCCGGAGAGGTCGAGGGCGACCTCGGCGCCGGCGACCGGGAGGGTCGCCGTGGCCGTGAAGGCGTCGCCCTCCGGCTGGAGGCGCAGAAGCTGGCGGATGGCGGCCTCGTGCGGCGCGAGCGCCGTGCCGTCGAGGGCGAGGCGGGCCGGGACGCGCTGGCCGGGCTGGAGGCCCTGGTCGGCGCGGAAGCGGCGCACCTCGGTGATGACGGACTGGAGGGTCTCGATCTCCCGCTCGGCGGCGTCGTCACGGAAGCCGCTGTCCGTCGGCCAGTCGGAGATGACGATCGACTCGCCGCCCGTGAGGGTGGTCCACAGGGTCTCGGTGACGAACGGGACGATGGGGTGCAGCAGCTTCAGCGTCACGTCGAGGACCTCGCCGAGGACGCGGCCGGAGACCTTCGCGCCCTCGCCGCCCGCCATGAACGTGGTCTTGGACAGCTCGACGTACCAGTCGAAGACCTCGTCCCACGCGAAGTGGAAGAGCGCGTCGGAGAGCTTCGCGAACTGGAAGTCCTCGTAGAACGCGTCCACTTGAGCGACCGTCTTGTTGAGACGCGACAGGATCCAGCGGTCGGTCGCCGACATCTGCTCGGGGGACGGCAGCGGACCCTCGACCGTCGCGCCGTTCATCAACGCGAAACGGGTGGCGTTCCAGATCTTGTTGGCGAAGTTCCGGGACGCCTGGACCCAGTCCTCGCCGATCGGGACGTCGGTGCCGGGGTTGGCGCCGCGGGCCAGGGTGAAGCGGACGGCGTCGGAGCCGTACTTGTCCATCCAGTCGAGCGGGTCGACGACGTTGCCGAAGGACTTCGACATCTTCTTGCCGCGCTCGTCGCGGACCAGGCCGGTCAGGGCGATCGTCTTGAACGGGACCTCGCCGTCCATGGCGTAGAGGCCGAACATCATCATCCGGGCGACCCAGAAGAAGATGATGTCGTGGCCGGTCAGCAGGACGTCGGTGGAGTAGAACTTCCGCAGGTCCGCGGTCTGTTCGGGCCAGCCGAGCGTGGAGAACGGCCACAGGCCGGAGGAGAACCAGGTGTCCAGGACGTCGGTGTCCTGGGTCCAGCCCTCGCCGGCCGGCGGCTCCTCGTCCGGGCCGACACAGACGACCTCGCCGTCGGGGCCGTACCAGACGGGGATGCGGTGGCCCCACCACAACTGCCGCGAGATGCACCAGTCGTGCATGTTGTCGACCCAGTCGAAGTACCGCTGCGACATGTCCTCGGGGTGGATCCTGACCCGGCCGTCGCGGACCGCGTCACCGGCGGCCTTGGCGAGCGGGCCGACCTTGACCCACCACTGCATCGACAGGCGCGGCTCGATGGTGGTCTTGCAGCGCGAGCAGTGGCCGACGGAGTGGACGTAGGGCCGCTTCTCGGCGACGATCCGGCCCTGCGAGCGCAGCGCCGCGACGATGGCGGAGCGCGCCTCGAAGCGGTCCAGGCCCTGGAAGGGTCCGTGGACCGTGATGACGGCCCGCTCGTCCATGACCGTGATCGACTCCAGGCCGTGGCGCTGGCCGATGGCGAAGTCGTTGGGGTCGTGGGCCGGGGTCACCTTCACGGCGCCGGTGCCGAACTCGGGGTCGACGTGGGTGTCGGCGACGACCGGGATGGTGCGGTCGGTCAGCGGCAGCTTGATCCGCTTGCCGATGAGGTGCCGGTAGCGCTCGTCGTCGGGGTGAACGGCGACGGCGGTGTCACCGAGCATGGTCTCGGCACGGGTGGTGGCGACGACGAGCGTCTCCTCCCCCTCGCCGTACGTGATGGAGACGAGCTCGCCGTCGTCCTCCTGGTACTCGACCTCGATGTCGGAGATGGCGGTCAGACAGCGGGGGCACCAGTTGATGATGCGCTCGGCACGGTAGATCAGCTCGTCCTCGTAGAGCTTCTTGAAGATGGTGAGGACGGCCTTGGACAGGCCCTCGTCCATCGTGAAGCGCTCACGGTCCCAGTCGACGCCGTCGCCGAGGCGGCGCATCTGGCCGAGGATCTTGCCGCCGTACTCTTCCTTCCACTGCCAGACGCGCTCGACGAACTCCTCGCGCCCCAGGTCGTGCCGCGACTTGCCCTCCTCGGCGAGCTGCTGCTCGACCTTGTTCTGGGTCGCGATACCGGCGTGGTCCATGCCGGGCAGCCACAGCGACTCGTACCCCTGCATGCGCTTGCGGCGCGTGAGGGCGTCCATGAGCGTGTGCTGGAAGGCATGCCCCAGGTGCAGGGAGCCGGTGACGTTCGGCGGCGGGATGACGATGGTGTACGCGGGCTTGTCGCTCTTCGCGTCGGCGGCGAAGTAACCCCGCTCCACCCAGCGCTCGTACAGCGCCCCCTCTACCTCGGCCGGCGCGTACTGGGTCGGCAGTTCGGTGTCGGGCGCTGATGGCTGCTGCTGAGCGTTCTCGGTCACGGGCCCAGTTTAGGGGTGCCGCGGGGGTGTCCAGTAACGCGTTTCGCTTTGACCACAACGGCTCCGAAACCTGAGACCTGACGAGGCGTATGACTCATGACACATCAAACGAAATGGCATGCACACGTCGCACACGAGGGCATAGTTTCGATCACTGCCCAAAGATACGACCACTCATAAACCCTGGAGGCGCAGCAAGTGAAGCGACACCTGATCACCGTCAGCGGCTTGGCAGTTCTCGGCCTGCTGGTCACGGCAACTCCCGCAGCGGCCGGGCCGAGTCGGTATTGCAGCGCCCTCGTCCCCGACGGTTTCTCTGTAGTGCAAGGCGCATACGGAGGGGGCAGCGAGCATCTGGCCAGTCGAACCTTCCTCGACGAGGTGCACCTGTACGTCAAGGACACGAGAGCTGACGGCCACCACGTGCGGATCAGGCTGTTGACGCGTCGAGACGACGGCACAACCCATTTCTGGCCCTGGCGCGCCGTGTATTCCGGTTCGGGCACTTCCAACTCGTGGTCGACGACCGCGACCGACTCTGGCGGCATACGGCTCATACAGCACGAGGTAGCTGTTTTCGAAGGGGACACGAGGTTGGGCACTTGCGTCACCGAGGGCTACAGCAGTTAAGCCACAACCCTCCACGACGGCTCGTCGCATACTCCGGCGGGCCGTTCACGCTATCCGGTCCGAGGGTGCCGCTGCCGGCCAGTCGGAGTCTGGGTGAACGTCAAGCTGCCTCAAGGCGTCAGTGATCGCATCGACCATGGGCTCACGGGTCCGTTTCGAAACGCAGTGCTTCTGTAACGGTGCGCCCCCCGATGCAATGCATCGCCTGCGCCTGCGCCAGGATGTTCCGAACACATAAGCATCTGGAGGGGACCCCAGTAATGAGTCACAACCAGCCGGGCCCGTACGGCGGGCAGCCCCAGCAGCCCGGACCGTACGGTCAGCAGGGCCCGTACGGCCAGCAGCCGCCGCAGGCCCCCCAGCCCGGCTACGGCTACCCCCAGCAGACTCCCCCGCCCCAGCAGCCGGGCTACGGCTACCCCCAGCAGGGCGGCGTACCGCCACAGACCCCGCCGTACGGCCAGCAGCAGTACGGACAGCAGCCCTACACGACCCCGATGCCGCCCGTGCCCGGCGGTGGCGGCGGCGGCAAGAAGAAGCTCGGCCTCATCATCGGCGCGGTGGCGGTCGTGGCGGCGATCGCGGTGGGCGCGGCGCTGGTGCTGGGTGGGGGTGACAGCGACTCGGCCGCCGGGGACGACGGCCCGCACAAGTTGACCACTCCGGCCAAGGTTCTCGGCGAGTACAAGAAGAGCGAGGGCGGGAACTCCGACGGTGCGATGACCGAGGAGGACCTGAAGGACGCCGCGAAATGGGGCGTGAAGGACCCCAAGGACGTCGACGCGTCGTACCAGGCGGGCGAGGACCCGGACAACCCACTGGCGGGCAAGTTGCTGTCCTTCGGTGGTGTCTACGGTGAGATCGATGACCCCGAGAAGACGGTCGACGCGCTCTTCGACTCCATGAAGAAGGACGCGTCCGAGAACGACGTCACCTTCGAGGGCGACCCGAAGGCCTACACGCCCGAGGGCTTCGACGGCACCGTCCTGAAGTGCCAGGAGGCCACGATGAAGAACACCGAGGCCTCGGCGGGTGTGCCGAGCGAGATGAAGATGACGTACTGCGCCTGGGGCGACCACAGCACGATCGGCTTCGTGATGCCCCTGGAGTTCTCGGACATCGCGGCCGGCAAGGGGTCGGATCCGGCGGAGGTGGCCGCGCTCACGGTCAAGCTCCGCAAGGAGGTCCGCGTCAAGATCTGACGCTCCGAACTGCGAAGGGGCCCCGGTCGGTTGACCGGGGCCCCTTCGTTCGTCCTTGTGCGCGGCGGCGGTTACGCCGTCTTCGCCTCGCCCGGTCCCCGGCCGTTGCGCGCGTCGCGCGGGATCAGGGTCGGGTTGACGTTGGAGTGGACGACGTCCGCCGTGATGACGACGCGGGCCACGTCCTTGCGGGACGGGATCTCGTACATGACGCCCTGGAGGACTTCCTCCATGATGGCGCGCAGGCCTCGGGCGCCGGTCTGGCGGAGGATGGCCTGGTCCGCGATGGCCTCCAGCGCCTCGCGCTCGAAGTCCAGCTCCACGCCGTCGAGTTCGAACAGCCGCTGGTACTGCTTGACCAGCGCGTTGCGGGGCTCGACCAGGATCTGGAGCAGCGCCTCGCGGTCGAGGTTGTGGACCGAGGTGATGACGGGCAGACGGCCGATGAACTCGGGGATCATCCCGAACTTCACCAGGTCCTCCGGCATGACGTCCTCGAACTGGTCCTTGGCCTCCAGCTCCCGCTTGGAGCGGATCGTCGCGCCGAAGCCGATGCCCTTCGCGCCCGCCCGGGACTCGATGAGCTTCTCCAGGCCCGCGAAGGCACCGCCCACGATGAACAGGACGTTCGTCGTGTCGATCTGGATGAACTCCTGGTGCGGGTGCTTGCGTCCGCCCTGGGGCGGGACCGAGGCCGTGGTGCCCTCGAGGATCTTGAGCAGGGCCTGCTGGACGCCCTCGCCGCTCACATCGCGGGTGATGGAGGGGTTTTCACTCTTCCTCGCGACCTTGTCGATCTCATCGATGTAGATGATGCCCGTCTCGGCCTTCTTGACGTCGTAGTCCGCCGCCTGAATGAGCTTCAGAAGGATGTTCTCGACGTCCTCGCCGACGTACCCCGCCTCCGTGAGCGCCGTGGCGTCGGCGATCGCGAACGGGACGTTCAGCATGCGGGCCAGAGTCTGGGCCAGCAGGGTCTTGCCGGAGCCCGTCGGGCCCAGCAGGAGGATGTTGGACTTCGCCAACTCGATTGCGTCGTCACGGCCGCTTCCGCCGCCGTTCTCGCCGGCCTGGACGCGCTTGTAGTGGTTGTACACCGCCACGGAGAGAGCCTTCTTGGCCTGCTCCTGGCCCACCACATAGCCCTCGAGGAACTCGTAGATCTCGCGGGGCTTGGGCAGTTCCTCCCAGCGCACCTCGCTCGTCTCCGCGAGCTCTTCCTCGATGATCTCGTTGCAGAGATCGATGCACTCGTCGCAGATGTACACACCAGGCCCTGCGATGAGCTTCTTGACCTGCTTCTGGCTCTTGCCGCAGAACGAGCACTTGAGCAGATCGCCGCCGTCACCGATGCGTGCCACGGTGTGCTTCCCCTTCGCCTGGGAGACGCCTAGGTCCAGCGGCTCCTGGTGCTGCCTTATTCCGACGGTACCTTGCCGGGCCCCCCGTTCGGGCCCCCCTTGGCGCGGTTCACTTTGACGTGCAGCGTGTCAAAGCACACGAACCAGGCCAAGGGGCGGCAGACAATACAGCCTCCGACTAGCGGACGGCCGCGTTGTTCATCTTCCGAGTGGAGATGATCTGGTCGATCAGACCGTAGGAGAGCGCCTCCTCGGCCGTGAGGATCTTGTCGCGCTCGATGTCCTCGCGGATCTTCTCGATCGGCGTGGTGGAGTGCTTGGCCAGCATCTCCTCCAGCTGCGCGCGCATCCGCAGGATCTCGTTGGCGGCGATCTCCAGGTCGGAGACCTGACCGCGGCCCGTCTCGCTGTAGGGCTGGTGGATCAGCACGCGCGCGTTCGGCAGCGCCATGCGCTTGCCGGGCGTACCGGCGGCGAGCAGGATGGCCGCGGCGGAGGCCGCCTGGCCCATGCAGACCGTCTGGACGTCCGGCTTCACGAACTGCATCGTGTCGTAGATGGCCGTCAGCGCCGTGAAGGAGCCGCCGGGGCTGTTGATGTAGACCGAGATGTCCCGGTCGGGGTCCATCGACTCCAGGCACAGCAGCTGCGCCATGACGTCGTTGGCGGAGGCGTCGTCGATCTGCACGCCGAGGAAGATCACGCGCTCCTCGAACAGCTTCGCGTACGGGTCGTACTCGCGGACGCCCTGCGAGGTGCGCTCGACGAAGCGCGGGATGACATAACGGGACTCCGCCGAGGGGCCCGTGTACTCGGCGCGCGTGCGGTCGTACATGCCGCTGCCGGGGAAGTCGTTCACTGTCTGTCTCCTAGGAGCTTAGGCGGTCGGCTGGGGGCGCTTGCGGGGCCCTCTCGGGCCCAGCGGTGGGGCTCAGGCCCCGGTGCCGCCGCCACCCGGCATGTTGGCGGCCGTGGTGATGACCTCGTCGATGAGGCCGTACTCCTTGGCCTCCTCCGCGTCGAACCAGCGGTCGCGGTCGGAGGCGCGGGTGATCTCCTCGAACGACTGACCCGTGTGCTGCGAGGTGAGCTCGGCCATGCGCTTCTTGGTGTGCAGCAGCCGCTCGGCGTGGATCTTGATGTCCGAGGCCGAACCGGCGAGACCGGCGGACGGCTGGTGGATCAGGATCTCGGCGTTCGGCAGCGCGAAGCGCTTGCCGGGGGTGCCCGCGCTGAGCAGGAACTGCCCCATGGAGGCGGCGAGACCCATGGCGATCGTCACCACGTCGTTCTTGATGTACTGCATGGTGTCGTAGATCGCCATGCCGGCGGTGATCGAGCCGCCCGGGCTGTTGATGTAGAGGTAGATGTCCTTGTCCGGGTCGGCGGCAAGGAGCAGCAGCTGTGCGGTGATCTTGTTGGCGATGTCGTCGTCGACCGGCTGGCCGAGGAAGATGATCCGCTCGTTGAGCAGCCGGTTGTAGACCTGGTCACCGAGGCCACCACCGATGGAAGGCTCGCCGGCGGCTGAAGGCATCAGATTCGTCACGTATCCACCTGCTCGTCTTACGACGGCGCCGGGCCGTCTTCACGTGTTCCTGCCGGGGCTGGGCAGTTTCGTCAGACTCCCCTGCCCTCGTACTCATGGACCCTAACGCGCAGGCCCGGCCGAGCCATCCCGGTTCCCGGGGTGTTCGCCGGGGGCGTAGCCGCCGTAGGCGGGAAAGGCCCCCGGGACCATGTCCCCGGGGGCCTTTCCTACGACGTACAAGGGCGCGCAAGGGCCGTACGAGGCGCTCTACGGCCTGTGCGGCGCCGTGGGCGTGATCAGCCCTCGGTCTTCGCGTCCGCCTCGGTGGCGTCGGCCTCGGTGGCCTCCGCGGCGGTCTCGTCGGCCTCGTCCTCGTCGTCCAGGTCGATGACCTCGCCGTTGGTGTCCTTCACCGTGGCGGCCTCGACCACGACGGCCAGGGCCTTGCCGCGGGCGACCTCGCCGACCAGGAGCGGAACCTGGCCGCCCTCGACGACCGCCTGGGCGAACTGGTCGGGGGACATGCCCGAGGAGGCCGCACGGCGCATGAGGTGCTCGGTGAGCTCCTCCTGGTTGACGTTCAGCTTCTCGCGCTTGACCAGCTCGTCGAGGACGAACTGGGTCTTGATGCCCTTGACCGCGGCGTCCTTGGTCTCGGTGTCGAACTCCTCGACCGTCTTGCCCTGGATCTCGAGGTACTTTTCGAGGTCGAGGCCCATCTGGCCGAGCTGGTGGTGCTCGAGGTTGTGCTTGCGGGTGTTGACCTCGTCCTCGAGAAGCTTCTCGGGGACGGGCACCTCGACGAGCTCCAGCAGCTTCTCGAGAACACGCTCCTGGGCCTGCGTGGCCTGGTCGTACTGCTTCATGTTCTCGAGGCGCTTGCGGCTGTCGGCCCTCAGCTCCTCCAGGGTGTCGAACTCGGAGGCGAGCTGTGCGAACTCGTCGTCCAGCTCGGGCAGTTCGCGGGCGGCGACCTGGGTGACCTTGACGGTGACCTCGGCCTCCTTGCCGGCCGCGGAGCCGCCCTTGAGCTCGGAGGTGAAGGTGGTCTCGCCCCCGGCCTCCAGGCCCTTCACGGCGTCGTCGATGCCGTCGAGGAGCTCGCCCGAGCCGATGGTGTAGGAGACACCGCTGGCGATGCCGTCCTCCAGCACCTCGCCGTCGACCTTGGCCTCCAGGTCGATGGTGACGACGTCGCCGTCCTCGGCGGCACGCTCGACCGGGGAGGTGGAGGCGAAGCGCTCGCGCAGCTGCTCGACCGACTTCTCGACGTCCTCGTCGGTCACCTCGACTGCGTCGACCTCGACCTCGATGGAGGAGAAGTCCTCGGGGAGCTCCAGGGACGGACGGATGTCGACCTCGGCGGTGAAGTTCAGCGTCTCGCCGTCCTTCAGCTCGGTGATGTCGACCTCGGGCTGACCCAGGACGTCGATCTCGGCCTCGTTGACGGCCTCGGTGTAGAACTTCGGAAGCGCGTCGTTGACGGCCTCCTCCAGCACGGCGCCGCGACCGAACCGCTGGTCGATGACGCGGGCCGGGATCTTGCCCTTGCGGAAGCCCTTCACCGTGACCTGCTGGTTGATCTTCTTGTACGCCGCGTCGAGGCTGTCCTTGAGCTCCTCGAAGGGCACCTCGACAGTGAGCCGAACCCGAGTCGGGTTCAGGGTCTCCACGGCGCTCTTCACGGTTCGGTCTCCTTGTGGCTGACTTCTTGGATTGCCGGGGCCAGAACGGCTCCGGCGGGTTCGCCGCCCAGGACTACATCAGACGAGAGGCACACGGGCGCGCAGCTTGCATAGTAACCGCAGCCGAGACACGCCCCAAAAGGCGATCAAGAAAGGTGGTCGGGGTGGCGGGATTTGAACCCACGGCCTTCCGCTCCCAAAGCGGACGCGCTACCAAGCTGCGCCACACCCCGTCTGGTGCGACACGTAGGGTACATGCCCGCGGACAGTGGGGCCGCCGCATTTGCGGGGCGTGCGGTGAGGGGCCCCGACCCGCTACGATGCCTTCTGTGCCGCGGTCACCTGACCTGCGGCGCATCCTGTGCGGGCGTAGCTCAATGGTAGAGCCCTAGTCTTCCAAACTAGCTACGCGGGTTCGATTCCCGTCGCCCGCTCTGTACGACTCAGGGCCAGGCCGGAGGTTCATTCCTCCGTCTGGCCCTGATCGTTTTCCAGGGGTCACAGGGGTCACAGGTCGCGTACGTCCACCGTGTACACGGAGCGCAGGCCGTAGGGGACGTACAGGGCGTCGCCGACCAGGGTGAGGGGGGCGCCGGTCGGGGGGCCCTCCACGGCGCCGTCGTCGCGGCCCGGGAGGGTGCTGTCGACCTCGCCGTCGGCGCGGTTCACGGCGGCGAGGCGGCCGCTCGGGGACGCCACGTACAGGTGGGTGCCGGAGACGGTCGGGGGGCCCGACTGCTCGACGCCGGTGTTGCTCGCCCAGGCCTGGCGGCCGGTGGCGGGGTCGACCGCGCGGATGCCGCCGTTGGTGAGGGTGAAGTAGAGGGTGCCGCCGGCGAGGGTGGGGGTGGCGGCCTCGGGCTGGGCCTCGGACAGCTTCACGGTCGTCATGACACGCGTGGCGATGTTGATCAGGGTCAGGGTGCGGTGGGCGCCGGTGGTCCTCATCAGCACCAGGCGGCCGTCGTGGTGGCCGACGATGTTCATGTCGCCCTTGACCTTGACGGTCCAGCGGGGTCTGCCGGTGGCGGGGTCGAGCTGGGAGACGCTCGTGGTCTCGATCTCGTCGGAGGTGTACCTGCCGCTGAGCAGGTAGGCCTGGTCACCGACGCTGTGCAGCAGGCACAGGTACCGCGCCGGGTCCGGCAAGGGGCGCTTCCAGCGGACCCTGCCGTTGTCCGCGTCGAGCAGGGCCAGCTGGCTCCCCGTCCTGCCGTACACGGATACGACGCCCTCGGGCACGGCCGCCGAGGCGCCCTGGTCGCTGCTCGGTTCCGTGCCGTCCTCGCTGTCGGCGGTGACCGTCCTCCAGATCACCTTGCCGGTCTCGGCGTCCAGGGCCTGGACCGTGTAGCGGGTCAGGTACGAGGTCGCGTCGGCGTCGGGCCGGTCGTCGGCGCCGTAGACGTACACCCGGCCCTCGCGGGTGCCGATGATCGTGCCGCCGCCGGAGCTGCTGCTGCTGAAGTCCTCGTTGTCGGCGGTCGGGTCGATGGGCAGGGCCCAGGTGTTCTTGCCGTCCGCCAGGGCGAAGCGGGTCGCCATGATCTCGTCGCCCGCGCAGACGAGGGACGTGCCGGTGGCGGCGCAGCGGTTGAAGAGGGTGCTGGGGCCCAGCGGGTCCTTGTCGACGCTCGGGTCCTTCGACCGTGCGTGCCAGGCCTTCCAGCCGGCCGGGAGGTCGCCGGGGGGCGCGGGGTCGCGGGTGAGGGCGAGTGTCGTGGTGACGGCGGCCGCGAGCGCCAGGGTGCCCGCCGCGGTGACCAGCCACAGGCGGGTGCGACGGCGGGGCCCGCCGGTGCCGGCCACGACCGTCGGCGTGTCTTCCGCGGTCGGCCAGTCGCCGTCCTCGAGCAGGCGCAGCAACTCGTCGGCCGTGGGGCGGGACTTGGGTTCCTTTTCCAGACAGAGGCGGATGAAGGGGAGCAACTCGGCGGGGACGCCGTCGAGTTCGGGGGTGCCCTCGACCACGCGGATCGCCGTCTCGTACGGGCTCGGGCTGTCGAAGGGGCCGCGGCCGGAGGCGGCGTAGGCGACCACGGCGCCCAGGGAGAAGATGTCCGCGGCCGGGCCCACGTCCTGGGGCGAGGAGAACTGTTCCGGGGACATGAAGGGCGGGGTGCCCATCACGCGGCCGGTCTGGGTGAGGACGTCGGAGGCGGCGAACTCGGCGGCGCGGGAGACGCCGAAGTCGATGACGCGGGGGCCGTCGTCGGCGAGCATCACATTGGCCGGTTTCAGGTCCCGGTGGACCACTCCGGCGCGGTGGATGTCGCGAATGGCCTCGGCGAGGCCGGCGGCCAGGTCCCGCAGCCGGGGCAGCGGCAGCGGGCCGTTGTCCTGGATGTGCACGCCGAGGTTGGACCCCGGTATGTAGAGCGTGGCCATCCAGGGGCGCGGCGCGTCGGCGTCCGCGTCCACGACGGGGGCGGTGAAGGCGCCGCTGACCTGGCGGGCGGCGGCCACCTCACGGCGGAACCGGGCGCGGAACTCGTCGTCGTCCGCGTACTGGCCGTGCACGACCTTGATCGCGAGGCGCCGGCCGGAGGCGGAACGGGCGAGGTAGACCACGCCCATGCCGCCGCTGCCCAGGCGGTCCTCGATGCGGTACCCGCCCACTTCCGCCGGGTCCGAGTCGCGCAGCGCCATCCCCGTACGCCCCCTGTTGTCCGCCTCCGGCCCCCGTGACCGGACGGATCAGCCTAGTACCAGGGGCCGAAGGGGGTCAGAACTGGATCGAGTTGATGGTCTCCGCTATCGAGTTGAGGAAGCGCTGGATGTCGTCGGCCATGCCCGTCGAGGCGAGGAAGAAGCCGAACAGCACGGCCACGACGGCAGGTCCGGCCTTGAGGGATCCGCCACGGATCAACACCACCATGATGATCGCCAACAGCAGCACCACTGACAGCGAAATGGCCACAACTGATCACACACCCTCGGTCGGTCCGCTCCCGGCCCGGGGATGCCGGCCCCGCGCACCCCCGCCAGAACCATCGTGCCACCAACCAAGCCGCTGTATGCGGCAGGTGATGCATCGTTGACCACAGGTGTGCTCGATCTGTGGGGCGCCGTCCGGCCGCGCGGGCCAACCGCCGTGTTCCGCACGGCAATTCGAGAGCGTGTCCGCCTGTCGCCCGCACGAGTAATTCAACAGGATCGTTTCGCTCTCCACACAACCTGTTCGCAGGGAATTCGAATAGGCGCCACGGCCGCCGGAAGCGGACATTCCACCGGAGTCGGCTGCTGGTCTTATGCCCTATTTAGTCGGGATGAATCCCACCAAGTTGGCGCTTGCCGTGGCAACAATCCTTACCATCCTGGTGTGTTGACCGTCACGTTCCGGGGGCGTCAATCGCGCGATTTCCTGGGCATCCGAAGCGAATACCCAGGACCGACCTCGCAGGTTTTACGAATACCCACAGTCAAGGCTAGGGTGCCTCAGATGTTCCACGCTGCCTCGTCCCCCGCACGCGGCAGAGCGCCGCTCCCCCCTGCAAGGCCGTCGGCAACGGGAGTGCCGAGTCCGCGCTCGCCCCTCAAACAGCAGACCGAACAGCCGGCCAAGCCCGCCGGCAAGCAGCGCGACGCCTTCTTCGACAACGCCAAGTACCTGGCGATCGTGCTGGTGGCCGTCGGTCACGCCTGGGAACCGCTCAAGGGCGACAGCCGCGTGCTGGAGGCCGCGTACACGGTCGTGTACTCGTTCCACATGCCGGCGTTCATCATCATCTCCGGGTTCTTCTCCCGCAGCTTCGACATGCGCCCCGACCGGCTGCGGCGGCTGATCACCGGCGTCGCGGTGCCGTACATCCTCTTCGAGACCGCCTACGTCGTCTTCGAGCGGGTGGCCGGGGACGACCCCGGCAAGGACATCAGCCTGCTTGACCCCTGGTACCTGACCTGGTTCCTGTGCGCCCTGTTCGTCTGGCGGATGGCCACGCCGATCCTGAAGACGGTCCGCTGGCCCCTCCCCCTCGCGCTCGGCGTCGCCATGCTGGCCTCCGTCGCCCCGTCCATCGGTGACGACCTCGACCTCCAGCGGGTCCTGCAGTTCCTGCCCTACTTCGTGCTGGGCCTGTGCATGAAGCCCGAGCACTTCCACCGGGTGCGTACCCGCGCGATGCGGATCCTGGCGGTGCCGGTGTTCGCCGCCGCGCTCGCGGTCGGCTGGTGGGCGGTGCCGCGCATGAACACCGCGTGGTTCTACCACCGTGACGCCGCGCAGGAGTTGGGCGCGCCGTGGTGGGCCGGTCCGGTCATGGTGCTGGCGATGTTCGGCTGCTCGCTGCTGCTGACGGCCTGCTTCTTCGCCTGGACGCCCCGTCGGCCGATGTGGTTCACGGCGCTCGGCGCGGGCACGCTGTACGGCTACCTGCTGCACGGCTTCCTGGTGAAGGCCGGTGACTACCAGGGCTGGTTCGACCGCCCCTGGCTGCACCGTCCGCTCGGCGAGATCGCCGTCAGCGTCGTCGCGGCCGTCGTCGTCACCGCGCTGTGCACCGCGCCGGTGCGGCGGGTCTTCCGGTTCGCGATGGAGCCGAGGATGGAGTGGGCGTTCCAGCGGGACGCCGCCGAACTGGCCCGTCAGCGGCAGAAGACGGAACCTCGCGAGAAGGTCATGGCCTAGCCGACCGCTCCCGAACCGAGACCGAGGAGTGCGCGCATCCGCGTGTACTTCTCGGTCAGTCGTTTCCGGGTCTCCTCGTCGAGGACCGCGAGGCGCGCCGGATCGGCGTTGTGCGCCAGGTCGGCCTCCTTCACCAGCAGCGCGCCGGGCGTGGCGAGGATCCGCCGGGCGTACGCCTCGGGCGGCTCCCCCGCCCGCTTGGTGACGGCGAGCACGATGTCCTTCGTACGACGGCTCAGCGCGGCCTGTTCGAGCCAGTGCGCGGAGAGGGCGTCGTCCTCGACGGCGTCGTGCAGCCAGGCGGCCGCGATCTGCTCGGTGTCGCCGCCCCGGGCGCGTACCCCGTCGGCGACCGCCCGGAGGTGTTCGGCGTAGGGCCGGCCGGCCTTGTCGGTCTGGCCCTGGTGGGCGGTGCGGGCGAGGGTCTCGACCTCGGTGAGGGTCAGCGTGCGCGATGTGTCGGTCACGGCTCCAGTGTCTCCCCGCGCAGCGCGACACGGGCCGGCAGGACGGCGGCGGCCAGGCCCAGGGCGAGAACCGCCGCGACCAGCGAGCCGTACATCAGCGGCGGGATGTGGGGGCCCTGTCCCGTCAGGCCGTTCATCATCGGGACGAGGGTGGCGAGCGCGATCGCCGTGCCGAGGGCGATGCCCGCGACGGCGACCAGCAGGGCCTCCCAGCGGATCATGCGCAGCACCTGGCCGCGGGTGGAGCCGATGAGGCGGAGGGTGCCCAGTTCGCGGCGCCGGTCGAGGACCGTCATCACCAGGGTGTTGCCGGCGGCGACCGCCGCGAAGCCGCCGAGGACGGCCGCCATGACGTGGTTGGCCCAGGAGTTGAGCTCGCGGTCCATGGAGGGGGCGCTGGTGTGGTCGGCGCGCGCCAGGACCGTGCCGAGGTCCTTCAGACCGGCGCCGGTGCCGCCCTTCGTCCACAGTTCGGTGTCGAAGGCGGAGGTGACGTGGCCGGCCAGCTCGGCGCGGCCCATCGTCACCTGCGACAGGCCCAAGCCGCGCCCGTACGTCGCCACGATCCGCGGCTCGGCCTTCGTGCCGTCGGGCAGCCGGATCGGCAGGCGGTCGCCGAGGCGCACGTCCGCGTCACCGGCGAGGCCCGCGTCCACGGCGATCTCGCCCCGGCCCAGGGAGAGCCGGCCCTCCTTCACGTCCAGGTCCTGTACGGCCGCCAGAGCGCGCGTGGAGCCCGTGACGCCCTGAGCGGTGGCCGCCTGGAGCGCGCCGCCGGAGGCCGGGACGAGCACGGAGGTCTTCAACAGGCCGACGGCGGCGGTGACTTCGGGGGCGCGCTCGGCCTGTCGTACGGCGTCCGGGGCGAGGCCGGGGCCGTCGGCGGTGACGATGTGGTCGGCGGTGATCCCCTCGCGCCGCTGCTCCGCGGCGACGTGGTCCTCGCTGGTGTGCAGGAAGAGCAGCACCGAGGAGAACGCCATGGCGAGCACGATCGGGGTGATCGCGGAGGCCAACCGGCGGGAGTTCGTACGGGCGTTGGCGGCGGCGAGGACGGCGGGGGCGTCGGCGCCGCGCAGCGGGAGGCCGAACAGGGCCGCGCAGCCGCGGGCGACGAGCGGGCCGAGCAGGGCCACGGCCAGCATGAACAGCATGACGATGCCGAGCGCGGCGTTGGCCGCGTCCTCGCCGGTCGTCGAGGCCGCGAGGCCCGCGCAGACACAGCCGCCCGCCAGCGCGGCGACACCGAGCGGGGTGCGGATCCAGCCGAGGCGCAGCCGCTCCACGGACGCCTCGCTGAGGGCCTGGCCGGGTTTGACGCGGGAGCTGCGGTGGGCCGCCATGTACCCGGAGAGCAGGGCGGTGAGGAGGACCGCGCCGACCGCGGCGACGAGCGGGATCCAGGAGACGGCGAGGTCGACGGGGCGCGGCACCGCACCCCGGTCCCGCAGCTGCCCGAACCACCAGGCGGCCAGGGCGACTCCGGGCAGGCAGCCGACCACGCCGGCGACGGGGGCGACCAGGAGGGCCTCGGTGGCGATCGTGCGGCGGATCTGGCGGGGGGTGGTCCCGATGGCGCGCAGCAGGGCGAACTCGCGGCCGCGCTGCCCGACGGCGAGGGCGACCGTGCCGGCGGCGGTGAACATGGCGACCAGGGTGGCGGTGCCGCCGAAGGAGGCGCCGAGCGCGATGAGGATCTCCTTGCCCTCGTCGAGGGCGGGGTCCGCCACGGTGCCCCGGGAACTTCCGGTGTGGATCTCGGCCTTGCCGCCGAGGGCCCGGCTCACCTGGGCGGCGAGGGTCTCGGTGGGGACGCCGGGCCGGGGCAGGACGGCGATGGCGTCGATGCGGCCGGGGTGCCCGGACAGCCGTAGGGCCTCCTCGTCGGCGAACCAGACCTGGGGGGTGTCGGTGGTGCCGGAGACGCGGTAGGTCCGGGTCCCGGTGGGGGTCGTGAGGGTGACGCGGTCGCCGATGCCGGCGTGGTCCAGGACGACTTCGCCGGGGGCCGGGGCGCGGCCCGCCGTCAGGTGTTCGCGGGTGAAGGCCGTGGAGGACCAGTTGTGGGCGGTGCGGGCCCGGGTGTCGCGGGCCTGGGTCTTGCGGGCCTGGGTCTTGCGGGCCTGGGTGCGGGCTTCGGTCACCGGGAAGGTGACGTCGGCGACGGCGGCACGGGCACCCGGGGCGCCGGCCGCCTTGGCGACCAGGGCGGCGTCGAGGCGGGCGCGGTCCGGGACCGGTTCGCTGTCGGCGCTGTCGCCCTTGCCGTAGTGGGCGCGTTGGTCGGCGGCGGCCACGACCGGGGCGTTCGCGTAGCGGCCGGGCGGGACCTTCGCCCGCAGGCCGGTCTCCAGGAGGATGCCGCAGGCCGAGACGATGAGGGCGGCCATGGCGAGGGCGACGAAGGTGCCGACGAACGCGGAGGGGCGGAAGCGGAGGGCGGCGCGGGCGAGACCGTTGGGCATCAGGCCGCCGCTCCCTCGAAGGGCCGCGCCGTGGTGAGGGCGGTCATCCGGGCCGCGATCCGCTCGGGGGTGGCGCGGTCCAGGTGGTCGACGATCTCACCGGCGGCCAGGAACAGCACGCGGTCCGCCCAGGCGGCGGCGGTGGGGTCGTGGGTGACCATGACGACGGTGGCGCCCTGCTCGTCCACCGCGCGGCGCAGCAGGCCGAGGATCTCGGCGGCCGTGGTGGTGTCCAGGGCGCCGGTGGGCTCGTCGGCGAAGACCACGTCGGGGCGGGTGACGAGCGCGCGGGCGATGGCGACGCGCTGCTGCTGGCCGCCGGAGAGGTGGCCGGGGCGGCGGCGGGCCTTGTCGGTCAGTCCGACCTGGGCGAGGACCTCCGCGGTGCGGCGCCGGTCGGGGCGGTGGCCGGCGAGGCGCATCGGCAGGGCGACGTTCTGCTCGACCGTGAGGGACGGCAGCAGGTTGAACGCCTGGAAGACGAAGCCGAGGCGGGTCCGGCGCAGGGCGGTGAGCTTGTTCTCCTTCATGCCGGTGATCTCCGTGCCGCCGAGGCGGACCGTGCCGGAGGTCGGGCGGTCCAGACCGGCCGCGCACTGCAGGAAGGTGGACTTGCCGGAGCCGGAGGGGCCCATGACCGCGGTGAAGGTGCCGGGAGGAAGGGTGAGGTCGACGCCGCGCAGCGCGTGGACGGCGGTGCGGCCCCGCCCGTAGCGCCGGTGTACTCCGCGCAGTTCCACGGCCCATTCGCGCGGCAGGTCTGATTCGTTCCGGTCCCTGGTCATGCCTCGACGCTACGGAGCGCCCAAGGGCCGGGGCGATGAGGGCGGCTGGCGGATCGGGGCGGGGGTAAACCCCACCCCGGGCCCGGTGCGTACCCCTCGGGTGCCGCTCAGAGGTTCGCCGCCAGGGCCGTCGGGCCCTCGCGGCTGATCAGGAGCAGGGCGCGGTCGTCGTTGACGTCCTTGGCGACCGCCTCGATCAGGTGCCAGGCGGCGCCGTTGAAGCCGCCCGCCACATAGCGGTCGGCCTCGCCGGTGAGGCGGTCGATGCCCTCGACGATGTCGCGCTCGGAGGTCTCCACCAGGCCGTCGGTGAACAGCATCAGGACGTCGCCCGGGCGCAGGGAGCCCTTGACCGGGTCGAACTGGGCGCCGTCGTACACGCCGAGGAGGGGGCCCTCGGCGGCCTTCTCCTCCCAACGGCCGCTGCCCGCGCTCAGTTGCAGGCCCGGCGGGTGCCCCGCGGAGTAGAGCTCGTAATCGCCGGAGTCCAGGTCCAGGACCAGGTGGATGGAGGTCGCGAAGCCCTCGTCCCAGTCCTGGCGCAGGAGGTAGCCGTTGGCGGCGGGCAGGAAGGCGTGGGGCGGGAGCGAGCCCAGGAGGCCGCCGAAGGCGCCGGAGAGGAGCAGGGCGCGGGAGCCGGCGTCCATGCCCTTGCCCGACACGTCCGTCAGGACGACCTCCAGGGTGCGGCCGCCGTTGGTGCGGGCCGCGACCACGAAGTCGCCCGAGAAGGACTGTCCGCCCGCCGGGCGCAGCGCCATCTCGCGGTGCCAACCCTGCGGCAGCTGGGGGAGCTTGCTCTGCACCCGGATGCGTTCGCGGAGGTCGAAGAGCATGGTGCCGCCGCGCCGCCACGGCACACCGACCCTGCTGCGGAACTGGGCGATCAGCAGACCGAAGAAGCCGCAGGCCGCCACCACGAGCACGATGCCCGGGGTCACCCGGGACGGCCCTTCCGTGTACGGGCCCAGCCGCACCGACTCCACGATCAGCGCCGTCGCCGCCGCCGCGTACAGCCCGAGCAGGCTCGCCGGGCGCAACACCAGTCCGCCCGCGACGATCGGCAGGACCAGCGCGGCCGGGGAGCACCAGACGGAGTTGGCGAGGGTGGTGGCCGCGATCAGCGGGATCGTGACGAGCAGACCGACCAGCGCGACCCAGTCCGAGCCGTCCCCGCGGAAGTAGTCCACGGCACTTCTGCGCAGGCCGACGCGGACCCGGTGCCACTGCATCTTCCACCGGGCCGTGAACGTCTCGGCCGCCGCGCGCCGTTCTCGTCCTGCTGCCATTAGTTGGGGACCTTATCCATCGGATCAGTTGCTTGGCACGGGAGGTCCCACTTGTCCCCCGTCCGAGGTTCGACTTCACAGTGAACTTCACGGATCGCCCTCGCGCCGCCGCCCGGCGGAAATTCCCTGGCTCGCCCCGCAATGCCCTGGTAGGCATGGTCCATGGCCTCTGACTTGGTGACCGACCTGCGGGTGCTGCGGCGGGAAGAGTGGAACGAGTGGTACGACGTCCTGATCCGCGCCTTCGGCGGGGTTCCGGAGTCGACCGAGGAACGGGAGCTGTGGGACTCCCTCACCGAGACCGACCGCTCCCTCGCCGTCTGGGACGGTGACGAGTGCGTCGGCACCTCGGGGGCGTTCAGCTTCCGGCTGACCGTGCCCGGGGGTGCCTCGGTGCGGGCGGCGGGCGTGACCATGGTCAGCGTCGCCGCGACCCACCGCCGGCGCGGTCTGCTCACCGCGATGATGCGGCGGCAGTTGGACGACGTACGCGCGTGGGGCTGGCCGCTGGCCGTGCTGACCGCCTCGGAGCCCGCCATCTACGGCCGGTTCGGGTACGGCGCGGCCACCTTCCAGATCAGCGCCGAGATCGACACCCATCGGGTACGACTGTCCGTGCCGCCGGGGACGGACGACGTACGGCTGCGGTACGCCAGGCCCGCCGACGTGCTCGACGCGTGCGAGGCGGTGTACGCGCGGGTGGTGCCGGAGCGGCCGGGGATGCTGGCGCGGACCCCGGGCTGGGAGCGGCTGAGGCTGCTCGACCCGGCGAGCGACCGGGACGGGGCGTCGGCGCTGCAGTGCGTGGTCGCGGAGCGGGACGGCGAGGTCGTGGGGTACACCCGCTTCCGGGTCAAGCCGGACTGGGAGCCGGCGGGGCCGCGGGGCAGGGTGATCCTGCGGGACGTGGAGGCGCTGGATCCGGCGGCGTACGCGGCGCTGTGGCGGTTCCTGTTCGACGTGGACCTGACGTCGGTGCTGGTGACCGGGCCGCGGCCGGTGGACGACGCGTGGCAGTCGCTGGTCTCGGACATCCGGCGGTGTTCACCGCAGGTGCGGGACTCGCTGTACGTGCGGCTGGTGGAGGTGGGGGCCGCGCTGGAGGCGCGGACCTACCAGGCGCCGGTGGACGTGGTGTTCGAGGTCGCCGACGACTTCTGCCCCTGGAACGCGGGGCGTTGGCGGCTGAGCGGGGACGCGAAGGGGGCGTCCTGCGAGCGGACCACCGACGCCGCCGATCTCTCGTTGTCCGTACGGGAGTTGGGGTCGGCGTATCTGGGCGGGGTGAGCCTGGCCGCGCTGGGGGCGGCGGGGCGGGTGCGGGAGCTTCGGCGCGGGGCACTGGCCGAGGCGGCGGTGGGGTTCGGCTCGACGACCGCGCCCTGGCTGCCGCACGGGTTCTGACGGGGGCGTCGAGGGGCGGGGGGCTGCCCGGGCCGGGCGGGGTTCCGACTGTCAGGGGGTCTGGCAGGTCGGGCACCAGAAGAGGTTGCGGGCGGCGAGGTCGGCGGTGCGGATCTCGCCGGCGCAGAGGTGGCAGGGGAGGTTGGCCCTGCGGTAGACGTACACCTCGCCGCCGTGGTCGTCGACGCGGGGTGGGCGGCCCATCGCCTCGGGGGTGTGCTCGGGGCGGACGGTGTCGATGCGGTTGTTCCGTACCCCCTCGCGCATGAGGTCGACGAGGTCCTGCCAGATCGCGGCCCACTCGGCGGGCGTGACGGTGGTGCCCGCGCGGTACGGGTCGACGCGGTGCCGGAAGAGGACCTCGGCGCGGTAGACGTTGCCGACGCCGGCGATGACCTTCTGGTCCATCAGCAGGGCGGCGATCGTCGTACGGCTGCGGGAGATCCTCCGGTACGCGGTCTCGGGGTCCGCGTCGTCGCGCAGCGGGTCCGGGCCGAGGCGGTCGTGTATCGCCTGCTTCTCGGCGGGGGTGATCAGCGCGCAGGTGGTCGGGCCGCGGAGGTCGACGTACGCGGTGGGGTTCGCGAGGCGGAGGCGGACCGTGTCGGTGGGCGGGGGTGTGGGGGGTGCCCCGAAGGTGACCTTGCCGAAGAGACCGAGGTGGATGTGGATCCAGTCGGTCTCGCGGAAGGCGAGGAAGAGGTGCTTGCCGTGGGCCTCGGTGCGGGTGAGTTCGGCGCCGTCGAGGAGGTGGGCGGCGGTGAACCTGCCCTGGGGGCTGCTGACCTGGGTTCGTGTGCCGCGGAACGCCGCGGCACAGTCCTTGGCCAGGCGGTGGATCGTGTGCCCCTCAGGCACGGTGGCTCCTTCTTCGTCCGTGGGTGCGGGGACCGTCCCCGCACCCGCCGCCCCGGACGTGCGAGGGCGTCGGGACGCACCCCCGCCCTCGCGCGCCGGGAGAGCACTGCCGTTACTGCTGAGGGTGGTGGGGCGGGATCGGGGGAAGGTCGCCGGTGGTCTCGTAGGCGGACAGCATGTCGATGCGGCGGCTGTGACGGTCGTCGCCGGAGAACGGGGTGGCGAGGAAGGTCTCGACGAACTTGGTCGCCTCGTCCTGGGTGTGCATGCGGGCGCCGACCGCCACCACGTTGGCGTTGTTGTGCTGGCGGCCCAGCGACGCCGTCTCCTCGCTCCAGGCCAGCGCCGCGCGGACGCCCTTGACCTTGTTCGCGGCGATCTGCTCGCCGTTGCCGGAGCCGCCGATCACGATGCCGAGGGCGTCCGGGTCCGCGGCCGTCCGCTCCGCGGCACGGAGGCAGAACGGGGGGTAGTCGTCCTGGGCGTCGTAGATGTGGGGGCCGCAGTCCACGGGGTCGTGGCCGGCCGCCTTGAGCCAGTCGACGAGGTGGTTCTTGAGTTCGAAGCCCGCATGGTCGGAGCCGAGATACACGCGCATGGGACGAGTGTGACACGGCTGTTTCGGGGCAGCAGCCTCGGGTGTCGGCCCGGTAAAGAGACCCCCTGGCCATTCAACCTCACGAAAACCTCAAGTAACGATCCGGAATCGAAGGTTCATTAATTCATTTACCTCTGATTCATTGAATCGTCCCCGCACACCCGGCACAAAGGAACTCCCCGCATGACTGGTCTCCAAGCCGGACTGAAGAACCGCCATCTGTCCATGATCGCCATCGGTGGAGTCATCGGTGCCGGTCTCTTCGTCGGTTCCAGCTCCGGTATCGCCACCGCAGGGCCCGGCATCCTCCTGTCGTACGCGCTCGTCGGCACGCTCGTGGTGCTGGTGATGCGGATGCTCGGTGAGATGTCGGCCGCCAACCCCACGTCCGGTTCGTTCTCCGCGCACGCCGACCGTGCGCTCGGCCGCTGGGCCGGGTTCTCCATCGGCTGGCTGTACTGGTTCTTCTGGGTCGTCGTCCTGGCCGTGGAAGCCACCGCCGGAGCGGTCATCCTCAACGGCTGGGTGCCCGCCGTACCGCAGTGGGGCTGGGCCCTGATCGTGATGGTCGTGCTGACCGCCACCAACCTCGTCTCCGTCGGCTCCTACGGCGAGTTCGAGTTCTGGTTCGCCGGCATCAAGGTCGTCGCGATCGCCGCGTTCATCGTCATCGGCGGTCTCGCCGTCTTCGGCGTGCTCCCCGGCGTCGACAGCGACCAGGCCGGCCTCGGCAACCTGACCGACCACGGCGGCTTCCTCCCGCACGGCGCCGGCGCGATCCTCACCGGCGTCCTGCTCGTCGTCTTCTCCTTCATGGGCAGCGAGATCGCCACGCTGGCCGCCGGCGAGTCCGAGAACCCGCAGCAGGCCGTCACCAAGGCGACCAACAGCATCATCTGGCGGGTCGCCGTCTTCTACCTCGGCTCGATCTTCGTCGTGGTGACCCTGCTGCCGTGGAACGACCCGTCCATCAAGAAGGACGGCTCCTACGTCGCCGCGCTCGACTCCCTCGGTATCGCGCACGCCGGTCAGATCATGAACTTCATCGTGCTGACCTCGGTGCTGTCCTGCCTCAACTCCGGGCTCTACACCGCCTCCCGCATGGCCTACTCGCTCGGTGAGCGCGGGGACGCGCCGAAGGTGTTCGCGAAGACCACCGGCCGGGGCGTGCCGCTCGCCGCCATCGTGGCCTCCGTGGTGTTCGGCTTCGTCGCGGTGTTCTTCAACTACAAGTTCCCCGACTCCGTCTTCCTCTTCCTGGTCAACTCCAGCGGTGCCGTGGCCCTGTTCGTCTGGCTCGTCATCTGCTTCTCGCAGCTGCGCATGCGCCGGATCATCCAGGCCGAGGCGCCGGAGAAGCTGGTCGTGAAGATGTGGCTGTACCCGTACCTGACCTGGGCGACGGCCGCGCTGATCGTGTTCGTGCTCGGCTACATGCTCACCGACACCAAGCACGACGGCCGCGAGACGGTGCTGCTGTCACTGCTGGTCGCCGCGATCGTGCTCGCCATCGCCTTCGTGAAGGAGAAGGTCGGCCGCGGCCGGACCACCGCCCCCGTCGAGGTCCACGACGAGATCAAGGTCGGCTGACCGCTTCCGCTGCAGGATGAAGGGGCCCCGCGCGCGGGGCCCCTTTTCCCGTGCCGTCACAGGTGCTCATGCCGTCATAGGTGCTCGTGCCGTCACAGGATCGTGAAACTGTCCGTGACCCTCTCGTACGTCTCCAACGCCCGCTTCTCGATGGCGGGCTGGTACCAGGTGTTGATCTGGTACGACTTGCCGTCCGCGTTGAAGCCCAGCAGCCGGGCGTGCCAGCGGGTGCCCCGCAGGGTGAAGGTGTACTCCCAGACGACGGCCGGGTAGTCGCGGAACCTGGTCTCCTCCAGGCGGATCTTCCGGTAGTCCTGCCCCTGCTGGGCGTTCTCCTCCGAGGTCCGCCAGGTCTCCATCAGATCGCCGCGGGCCAGCGAGGACTTGGCGACGAGTTCCTGTGTGCCGTCGGGCGAGGTGTAGTGCACCTCGGCGCCGGTCTTCACGTCCCGGCGCCAGTCCTCCGGGGTCGCCCAGGCGAACCCGCCGGCCTCCCGGTGCGCGCCCGGCGGCAGGCTCCGCGGCCGGGACGTGCCCTCCACGGTGGGCTGCGGGCTCCCGGAGACCGTGGCGGACGGCGTGGGTGAGTCGCTCGCCCGGTTCCCGCCGGGCGAGCCGGAGTTCACCAGCAGGACGACCGCGACGACCGCACCGGCGGTGACGGCGGCCGCGGCGGCGAGCAGTCCGGTACGGCGGCGCGGGCGCCGCGGGCCGCCCGGGCGGGCGGGACCCGGCAGTTCGCCGGGGGGCATGGCGGGCGGCGGTGGACGCACCGGGCGCTCCTCGGTCGCCGCCTCGGGACGGACCGGTGAGACTCCGCCCGGCCGGGCAGCGCCCTGTGCGCTGCCGCCGCCCGGGGTCTCGGAACGGACCTCCGAGGCGGCGGACGAGGCGGCTTCGGTCGAGGCGCTGTACGGGTCGGAGCCGGAGGCCGCGGGGTGGGCCGGAGGGGCCTGGGCGGCCGGGTGCGGCGCGGGCTCGTGGGTGGCGGGGCGTTGGGTCCTCGGGGCTGTCGCGCGGTGCTGCGGCATCGCGTCGCGCACGGCTTGCGGTTCGCGGTCCGGGCCAGGATCCCTGGGGTCCGGGGGCGGGGGGACGCGGGAGGGGTCCACATAGAACGGCGTCGGTGACTCCCCTGGTGGCCACGGGAGTTGAGGGGGCGAGGGGTCCGGGGTCGACGGCTCCGGCTCGGGCTCACCCACGAGTTCCGGTTCCGTCTCGCGCCGTACCTCTCCCCCGGTCACCCGCACCGTCGGGGTGGGCGCCGGGAAGGCCACCGGGTGCAGGGAGGTCTCCAGTTCGTCCAGGCCCGGGCGGATCTCAGGGTCCTTCTCCAGCAGGGCGGCCAGGATCTCGCGCAAGGGGCCCGCGGCCGAGGGGAGTTCGGGCTCCTCGTAGAGGACGGCGTGGAGGGTGGCGAGGGTGGTCTCGCGGGAGAAGGGGGAGCGGCCGCCGAGGGCCGCGCAGAGGGTCGCGCCCAGGGACCAGATGTCGGAGGGCGGGCCCTGCGGGCGGCCGGAGATCCGCTCGGGTGCCATGTAGTCGGGGGAACCGACGAGCATGCCGACCATCGTCAGGGCCTTCGCGTCCTGGATGGCCGCGATGCCGAAGTCGGTGAGGACGACCCGTCGTGCGCCGGCCTCCACCAGGACGTTGCCCGGCTTGATGTCCCGGTGCAGCACGCCGCGCGCGTGCACCTGGCGCAGCGCGGTGACCAGGCCGATGCCGATGCGGGCGGTCTCCAGGGGGCCGAGCGGGCCGTCCTCGGCCACCATCCGTTCCAGGGAGCGGCCGACGACCAACTCCATGACGATCCACAGGCGTTCGCCCTCGTCGACGACGTCGTAGATCCGGACGACGTTGGGGTGGTCGATCCGCGCGGTGGCGCGGGCCTCGCGCAGGGTGCGTTCACGGCGGGTGCGCGCGTCCTCGGCGTCGAGGCCGTCTATGCGCATCTCCTTGACCGCGACCTCCCGGTCGAGCATGTCGTCGGCGGCTCGCCACACCCGCCCCATTCCCCCCTGACCGATGCTCTCGATCAGGCGATAACGCCCCGTCACCACTATTCCGGGAGCCCCACCGCTCCTCGCGTTTCCCGTGTTTCCCGCATTCTCCGTGTTTCCCGGCAATCCGTCACACCCCCTCGGTCACGCACCGGTCGCCGCCTACTTCAACACAATGGTCACACTTCACGCCGTACCAGCATAGTGCGGAGAAATCTTGTGGTAGCTCTTCAAGTACTGCGAATTCAGGCGCAGCCAAGGGGGACGAACATGAGTTCTCGTCGTAGGACGACCATCGCGGGATCGCTGGTCACGGCATCTTTTTCGGCCGTGCTGATCCTTTCCACCGCCGCCGGTGCGGACGAGGGACCCGGAAGCAACAAGGGGGGAAAGGCCGTCGACGAGGCGCCGGCGGGCGTGAAGCTGACCACGCTGCTGCCCGAACAGATCTCGGTCGACAACAGTTCCGAAAAAACCGATCTCACCGCCACGGTGAAGAACGAGGGGACCAAGGACAGCGGAAAGATCCGGCTTTTGGTCGTCGGCTTCGACGGCCTGACGGTCAATAACGTTCAAGGGTGCTCCTCGATTGCCGAAAGCGATCTGCCAGAGGGCTCGAACAGCGGTTTCGCCTGCCCGATCGACAATCTCGCGGCCGGTAAGTCGAAGTCGTACGCCGTGGACGCGACATTCGATCTCGGAAAGACCGGCAAGATCTGTCTGCCGGTACAGACCGGCGACGGGAAGAAGACGTACTGGCAGCAGGGCCCGGTTCCGTTCGGTACGACGAATCCGTCGCCGAACGCCCCGGTCACCCCGCTGCTGCTCGGTACCGACAACCAACCCGTGGGACCGGGCGGCGAGAAGGAGGAACTGCCGAAAACCGGTCCGGACCGTGACGTGCTCCCGCTGGGAGCGGCGGGCGCGGCGCTGCTGACGGCCGGTGCGGCCGGGATGTGGTGGTCGACCCGGCGGCCGCGGGTGAACTGACCCGACAGCCCTGCCCGCGACAGCGGCCGCGACAGCGACAGCGACAGCGACAGCGACAGGGCCCGCGTAACGACGGGGCATAACCTGACGGAAGCTGTCAGGTTATGCCCCCAGCATGTGGTCCATGAACAGCCATGCAGCGCAGGAACTCACCACCTTCCAGACCGGGTTCGCCCAGCGGCCCACCCGCCTGGTCGCCGCCCGCCGCGCCGACGACGTCGTGGCCGCCGTGCGGGACGCCGCCGCCGAGGGGCTGCCGGTCGCCGTCCAGGCCACCGGTCATGGCATGCCGGGGCCGCTGGAGGGCGGGGTACTGGTCTCGACACGGCACATGGACGGGGTGCGCGTCGACCCCGTCCGCCGCACCGCACGCGTCCAGGCGGGCGTCCGCTGGGGCCAGGTCGTCGAGGCCGCCGCACCCCACGGGCTCGCCCCGCTCAACGGCTCCGCGCCGGGCGTCGGTGCCGTCTCGTACACGCTGGGCGGCGGACTCGGCATCCTCGCCCGGGAGTTCGGCTACGCGGCCGACCATGTCCGTTCCCTGGACGTCGTCACCGCCGACGGCCGGCTCCGGCACGTGACCCGGCGGTCCGCGCCCGACCTGTACTGGGCGCTGCTCGGCGCCGGGCACAGTTTCGGCGTCGTCACGGAGCTGGAGATCGACCTCGTCCCCGTGCGGACGCTGTACGGCGGTGCGCTGGCCTTCGACGGGCGGGTGGTCGACCCGGCGGCGGCGCTACAGGTGTGGGAGGCGTGGACGCGGACCGTGCCGGACGGGCTGACCTCGTCCTTCGCCGCCGTACCGTATCCGGACCTGCCGGCGTTGCCGCCCCGGATGCGCGGGCGGTACGTCGTCTCCGTACGCGTCGCGTACACGGGCTCCGACGGGGAGCGGCTCGTCGCGCCGCTGCGGGAGATCGGGCCGGTGCTCACCGACTCGCTGCGCACGATGCCGTACGCCGAGAGCCACACCATCCACAGCGACCCGGACGTCCCGCACGCGTACTACGGGGACAGTGCCGTGCTGAGCGAGCTGGACGTCGCGCGGGGCGCCGAGGTGCTCCGGCGGACCGGGCCGGAGGCAGGCGTCGGCGCCATGGTCGTCGTACAGGTCAATCACCTCGGTGGGGCGCTCGCCGGGCCCGCGCCGAACTCCGTGCCGTGGCGTCAGGGGGCTTTCCTGGTGCGGCTGTTGACCATGGCGGACCGGGAGACGGCGCGCGCGGTCCTCGATCCGGCCTTCGCGGCGCTCGCGCCGGTGACGCTCGGGCGGGCGGTCAACTTCGCGTTCGGGGCCGGGGACCGGCGCGAGGGGCTGTACGACGCCGGGACGCGCGAGAGGCTCGCCGGGCTGAAGTCGTCGTACGACCCGGCGAGCCTCTTCAGGGACGACGTCAGCGCTCGTCGCGGTTGAGGAGCTTCCAGGCGGTGGGCAGCAGGCCCATGGCCAGGGCCGCCTTGAGGGCGTCGCCGATCAGGTAGTTGGTGAGGCCGACGTCGACGGCCCCCGAGAGGGACAGGTCGGCGGCGTAGGCCAGGTACGGGACGCCGACGGCGTAGATGATCGCCTCGCCCAGCAGCATCGCGCCCGCGGTGCGCCACACCGAGCGGTCGGCGCCGCGGCGGGCCAGGGCGCCGACGACGGTCGAGGCGAGGATCATGCCGAGGATGTAGCCGAAGGAGGCGGCGGCCGCGCCGGAGCCGCCGTCGGCGAACCAGGGCACGCCCGCGACGCCCGCGACCGCGTAGAGGGCGAGGGAGAGGAAGCCGCGGCCGGCGCCGAGCGTCATGCCGACGAGCAGGACGGCGAACGTCTGGCCGGTCACCGGCACCGGGGAGCCCGGCACGGGCACCGCGATCTGGGCGGCGAGGCCGGTGAGGGCGGCGCCGCCGAGCACGAGCGCGGCGTCCCGGACACGGGAGGCCGGAAGCAGGTCGGCGAGGACCTGACCGGGGCGGACGGGGGCGACGGCGGTGCTCATGGGGACTCCGCGAGGGTATGAACGGTGAGGACATCGCGACGCTATCCCGGGGTCCTCGCGCCGATCACCGTCAGCGCTCGACAAAGGCTGGAGCGGCGGTTTGGTGGGCTCCGGACAAAGGGTGGTGGTGACACCGGGCAGGACGTGACACCGGTCACTGAGGCCGGGACGTTTCGCTCACGTGTCTCGTGTGAACCGCGTCTGTAGGGTCCCACCAAACGGGTCGCCGGGCGGGACCTCGGTGTCCCGGTCGGTGTCGAGCGCGACGCGTCCCGTGCGGGAGCGTGGCCGGGTAGTCACACAGGGTCGCGGAACCGTCCGCATACTGGGCGGTCGATCCCTCTGAGCGGAGAGGCTGCCCAGACTGTGGGCGTTTTTGCCATCTCACGCATTGGACGAACCACGCCCATGCCCAGCACCACCCAAGCCCCGACACCCCCCGAGTCGGACGCCGCCACCCTCTCCCACGGACTCAAGCAGCGCCATCTGTCGATGATCGCCCTCGGGGGCGTGATCGGCGCGGGGCTGTTCGTGGGCTCCGGCAGAGGGATCGCCGCCGCCGGGCCCTCGATCGTCGTCGCCTACGTCCTGTCCGGTCTCCTCGTGATGCTGGTGATGCGGATGCTGGGCGAGATGTCGGCCGCGTACCCCTCCTCGGGCTCCTTCTCCGCGCACGCCGAGCGGGCGATCGGGCCGTGGGCGGGCTTCACCGCCGGGTGGTCGTTCTGGGTCCTGCTGTGCACGGCCGTGGGTCTCGAGGGCATCGGCGCGGCCGAGATCGTGTCGGGGTGGCTGCCGGGGACTCCGGAGTGGGCCTGGGTGGCGCTGTTCATGGTCGTCTTCTGCGCGACGAACCTCGCCGCGGTGCGCAACTTCGGCGAGTTCGAGTTCTGGTTCGCGGCCCTGAAGGTCGGCGCGATCAGCCTGTTCCTGGTGCTGGGCGTACTGGCGATCGCGGGGGTGCTGCCCGGCACGGACTCCCCCGGCACCGGCCATCTCGCACCCTTCCTGCCGAACGGCGGCGAGGGGCTCGTGATCGGCATCCTCGCCTCCGTCTTCGCGTACGGCGGCCTGGAGACGGTCACCATCGCGGCGGCCGAGTCGGAGGACCCCGTCCGGGGCGTGGCGAGCGCGGTCCGCACCGCGATGTGGCGTATCGCGCTGTTCTACATCGGCTCGATGGCGGTCATCGTCACCCTCGTCCCCTGGGACTCGAAGGCGGTCACCGACAAAGGCCCCTACGTCGCCGCCCTGGACGAGCTGGGCATCCCCGGCGCCGGGCAGCTGATGAACGTGGTCGTGCTGGTGGCGCTGCTGAGCGCGATGAACGCCAACATCTACGGCTCCTCACGGATCGCCTACTCGCTGGTCGCGCGCGGCCAGGGGCCCGAGGCGCTGGGCCGGGTCTCCGGTGGCGTGCCCCGCGTCGCGGTCCTCGTCTCCTGTGCCTTCGGCTTCGTGTGCGTGGGCCTGAGCTACTGGCGTCCCGACGACGTCTTCTCCTGGCTCCTCAACATGATCGGCGGGGTGATCCTGGTCGTCTGGGCCTTCATCGCGGTGTCCCAGCTGCGGCTGCGCGGGCGGCTGGAGCGCGAGGCCCCGGAGCGGCTGACCGTGCGGATGTGGGCGTTCCCGGTGCTGACCTGGGTGGCGATGGCGGGGATGGCGGCGATCTTCGTGCTGATGGCCCGGGAGCCGGGCACCCGGGTCCAGCTGTACTTCACCGGCGGCATGACGGCCGCGCTGGCGGCCCTCGGGTACGCCTGGCAGCGCCGGCGTGCCGTGCGCTGACGCGCCGGACGGCCGAAAGCCCCCGTGTGATCCACACGGGGGCTTTTTGCTGTTAGCTTGTTATTGCAAGCTACTTGCAACAAGATCTCGAGGGGACCCGCCGCCATGCCCGTCTACACGCTTCCGGACCTGCCCTACGACTACTCCGCGCTCGCTCCCGTGATCAGCCCCGAGATCATCGAGCTGCACCACGACAAGCACCACGCGGCGTACGTGAAGGGCGCGAACGACACACTGGAGCAGCTGGCGGAGGCGCGGGACAAGGAGACGTGGGGATCGATCAACGCCCTGGAGAAAAACCTGGCGTTCCATCTCTCCGGGCACATCCTGCACTCGATCTACTGGCAGAACATGACCGGTGACGGCGGTGGCGAGCCGCTCGCCGCGGACGGGGTCGGCGAACTGGCGGACGCCCTCACCGAGTCCTTCGGGTCGTTCGCGAACTTCAAGGCGCAGCTGTCCAAGGCCGCGGCCACCACGCAGGGTTCGGGCTGGGGCGTCCTCGCCCACGAGCCCCTCAGCGGGCGTCTGATCGTCGAGCAGGTCTACGACCACCAGGGCAACGTCGGCCAGGGCTCGGTGCCGCTCCTCGTCTTCGACGCCTGGGAGCACGCCTTCTACCTCCAGTACAGGAACCAGAAGGTCGACTTCATCGAGGCCATGTGGCAGGTCGTCAACTGGCAGGACGTGGCCCGGCGTCACCAGGCCGCCAAGTCCCGCGCCGATGTGCTGCTGCTGGCGCCCTGAGGTGGTGCCCGTGAGTCGTCCCGCCTCGTGATCGTCTTCTCAACCTTCACCGGCGGGCGGAAAGACGGGAAGCCCCCGCGAGGACGTGACTCGCGGGGGTTTTCCGCACCCCGCGGGTCAACCGATCGGTTGACACCACGTTCCACCGAGCACCCGTGTCGGCCAACTGCCCTGGTCGACCAGGCTCTTGGGCATGAACTCACTGACTGTACGCATGGCCCGGGCCAGTGCCCGGCACCCCTGGCGGGCGATCACCGGCTGGCTGGTGTTCGTGGTGCTGTGCCTCGCGGCCGGCAGCGCCGTCGGCATGAACAGCGCGCGCACGGCGGACTACCGGGTCGGTGAGGCCGGGCGGGCGGAGGCCATGGCGGCCGAGGGGCACCTGGAGCGCAGATCCACCGAGCAGGTGCTGATCTCCGCCCGCTCGGGCCCCCTCGACGAGCGGGACGCCGCCGCGGCCGCACGGGAACTCACCGCGCGCATGGCGGCGTTGCCCGAGGTGGCCGAGGTCGCCGCCCCGTCGCGCTCGCACGACGGGCGGATCCTCATGGTCGAGGTGGCGGTCCGGGGCGAGGAGCGCGACGCCAAGGACAAGGTCGACGCGTTGCTCGCCCAGACCGAGGCCGTGCGGGCCGACCACCCGGGGCTGCTCCTGGAGGAGACCGGAAGTCCCTCCATCAGCAAGGGCGTCGACCAGCAGCGCGGGGACGACCTGGCCCTGTCGGAGAAGATCACCCTGCCGGTCACGCTGCTCACGCTGCTGCTCGTCTTCGGTTCGCTCACCATGGCCGCCGTCCCCCTGCTGCTGGCCCTGTCGTCCATCGCCGCGGCCATCGGGCTGTCGATGGTGGCCTCGCACCTCTCCCCCGACACCGGGGTCGGCACGAACGTCATCCTGATGATCGGGCTCGCGGTCGGCGTCGACTACACGCTCTTCTACCTCAAGCGGGAACGCGAGGAACGGGCCCGTGCCGGTGGCCGGCTGAGCTCACCGGCGCTGGTGGAGCTGGCGGCGGCCACCTCGGGCCGGGCGGTGGTCGTCTCCGGGCTCGCCGTCGTCGCCACCACGGCCACGCTGTACCTGGCCTCGGACGTGATCTTCTCGTCCCTCGCGACCGGCACCCTCGTCGTCGTCCTGGTCGCGATGGCCAGCTCCCTGACGGCCCTGCCCGCACTGCTGACCGTCCTGGGCGGGCGGGCCGAACGCCGGGCCGTGCGGCGCGCGGAACGTGGCAAGCCCGCCCGCCGGGTCCGCGGGGACAGCGGCGGCCGCGTGTGGACCGCCCTGCTGCGGCCCGCCGCCCGGCACCCGCTGGCCACCCTGTGCGTCTCCGTCCTCGCCCTGCTCGCCCTCGCCCTCCCGCTGACCGGACTGCACATCACCGAGATGAGCCGGGACACCCACTCCCGCGAGATCCCCGCGATGCGGGTCTACGACCGGCTCAACGACGCCTTCCCCGACCACCGGGTCACCCACCAGGTCGTCGTCCGCGCCGACGCCGGACAGGACGAGGAGGTGGCCGCCGCGCTCACGAGGCTCGCCGAACTCGCCGACGCCGACCCGCTGTTCACCGGCGCGTCCGCGGTCCGCGCCTCCGCCGACCGACGGATCAGCGCCCTCGAACTGAAGGTGCCGCACCTCGGGAACTCCACGGAGGCGTACGCGTCCCTGGACCATCTGCGGGACGACTACCTGCCGGCCACCGTCGGCCGGATCGACGGCGCCGAGTACGGCGTGAGCGGGGACGTCGCGCGCTACACCGACTATCCCGCCCACCAGAACGGCAAACTCCCCCTCGTCCTCGGGGCGTTGCTGCTGGTGACCTTCCTGATGACCCTGTACGCGTTCCGTTCGGTGGTGCTCGGGCTGATCGGCGTGGTGCTGAACCTGCTGTCCGCGGCCGCGGCGCTCGGGCTGCTGGTGCTGGTCTTCCAGCACACCTGGGCCGAAGGGCTGCTGGACTTCGACTCCACCGGGTCGATCGGTTCGCGCGTGCCGCTGTTCCTGTTCGTGATCCTCTTCGGACTGTCCATGGACTACCAGGTGTTCGTGATCAGCCGGATCAGGGAGGCCGTACTCGACGGCACGCCCACCCGGCAGGCCGTGCTCGACGGCATCCTCCGGTCCGCGAGCGTGGTGACCAGCGCCGCGGTGGTGATGACGACCGTCTTCGTGAGCTTCGTCCTCCTGCACATCATCGAGATGAAGCAGATCGGGTTCGTGCTCGCGGCGGCCGTCCTGCTGGACGCCTTCGTGGTGCGCGTACTGATCCTCCCGGCGGCGCTGCTCCTGCTCGGCGAGCGGACCTGGTGGCCGGTGCGCCCGGCCGCCCCGGAGACGCGAGTGGCCCCCGAGCGCACGGTGATCGACGTACGTTGATCACCATGACCGCTCTCGCCGGCCCCTCCTCCGAGGCCTTCTGGGCCACCTCCCTGCGCCGCTGGAACGCGGTCTGCTGGGTGCTGTTCGCGGCCATGGCCGTCGGGATCGCCGTGATGGGCCGGCCGGGCGGGGTCATGTACGGGGCGCTCGCGCTGCTCGCCGGTGTGGTCCTGTCGTACGCGGTGCTGGACCGTTTCCCGGCCAACCCCGTGGTCCGGCCGCACGGTTACCTCTGGGTGCTGGTGCTGGCCCTCGGCGGGCTCGCCTATCTGCGCACCAGCTATGCCGCGCTGTTCATGGTGACGCTGCCGCACTACTGGATGTTCGGGCGCACCCCGAGGGCGTCGATGGGGTTCCTCGGGCTTGCCACCGCCACGACCCTGCTGGGTGGCTGGCTGCGGCAGGGCTGGTCCGCGGAGTTCCTGGGCGAGACGGCGGTGTCCACCCTGATCGTCGTCGCGGTGGGGGTGCTGATCGGACTGTGGGCGCACGCGGTGGTCGAGCAGAGCGCCGAACGGGCCCGTCTGATCGCCGAGTTGGAGGAGACACAGGCCCGGCTGTCGGAGGCGCACCAGCGGCAGGGCGCGGCGGACGAACGGGAGCGGCTGGCCCGCGACATCCACGACACGCTGGCGCAGGGCTTCGCGTCGATCGTCGTGCTCGCGGAGGCGGCCCGGGCGGGGATCGCCGTCGATCCCGGGCGCAGCGCCCGGCAGTTGCGGTCGATCGAGGCCACGGCACGGGAGAACCTCGCCGAGGCCCGGGAGCTGGTCGGCTCGGGACAGCCGCGGGCCGGCACGGGGTCGGTCGCCCTGACCCTGCGCCGGATCCTGGACCGCTTCGCGGAGGACACCGGCCTCACCGTGGAAGCCGACCTCGCGGACCTGGAGTGCGACCAGCAGACCCGGATCGCGCTGCTGCGCTGCACCCAGGAGTCCCTGGCCAACGTGCGCAAGCACGCCCGGGCGTCCACGGTCGGGGTGGTGCTGGCCCGGCGCCCGGACGGGGTGGAGCTGGAGGTCACCGACGACGGCACCGGGTTCGTGGTCGCGGAGTCTGCGGGCTTCGGGCTCGACGGGATGCGCAAGCGGCTGGCGGAGCTCGGCGGACGGCTGACCGTCACCAGCTCGGTCGGCGACGGTACGAGGATCCTGGCGATGATTCCGCCGGGCGGCGAGGGGACGGCATGACCGAGGAAAAGCTGCTGCGGGTCGTCGTGGTGGACGACCACACCGTGATGCGCGCCGGGGTGGTGGCGCTGCTCGCCGGGGACGACGGCATCGAGATCGTCGGCGAGGCGGGGGACGGACGGGCCGCCCTGGAGCTGGTGGCCCGCCACGACCCCGATGTCGCCCTGGTCGATCTGCGGATGCCGGTGCTGGACGGGGTCGCCACGACGACCGAGATCGTCGCCCGGTATCCGCGCACCCGGGTGCTGATCCTGACGACGTACGACACCGACGCGGAGATCGAGCGCGGGGTGGAGGCCGGCGCGATCGGCTATCTGCTGAAGGACACCACCCGCGAGCAGCTGGCCGACGCGATCCGCTCGGCCGCCCGGGGCGAGACGGTGCTCGCGCCCCGGGTGGCCGCGAAGCTGGTGGCACGGATGCGGCGCCCGGTCCACGACCCGCTGACCGCGCGGGAGACGGACGTCCTGAGCGCGGTGGCAGACGGGCTCACCAACGCCGAGATCGGCCGGCGTCTGGTCATCACGGAGGCCACGGTCAAGACGCATCTGCTGCGCCTGTTCGCCAAGCTGGACGTGAACGACCGGACGCGGGCGGTGGTGGTGGCGATGGAACGGGGTCTGCTGCCCCGGCCGTGAAGCCGCCCGTCAGGGCTTGCGGCCCACGCCGCCGTGCTGGCCGATCGGGGTCGGCGCGGTGCCCGGGTCCGGGCGCCACAACGGGACCGAGACGACGCCGGGCTCCACCAGCTCCAGGCCCTCGAAGAACGCGGCGATCTGCTCGACCGGGCGCAGGAAGTACGGCACCGCGCCGGTCTCGTTGTAGGCGTCCTGGGCCTGCTCGTAGTCCGGGTCGGTGCCCCGGGAGCCGTCGTTGACGCAGAGGTGGCTGCCCGAGGGAAGCCCTGCCAGGAGGCGGGCGACGAGTTCGCGGGCCAGGTCGTAGTCGGCGATGTGGCCGAGGATGCCGCTGAGGATCAGAGCCGTCGGCCGCGTGAGGTCGAGGGTTCTGGACGCCGCCTGAAGGAGGCGCTCGGGGTCGTGGATGCTGAGGTCCTCGTAGGCCGTGACGCCCTCCGGGGTGGAGGTGAGCAGGGCGCGGGCGTGGGCGAGGACGAGCGGGTCGTTGTCGACGTAGACGATCCTCGACTCGGGGGCGTGGCGCTGGGCGACCTCGTGGGTGTTGTCGACGGTGGGCAGCCCGGTGCCGACGTCCAGGAACTGGCGTACGCCGGCCTCCCGCACGAGGTACCGGATGCTGCGGCCGAGGAAGGCGCGGCTGCTGCGGGCGATGGTGACGATGCCGGGGAAGACGGCGGTGTAGGCGTCGCCGGCCTCCTCGTCCACGGGGTAGTTGTCCTTGCCGCCCAGCCAGTAGTTCCAGATGCGGGCCGAGTGGGGTACCGAGGTGTCGATCTCCGTCATGGGCCCATGGTGCTACGGCTCGCCCCGCTCGCACGGCACATTGAGGGAGACGGGTGCGACGCTGTCGCAGCTGGTCACCCGGAGTCCGGTGACCGCCGCGTTGCGTAGCCGGAGGACGCCCGGCGGGGCCGCCAGGGGGATGCGCGACGGCTGGGGACGGCACCCGTGGGGCCGTGCACCGTCCGCGCGGAGAGCCGGTTCCCGCGGGCGCGACTCCGGCGGGGCGAGCGGTTTCGGGGACGTGTTCGCGCGGGACGCGCTGTACTACCGGTTGGGAGTCGACGCGGTGGTGACGGACTTCCCTGATCCGGCGGTGAGCGCGAGGAGGGGTCGATGTTCTTCAAGTACAAGTACTGTCCCGGCTGCAAGAAGTACGACCAGGTGTACCGGATGCTCGATTCCGGGGAGCGGGCGAAGGTCAGCGAGAAGCATCGCGGCAGGACCGACCTGTGGCGGTGCACCGCGGAGGGCTGCCGGTGGTACCAGCCCGCGCACCGCCAGGGGGACGGCGACCTGCTCCCGGTGGAACTCCGGATTCCGGCCGCCGCCCCCGAGGAGTGATCCCTACAGGTTGCTGAAGTCCGGGCCCTTGGTCCGGGTGCGCTTGATCTCGTAGAAGCCGGGGACGGAGGCGACCGCCACCGTGCCGTCCCACAGGCGGGCCGCCTCCTCGCCCTTGGGGGCGGGGGTGACGACCGGGCCGAAGAACGCGATCTGCTCGCCGTCGGGGCCGGGGACCGCGATGACCGGGGTGCCGACGTCCTGGCCGACCTTGTCGATGCCCTCCTTGTGGGAGGCGCGCAGCTCGGCGTCGAACTCGAAGTCCTTCTGGTCGAAGTACTCGATCAGGTCGGCGGGCAGGCCGACGTCCGCCAGGGCGCCTTCGACGGCCTCGCGCGTCGGACCCTGGCCCTCGTTGTGGATACGGGTGCCCAGCGCGGTGTACAGCGGGCCGAGGATGTCGGAGCCGTGCTTCTGCCAGGCCGCGGTGACCACCCGGACCGGCTGCCAGGCCTTGGTCTCCAGGAGCTCGCGGTACTCCTCGGGCAGCTCGTCGATCTTCGGCTCGTTCAGCACCGCCAGGCTCATGATGTGCCAGCGCACCTCGATGTCCCGGACCTTCTCCACCTCCAGGACCCAGCGGGAGGTCATCCAGGCCCAGGGGCACAGCGGGTCGAACCAGAAGTCGACGGGCGTCTTGGTGGAGCTGGTCTCGGACATGCGTCTCCTAAGGAAAGCGTTCGATTGAAAGAAGGAACACCGACCGCACCCCGCGCCATTCCCCGCTTCCGCCATCATTCCCGGCTGCCGCGCGTCAGGGGCACATGGCAGGATCGGTCCTGTCCACATACCGAACACCATCCGCTGGTCGACCGAGGGAGTGCCGCCCGTGCCCGGTGAGAATCTGTCCCGCGACGAGGCCCGGGAGCGGGCCGCCCTGCTGTCCGTCGACGGGTACGACGTGTCGCTCGACGTCCGCTCCGCCGTGGGCCCCTCGGGCGCCGACGAGTCTCCGCGCACCTTCCGGTCCGTCACCACGATCCGCTTCCGCTGCGCGCGGCCCGGCGCGTCGAGCTTCGCCGACCTGATCGCGCCGACGGTGACGGCCGTCTCGCTCAACGGCCGGGAACTCGACCCGAGCGAGGTCTTCGACGGCTCCCGGATCCTCCTGGAGGACCTGGCCGCCGACAACGAGCTGGTCGTCGACGCCCAGTGCGCCTACTCCCGCACCGGCGAGGGCCTGCACCGCTTCGTCGACCCCGAGGACGGCGAGGTCTACCTCTACACGCAGTACGAGCCGGCCGACTCCCGCCGGGTCTTCGCGAACTTCGAGCAGCCGGACCTCAAGGCGCCGTTCCGCTTCGAGGTGCGCGCGCCCGAGGAGTGGACGGTCTGGAGCAACGGGGCCGGTGAACGGAGCGACGGCGTGTGGCGGTTCGCGCCGACGAAGCCGATCTCGACGTACATCACCTGCGTGGTGGCCGGTCCGTACCACTACGTCACCGACTCCTACTCCCGTGACCTCGGCGACGGCACGACGCTGGAGATCCCGCTCGGCGCCCTGTGCCGCAAGGGTCTCGCGAAGCACTTCGACGCCGACGACGTCTTCCTGATCACCAAGCAGGGCCTGGACTTCTTCCACGACCACTTCGACTACCCGTACCCCTTCGGGAAGTACGACCAGGCGTTCGTGCCCGAGTACAACCTCGGCGCGATGGAGAACCCGGGCCTGGTGACCTTCCGCGAGGAGTACATCTTCCGCGGCAAGGTGACCCAGGCGTCCTACGAGGCGCGGGCCAACGTCATCCTGCACGAGATGGCGCACATGTGGTTCGGCGACCTGGTCACCATGGTCTGGTGGGACGACCTGTGGCTGAAGGAGTCCTTCGCGGACTTCATGGGCACGTTCGCGAACGTCGGCGCGACCCGCTTCGAGAACGCCTGGATCACCTTCGCCAACCGCCGCAAGGCCTGGGCGTACCGCGCCGACCAGCTGCCGTCGACGCATCCGATCACCGCCGACATCCGCGACCTCCAGGACGCCAAGCTCAACTTCGACGGCATCACCTACGCCAAGGGCGCCTCGGTGCTCAAGCAGCTCGTCGCGTACGTCGGCCAGGACGCGTTCCTGGAGGGCGCGCGGCGCTACTTCAAGCGCAACGCGTACGGCAACACGCGCCTGGGCGACCTGCTGTCGGTGCTGGAGGAGACCAGTGGCCGGGACATGACGGCGTGGTCGCGGTCGTGGCTCCAGACGGCCGGGGTCAACTCACTGACCCCGCAGGTGCTGTTGAACCCCGAGGGCCTGGTGGACGAACTCGCCGTGGTCCAGGAGGCCGCCGAGTCGCACCCCGAGCTGCGCCCGCACCGAGTCGCGGTGGGCCTGTACCGCAAGGGCGCCGACGGGGCGGTCGAGCGGTACGCGCGCGTGGAGGTGGACGTCGACGGGCCACGGACGGTCGTGGCGGAACTGGCGGGCGCGGCGGCGCCGGAGCTGGTGCTGGTCAACGACGACGACCTCACGTACTGCAAGACCCGGTTCGACTCGACGTCCCTGGAGGCCCTCAAGGCGCGTCTGGGGGACATCGCGGACCCCCTCGCCCGTGCCCTGTGCTGGTCGGCGCTGTGGAACATGACACGGGACGCGCTACTGCCCGCCCGCGACTTCGTCGACCTGGTGCTGCGGTTCGCGGGGCGGGAGTCCGACATCGGCGTGCTCCAGATGCTGCACGCCTGGGCGAACTCCTCGCTGGTCAACTACGTGGCGCCCGAGTGGCGCGCCACCGGCGGCCGGCTGCTGGCCGAGGGCGCGCTGAAGGAGCTGCGGCTGGCGGAGCCGGGCAGCGAGCACCAGCTGGCGTGGGCGCGGTTCTTCGCGACCGCGGCCTCCGGCGAGGCCGACCTCCAGCTGCTCCAGGGCCTGTTGGCGGGCACGGAGAGCATCGACGGGCTGGCGGTGGACCAGGAGCTGCGCTGGGCGTTCCTGGAGCCGCTGGCCGCGCACGGGGTCGCCGACGAGGGCGTGCTCGCCGCGGAACTGGCCCGTGACGACACGGCGTCCGGCAAGCGCCACCAGGTCCGCTGTCTCGCGGCCCGGCCGTCGCAGGCAGTGAAGGCGCAGGCGTGGGCGCAGGTGGTGGAGTCGGACGCGCTGTCCAACGCGCTGGTCGGCGCGACGATCTCGGGCTGGAACCAGTCCTCGCAGCGGGAGTTGCTGGCGCCGTACGCGTCCCGGTACTTCGAGGCGATCGAGCGCGTGTGGACGGACCGGTCGATCCAGATCGGCATGGATGTGGTCGGCGGCCTGTTCCCCGCGCTCCAGCAGTCGCGGGAGACGGTGGAGGCGACCGACGCGTGGCTCTCGGCGCACGAGGACGCGGCTCCGGCGCTGCGCCGGCTGGTCCTGGAGGCGCGGGACGACCTGGCGCGGGCGCTGCGCGGCCAGGCATGTGACGCTACCGCCGGTTGATCACATCGCTGGCCTGAGCTTGGGCGGTCGGTAGCCGTTACGAAGTTCAGCCAATCAGGGCCGTAACCCCTGGTCCCACCCATTCGGACCAGGGGTTTTCGCCGCCTACTCGGCATCCGAACACCCGTCCTTTAGTACCGTGTTGTCCGGATTCGTCGACAGGCGTGTAACAGGGGTTAGGAATCAGATCAACGGCGGGAATCCCCGCTGCATGAACCACAACACCCCGGTCCCCCCGCTCTCCCCCCGCCCGGTCCGCCACCTCTCGGAGGTGCATCGCCGGGTGATGACGGCCGCGCAGTTGAGGTCGCACGGGGTCTCGTCGTCCGAGACCAACGAACAGTGCCGCCCCGGCGGCCCCTGGCAGCAGCTCCTGCCGGGCGTGGTCCTGCTCCACCCGGGCCCGCCCACCAGCGAGGAGCGGCTGCACGCGGTCCTGATGTACGCGGCCAAGGAGCGCCCGGCCGGGGTCCCGGCCCAGCCCGGCGCGGATCAGCCGCACGCGCCGACGTACACGGAGGCGATGCTGACGGGCCTGGCCGCCCTGACGCTGCACGGCTTCACCTCGGCGCCGCCGCTGATGTCCCAGGACACGCTGGACGTCCTGGTCCCGCGGCTGCGCCGGCTGCGCTCGACGGGCTGCGCCCGCGTCGTGCGCGCGACGTCCCTGCCGCAGCCCCAGCAGGTCACCGGCCTGCCGGTGGCACCGGTGCCGCGCGCGCTGGCGGACGCGGTCGCGGAACTGTCGGACGCGGGCGTGGTGCGCCGGCTGCTCACCGAGGCGGTCCGCGGCGGCCACTGCGAACCGGCGGCGGTGGTACGGGAGTTGACCAACGCCAAGCTGCTGGGCCGGCCGCACGTGGTGGACGCGGTGGACTCCCTGCTCGCGGAGGGCAGGGCGATCGCGGAGGACCGCCTGTACCGCATGGTCCGCGAACACGGCCTGCCGGACCCGATCTGGAACGTCGACCTGCGGCTGCCCGGCGGCCCCCACCTCGGCGGCCTGGACGCGTACTGGCCCGAGCAGGCGGTCGCGGTGGAGCTGGACACCCGGGCCCCGCGGCAGGACGAGGACGCCCTGTGGTCGGAGTACGCCCGCAAGCGCGAAACCCTGGAGCGCCTCGGCATCACGGTCGTGCACATCACGCCGAGGAAGCTCCGCGAGGCCATGGAACAGCAGGCGGCCGTGGTCCGTACGGCCCTGATGGCCTCGGGCGACCGCGACCCGGCGGCGTATGTCGTGGTGCTGCCCCGGTAGTGACGGACCGGGGCAGCACCAGGAGGGGAGAGGAGGGGCCGCCGATCGGAGGGGGATCGGCGGCCCCTCCTCACGCGCGCGCCCGGCGTTCGGCGCCTCGGCTCAGCACCAGTGCCGCGGCACTAGCCGCAGAACTCCGCCTCGATCACGGCGTCGGTGTCCCCCGACCAGTCCCCGTTCAAGTTGAGGGCGAGCGTGTGGCGGCCGTCCGCCGTGGTCACCGCCTCCGAGTTCGAGCCGTGGATGCCGCCGCCGTGGCCCCAGACGTGGACGCCGCACGACAGCTCGCGGTCGATGAGGCCGAGGCCGTAACCGGCGTTCGGGATGACGCCGACCGGCACCGTCGTCTTCATCTCCTTCAGCTGCTTCGGCGGGAGCAGCCTGCCCCGCAGCAGCGCGGAGTAGAAGCGGTTCAGGTCGGAGGAGTCCGAGATCATCTCGCCCGCCGAGGAGGCGAGCGAGGGGTTCAGCCTCGTGACGTCGTACGTCGGTCCCGTCGCCGACTCGGCGAGCTTGGAGTAGGCGCGGCTGCTGGGCCCCGGGACGGTGACCCGGGTGCCGGGGACAGAGGTGGCGTTCAGGGACAGGGGCTTGACGATCCGCCGACGGATCTCGTCCCCGTACGGCCTGCCCGTGGCCTTCTCGATCACCATGCCCGCCACGACGTAGTTGGTGTTGGAGTAGTTCCAGGACGTGCCCGGCGCGAAGTCCGGCTTGTGGGTCATCGCGACGGCCACCAGGTCCGCCAGCGCCTTCGTGTCGTAGCGATGCTCGAAGAAGCCGTCCTTGAGGAAGTACGTCCTGACGAAGTCGTCGTCGGCGGTGTAGTCGTAGATGCCGCTGGTGTGGTTGAGGAGCTGGCGCAGGGTGATGCGGCGGCCGTCGTGGCCGTTGCCCCGCACGGCACCCGGCAGCCACTTCGCCACCTTGTCGTCCAGCGACAGCCGGCCCTCCGCCTCCAGTTGCAGCAGCACCGTCGACACGAAGGTCTTGGTGATGCTGCCGACGCGGTAGCGGTCGTGGACCGAACGCGGCTGGCCCGTCCTGAGGTTGCCCACGCCGGCGGTCGTGGACCAGACGCGGTGTCCGGTCCTCGCCGTCGCCGTCACCCCGGGTACGCCGTCCCGCACCGCGGCCTCGATCGCCTCGCGGGTCGCCTCGTGGTCGCCTCCGGCGGGTGCGGCCGCGAACGCCGGGCCCGCCAGGGCCAGTGACAGCGCCACGGCCGTCGCCGCCACGAGAGTCGTCCGTACGGTCATGTCTCTCCCCTGTGTGCTCTTCGTCGAGCGTGGTCGGGGGAGGAGACCCGGCCGAGATCGCCGAGGTTGCGCCGGGTGAACCGGTTGAGCGGGTTTCAGCCCTTCTTCAGCACCAGCTCCGTGTTGCGGTCCCGGGCGCCGCCCGCGAGGTCGGTGCGGGCGCCGGGGGCGTTGTAGGACAGCTCGCGGTAGAGGGCGGCGAGGCCGGTCTGGGAGAGGTCGGCGAAGTCCGTGCGGTGCGGGGCGGAGGACTCCACGCAGGTGGTGAACAGGGAGATCGTGCCGTCCTTGTTGTCCACCAGCTCGATGACGCGGGCGAGTTGGGGATAGTCGACGTGGGAGGCGGTGGAGATCTCCCAGAAGGAGCGGCCGTCGCCGACGGCGTGCGCGGTGATGTCGTTGCGGTGGATGTGGCCGTTCACCCAGGCGAGGACGTTCCGGTGCCGGCCGAGCAGGGTGAGGACCTCCGCGCCGGTGTGCCGCCGCTCGCCGGGGCGGGCCGGGTCGGGGCGGGTGTTGTCCATCGACGAGCTGGTGTGATGGCTGAAGATCACGGCGTACGAGTCCTTGTTCTCCTTCAGGGTCCGCTCCAGCCACTTCAGCTGGGCGGACCCCACGGACCCCTCGTAGTGGCCGCCCGCGTCGGTGGTGTCGAGGCTGATGCCGATGACGTCCTCGGCGATACGGAAGGAGTAGTACTGGGTGCCCGCGTCGAGGTTGGCGGTGGAGTAGCCGTGGCCGACCGGACCGAGGCCGCGGTAGGCCGGGTCCAGGTGGGCCTGGAGGTACTCGCGCGGCGTGAACGGGGCCCGTGACGCGTCCGGGGTCACCGAGCGCATGTCACGGGCGTGCGCCTTGAGCAGGTCGCGAAAGCCCACGCCCCGGGGGTCCTTGGCCTTCTTGATCGCGTCCTGGAGCTTCTTCGCCTCGGCCGCGGGCAGGCTCATCAGCTTCTTCCCGCCGACCGCGTACTCGGTGAGCCAGGAGTCGCCGTGCGAGGCGTAGCAGCCCAGCGGCATGGAGTCGTGGTTGCCGACCGTGGAGTACCAGGGCAGGTTCAGGCCGGGGCTGTTCAGCTCGCGGATCGCGGCGGCCAGGAAGCCGTCGAGGTGCGGGAAGCCGCGCTGCTTGTCGGCGTCGCGGACGGTGGTGTCGGGCTGCCAGTACTGCTTGATGCCGCTGTTCTGGACGCCCTCGTAGTGGCGCGGGTCACCGGAGTTGGGGCGGATGCGCCCGCCGCTCATGACCTTCAGGAACCACTCCAGCTCGGACCTCGCGTTGTTGTCCGTGTTGTCGCCGGTGGTCATGGCGAAGTGCAGCGGCGCGCCGGTCACCGGTCCGCCGCGCAGCGCGTTGACCCGCTCCACGAGCGCGACCGCCCCGTGCACGGTGAGCGCCTCCTGCGGCCGCCAGGCGTGCACGTCGGTCGAACGCAGGTACTCCAGGCGCAGCGGGTGCTGGGCGTCCATCAGGTGCAGGTCGGTGAGCTGTACGAACGCGGCGAGCGCGGTCCGGCGGCCGGCCCGCCCCGACTTCGGGGTGGCGAGGTCGTCGCGTACCACCCGGCGCCAGCCGATGCCGTCGCCGAGGCGGCGGAAGCCGGAGGAGGTACGGGGGGCGGCGACGGTGGCGACGGTCGTGCCGCGGGTGTACGGGGCGAGCGGGGCGGCGGCCGGCGCCTGCCGCGACCGGGCGACGGGCGCCTCGGCGGCGGTGCCGGTGCCGGGGGCCGTGGTGGTGGCGGCCTGGCTGTCGGTGGGCCGCAGGGCGTAGCCGACGCCCGCCGAGACGGCTGCGGCGCCGGTGGCGGCGAGGACGGTACGGCGGTTGACAGAGCGTGTGCGCGACATGGCGCGGTCTCCCCGAGTGCGAACGCGTCGGCAGTGGTCGCGGGGGGTCCGCAGTCGCGAACAACCCGCTCACCCTGGATCGTTGGCACCGGGGATGGCCTGCGCGTGAACGAGACGGCAACGACCGACACCGATCACCGTACGTGGATCTTGGGCTGCCCTCCGCGTCCACGGCCGCTCCTCGAACGGCCGGGAGGCGGTCACTCCGTGTTCATCTCGCGGGCTACTACCGCTGTACCACCCGCCCCGTCACCGGCCGCTCCCGCCACAGCCGCAGTCCGACGTCGACCAGGTTGACGTGGTTCAGCTCGGGCACCGCGTCGAGGTCGTGCCAGGCGGCCATGTCCGTGGAGCCGCCGACCTCGGGGCGCAGTTCGCCGCCGGTGACGCGGGCCTCGTAGACGAGGCCCACGCCGTGGTGGTCGACGGTGCGGCCGAGGCGGCGGCGGGAGATGTGGTGGCGTGAGCGCACGCCGAGCAGGCCGGTGATCTCGATGGTGTAGCCCGTCTCCTCCGCCACCTCCCGGTGGACGGTGTCGTACGGGTCCTCGCCGTGCTCCATGCCGCCGCCCGGCAGGGTCCACTCCGGGCGTCCGTCGCCGCCCACCCAGCGGGCGAGGAGGAGCTGGCCGTCGCGGACGCATATGGCGTAGGCCGCCACCCTCAAGTTCTTGCGCATACCGGCAAGTTAGCCCGCCGGATCCGGATTGGCCGGTGAGTATGCGGGCGCCGACCAGCGCAGCGGCACCGCCGACGGTGTCCGCACGGCCTCCGTCAGCGTGAAGCGCACCCGGCGTTCCCCGCCGTCGAACTCCGTCCTCGCCTCGCCCGTCAGCTGGAGCACGGTGCCCGTCGTCCAGTCCAGGAACAGCAGGCCCGCCCGGGGGTCCGCCGCGAGGTTGCCGAGCGTGAGGAACATGACGTTGCCCGGGTAGTCCCGCCAGCTCAGCTCGCGCGGTGAACGCACCGTCACGAAGCCGGGGTTGCCGCCCCGGTGGCTGACGTCGGCGCCCGCGGCGTGGGTCGTGGCCAGGAAGAAGGTGTCCGCCGCGGTGATGAACCCGGCCTGGTCCGGGGTCAGTTCGCCGCCGCGCCGCTGCGGGCCGGGGCGCCGGTCGCCGACCACCTCGTACGCCTCCCTGCGTTGCAGATACTTGGGGCAGTTGGCGAACACCCTCTCCGCCTCCACCGCGAACCCCTCTCGCGTCGGCCGGAGGCGGCCGTTCAGGCGCATACGGCGGCGGGTGCGCGGGTCGAGGGCGATCGTGCCGACGGGCAGTTCGGGGGTGGTGAGGGCGTCGGCCAGCGGGTCGGTCTCCGGGACGCCGCCCGCCACCGACATCCGGTGCGCTCCGGTGGCGCGGACGAAGCCCGGCGTGCCGGTGAGCACCGAGGCCCACACCCGGCCCGTCGCCGGGTCTTCCGCGCCGAGCACCAGGAACGGCTGCGCCTCCAGGAAGGCCGCGGCGACCGGCTTGATGCCCTCGCCGATCGACCGCCCCACGTGGTCCGCGGCCTCCCGCACCCCCACCCGGTCCTGCACGGCCCGTGAGCCCGCGTGATAGACCCCCGGGGCGGTGCCGCTCATGTCGTGGACGCTCATGGCTAGAAGAAGCCGCAGGTCGGCGCCGACTCGACCGGGGCGGGCCCGCCGTCCGCGCCGCTCGGCACGGAGATCTCCAGGCGGGTGCCGTCCGGGTCGTGGAAGAAGATGCCGCCCGACGCCGAGCCCTCCCGGTGGGCGACGACCCCCTCGTAGGCGAAGTCCACGCCGTACGTGCGCAGCGCCTGCTCGTACTGCCTGACCCGCTCGATCGAGTCCGCCTCGAAGGCGAGGTGGTGCAGGCCGGCGCGGTCGCCCGCGAAGGCCGCCTCCGCCTGCTGCCAGAGGGTGAGGACGAGGCTCTCGCCGTCGCCCAGGAACGCGTAGCGGCGGCCCTCCTCCTTGCCCTCGCCGATCGCCGTGAAGCCCAGGACGTCGCGGTAGAACGCGAGCGAGCGGTCGAGGTCGGTGACGTTCAGGCCGATGTGGCCGGTACGCAGGGTCATGAGGGTCCCCCTTCAGCAGCAGATCTAACCTGTTATTGAGAGATTAAAGGTTAGAGATGCCGAGCGCAACCGGTCACGTACCCTTGAGCGGTTAGCACGGAAGGGAGCCCCACATGTCCGCCGACCCCCGCCCCCTCACCGGCGAGCCCCTCGCCCTCGATCTGCTCAACACGCGGTGGATGCGGGAGGGGGCCGTGCAGGACCTCCTGGCGGACACGGACGGACTGGCCGTGTGGCTGGCGGCGAACGGGCTCGACGGGCGCTTCGACGCCGACGCGGCCACCCTGCGCCACACGCTCCAGGCCCGGGACGCACTGCACCGGGCGGTCCACCAGGGCGCCACGGAACCGGTCGACGAAGTCCTCGCCCACGGGCGGATCCGGGCCACCCTGACCGCCGAGGGGCCGGGCGAGGCGCCCGAGTTCCACGACGCGGCCTGGGGCCCGGCATGGCTCGCCGCCCGCGGTTACCTGGAACTCCTCAGAACCGCGCCGGACCGGATCCGCACCTGCGCCCACGACGCGTGCATCCTGCACTTCTTCGACACCTCACGGAACGGCACCCGCCGCTGGTGCTCGATGGCGGCCTGCGGGAACCGGGCGAAGGCGTCGCGGCACTACGCGCGCACCAAGGAAAGTTGACGGCTCTACCAGACGATCCTGAGAGGCGAGAGAGTGACTTATCCCTTTTGCCGGTCAACTCCCTAAAACGGATCGCGGGTTTTCCCCATACGCCCATATCGATTCGGTCAACTCTCCCTAAACATCCTTCCCATGCGTAAAGCTGTGCGATCGTCCGGGATCTCGTTCCGGGCCTTCGCGGTCAGGACCGATCGGCCCCGGCCGCTACCGCACGTTCCTTTACCTACAAGGGATGCCGATGACCCTCACCCCTCAGCGCGAACCGATATCGGGCGGCGCGAGACGCGTGGTGCGCATAGCCGTCGCCGCCGGTCTCGTCGCCGCGCTCTCCGCCGCCGGGCCGATACCCATGGCGTTCGCGGCCGACGCCGACACGCCGGCCGCGGCCGACCCCGGCGCCAAGTCCGCCCACGACAAGCTCGGTTCGGACGACGCGGACCTGCTCGCCGAGGCGAAGGCCGAGGGCGACAAGACCATCTCGATGATGATCGCGACCGCTCCGGGGCAGACCGAGCAGGTCGCCAAGCAGCTGGACGCCGTCGACGGCGGTCTCGTGGGCCGCACCTTCGACAAGGTCGGATACGTCCGGGCCACCGTCCCCACCGCGAAGGCGGACTCGGCCATCGCCGCCGCCGTCAAGCTCTCCTCCGTGCACGGCATCGACCTGCGCCAGGAGATCCCGCTGGACGACCCGACGCCGAGCGCGGACACCGCCAAGCGTGCCGCCGGCGCGACAGCCTCCCCCAAGGCCCCCGGCAAGAAGACCCCCGCCGAGAACCCGTACAACCCGTCCTTCGAGACGGGCGCCGTCGACTTCGTCGAGGACCACCCGAAGGCGGACGGCCGCGGCATCACCATCGGCATCCTCGACTCGGGCATCGACCTCGGCCACCCGTCGCTGCAGAAGACCACCACCGGTGAGCGCAAGGTCGTCGACTGGGTCACCTCGACCGACCCGGTCTCCGACGGCGACCTCTCCTGGCGGCGGATGACCACCTCCGTGGCCGGCCCGGCGTTCTCGGCGACCCCCGCGGGCGGCGCCGCCGAGACCTTCAAGGCCCCGGACGGCTCGTACAAGTTCAACTACTTCTACGAGTCCGTGACCTCCGGCGGCGACCAGGCGGGCGACGTCAACCGGGACGGCGACACCACCGACGCCTGGGGCGTGCTCTACGACGCCGCGGCCGGCACCATGCGGGTCGACCTCGACGACGACCACGACTTCACCGACGAAGAGGCCCTGAAGCCGTACAAGGACGGCCACCAGATCGCCTACTTCGGCACGGACAACCCGGCGACCGAGGTCTCCGAGCGCATCCCGTTCGTCGCCGAGATCCGCAAGGACGTCGTCTACAACGCCTCCGGCGCCAAGGCCGACTACGTCAACATCGGCATGATCTCCAGCGAGCACGGCACGCACGTCGCCGGCATCACCGCCGCCAACAGCCTGTTCGGCGGCAAGATGAACGGTGCCGCCCCGGGCGCCAAGCTGGTCTCCTCCCGCGCGTGCGTGTTCGGCCCCGGCTGCACCAACATCGCGCTCACCGAGGGCATGATCGACCTCGTCGCCAACCGCGGCGTCGACATCGTCAACATGTCCATCGGCGGTCTCCCGGCGCTGAACGACGGCAACAACGCGCGTTCCGAGCTCTACACGCGCCTCATCGACACCTACGGCGTCCAGCTGGTCATCTCGGCCGGCAACTCCGGCCCCGGTGCCAACACCATCGGCGACCCCGGTCTGGCCGACAAGGTGATCTCCGTCGGCGCCTCGATCTCCAAGGCGACCTGGTACGTCAACTACGGCTCGGTCGTGGAGAAGAAGTACGCGATGATGCCGTTCTCCTCGCGCGGTCCGCGTGAGGACGGCGGCTTCACCCCGACCCTGGTCGCCCCGGGTGCCGCGATCAACACGATCCAGACCTGGCTGCCGGGCGCCCCGGTCGCCGAGGCGGGCTACTCGCTGCCGGCCGGCTACGGCATGCTCCAGGGCACCTCGATGGCGTCCCCGCAGGCCGCGGGCGCCTCGGCGCTGCTGCTGTCCGCCGCCAAGGCCAAGGGCATCGAGCTCACCCCGAAGACCCTGCGCACGGCGCTGACCTCGACCGCCGACCACATCAAGGGTGTGCAGGCGTACGAGGAGGGCGCGGGCCTCATCAACATCGAGGACGCCTGGGACTCCATCAAGGACGGCGCGACCGCCCACGACTACACCGTCAAGGCGCCGGTCGACACCGCGATCGACCAGCTCCTGAAGACTCCGGGCTTCGGCACCGGCATCTACGACCGTGAGGGCGGCCTGAAGGCCGGCGTGAAGAAGTCGTACGAGGTCACCATCACCCGTACGTCCGGCGCCGACAAGGCGATCCGCCACGAGCTGCACCTGGAGAACAACGCCTCCGGCACGTTCTCGATCGTCGGCTCGGACGAGATCAAGCTGGGGCTGAACAAGCCCGTCACCGTCAAGATCGCCGCGAAGTCGCCGACCGCCGGCCTCAAGAGCGCGATCCTCGAGGTCGACGACCCGCGCACCGAGGGCATCGACAAGCAGGTCCTCAACACGGTCGTGGTCTCGACGCCGCTGAAGTACACCTACTCGGCGTCGAACACCGTCCAGCGCAACAGCTCGCAGCACTACTTCGTGACCGTCCCCGAGGGCGCCAAGTCCCTCGAGGTCGCCATCGGCGGGCTGAAGGGCCAGAGCCAGACCCGGTTCATGACGATCCACCCGTACGGCGTGTCCGCGGAGGACTCCGCGTTCTCCGGTACGCCGTTCTGCTACAACAACTACCTCGACGGCAACGGCTGCAAGCCCGACGTGCGTTCGTACGCGGACCCGGTCGCGGGCGTCTGGGAGATCGAGGTCGAGTCGCGCCGTACGTCGCCGCTGCTCGACAACCCGTACACGCTGGACGTCAGCGTCCTCGGCGCCACCTTCGACCCGGAGGTCGTGACCGTGCCCGAGGCCAAGGTCGGCGCGCCGACCGCCGCCTCCTGGAAGGTGACGAACAAGTTCGCCGCGCTCGACGGCAAGCTCGTCGGCGGCCCGCTCGGCTCGGCCAAGTCGGCCCGCCCGACCATCGCCAACGGCGAGACCCAGGTCACCACGGTCGAGGTGCCCGAGGGCGCCAAGTCCCTGGACGTGGCCATCGGCAACGTCTCCGACGCGGCCGCCGACCTCGACCTGGTCGTCCTCGCCCCCGACGGCAGCGAGGCGGGCACCTCCGCCGACGGCGACTCCGAGGAGTCCGTCTCGGTGGCCTCCCCGGCCGCCGGCACGTACACCGTCCAGGTCATCGGCTACGCGATCCCGGCCGGCTCCACCGCCTACGACTACCAGGACGTGTTCTTCTCCGCCGCCCTGGGCTCCGTCTCGGTCGACGACTCGGCCGCGGTGAAGCTGGGCACCGGCGCCTCCGCGAACGTCTCCGCGAAGGTCACCGCCCTGGCGGCCGCTCCGGAGGGCCGTGAGTTCTTCGGTCAGGTCCAGCTGATCAACGCGCGCGGCTCGGTCGCGGGCATCGGCAACGTGAAGATCGAGAAGGTCACGCCGTAAGTCATCGGTACGGCATGAGGGGCGGGCGTCCACCGGGCGCCCGCCCCTTCCTCGTGCCGTCCCCCTCTTCCCGTCTGCCGGGTCTCAGCAGCCCAGCTCGCGCGACTTTGGCAACGAGGCCTGGATCCAGGCCCGTTCACGGGCCACCGCCTGCTCGCCGACCACCCAGTGGTCGGGGACCGCGGCGCCCCGCGGGACCCCGAAGAGCACCCGCTCACCGCGGACGAGGCCGGGGGCGAAGGTGTCCTCGACGACGTAGGTGAGCCGCTCCGGGCGCTCCTCCTCCTGCTTGTAGTAGCGGATCACGTCCACGACCACCCTCAACTGCACCCCGTCCGCGAGGCGTTCGACCGAGGCGACGGTGCCCTCGGCGACCAGCCGGGTGCAGGCGAGGTAGTACGGGCTGCCGAAGCGCGTGCCGGCCTGGGCCTCGGGCTGGGACTTCGCGCCGCTGGCGCTGCCGCTGTCGGCCTGGGAGCTCGCGATGCCGTCGGCGCCCTGGGCCGCCAGCCAGCCCAGTCCGGCGACCACGGAGGCCACCGCGGCCACCGCGAGACCACCGAAGGCGAACCGGACGGCGGTGCGTCGGCGGCCCTGGGAAGGACGGGCCGGGTCCCTCCTGACGGCCGGAGTTCTCCTGGCGACCGGAGTTCTCCTGGCGACCGGGATTCTCCTGGCGGCCGGGGCCGGTGGCGGTTCGACGAGCGCGTCGGCGATGAGCCCCAACTGCTCGCGCAGCATCGCCACATCGGCGGCGGCCTTGCGGTGCTCGGCGAGGCAGGCGTCGTCCGCGCCCTCGGGCAGCGGCTCGCCGGTGATCGCGGCCATCAGGGCGTCGGCGCCCTGGTGTTCGGCGGTCATGTCACACCACCTCGTCCTCGTGCAGACGGGCGCGCAGGGCGCGGACCGCCGTGTGCAGCCTGCTCTTGACCGTGCCCTCCGGGACGCCGAGTTCCCGGGCGATGTCACGGACCGGCAGATCGGCGTAGAACCGCAGCACGACGACCTGGCGCTGGGCGTCGGGCAGTTCGTCGAGCCCCTGGGCGACGGCGAGCGAGAGCACGCTGGTGTCCTCGCCGGAGGGGTGCTCCAACTGCCTGAAGGAGGCGAGGCGTTCACCGATCCGCTGCTGACGGCGCTTGGCGCGGTGCCAGTCCATGGCGAGGTTGGAGGCGACGACCGCCGCCCACGCGGAGACGTCGCGCGGAGCCTCGTACCCCTTCGCCGCCCGCTCCAGCAACCGCAGGCGGACCTGCTGCACCCCGTCCGGCAGGTCCGCCTGCGGTACACCGCCGAGCGCGAGCACCGCGCGCACCCGGCGTTCCTGGGCCGCGTCCAGGGGGTCGTCGACGACGTCCCCCTGTCCGTGGCGGGCCTTTCTGCGCAGCACGGCTCCCCCTCTCCTCGCCGCGTTTCCTCTATGACGCCGACCCGGGCGGAAACGTTCGGCCCGGGGCACGGAATTCTTTCTTCACGTGATCTTCACTGTCGCCATGAGCCCCAGGACGCACATCGCCAAAGGGGCGAACACCCCTGTTCCCGCCGGCCTTCTCCGGGTCGCCGTCTGCCGCCGGAAGGTCGCGGGAACACCCTCCGTGGACGTCTCGGCGCCGCTGCTCGACGCCGCCGGCACCGTGCGTGGGGACGCCGACCTCGCCTTCCACGGGCAGCACGGTCCTGCGCTACCAGGGCCCGCCGATCCTGATGACCGTGCGGCGGACCTCGCGCGGCGACAACGAGCACCTGAGCGCCTGGTCCCTGAACCACCCGTTCGGGAAGTCGACCTCCATCGGCGACACCCTGGGCCGCCGCCGGCCCACCCTCGGTCCGGTGTGGGTCGACCCGGGCGGCACCTGCTGCGTCACGGTCCGTGCCGCCGAGGACACGAAGTGGCGTCTGGAGCCGGCCCCGCTCGACGCGGCCCCGGTGCTCGGTGCCCGGACCGCGGGTGGCTGGTACGGAGTCGTTCGTCACACCGGGCCCGGAGGCCGAGCTGGTGATCGCCGGAACGGCCATGATCCATGTCTTCGAGCTCGACGAAAATCTGTTCCCGCACCGGAAACTCACGGCTTCTTCCGGCCCGCACCGCGTTTCCAGCACGTTCCTCCATGTGCGGTCGTTCGGCGGGTGGACGCTGGAGCTGCGCCCCTGACAGGAGTGCCGTCCCATCCCTCGGGCAAAGGATTGGACACAACGGCCCGGGTGAGACGCATGATGGAAACATCCAGGCCATGTAGTACGCACGCGAAGGAGTCACCGTGAGGGTCGGAATCGTCGGAGCCACCGGTCAGGTCGGCACGGTCATGCGCAGGATCCTCAAGGACCGGAACTTCCCCGTCACCGAGCTGCGCCTGTTCGCCTCGGCCCGTTCGGCGGGGTCGGTCCTGGACGGCGTGACGGTCGAGGACGCTTCGACGGCGGACTACACGGGCCTGGACATCGTGCTGTTCTCGGCGGGCGGCGCCACCTCCAGGGCGCTGGCGGAGAAGGTCGCCTCGCAGGGCGCCGTCGTGATCGACAACTCCTCGGCCTGGCGCAAGGACCCCGAGGTGCCCCTGGTGGTCTCCGAGGTGAACCCGCACGCCGTCGCGGACCGCCCCAAGGGCATCATCGCCAACCCGAACTGCACCACGATGGCCGCGATGCCGGTCCTGAAGGTGCTGGACGCCGAGGCGGGCCTGAAGGCGCTCGTCGCCACCACCTACCAGGCGGTCTCCGGCTCCGGGCTCGCGGGCGTGGCGGAGCTGCACGGCCAGGTCCAGAAGGTCGTCGCCGACGCCGACAAGCTCACCCACGACGGCGAGGCGGTCGACTTCCCCGAGCCGCAGGTCTACAAGCGCCCCATCGCCTTCAACGTGCTGCCCTTCGCCGGCAACCTCGTCGAGGACGGCCTGAACGAGACCGACGAGGAGCAGAAGCTCCGCAACGAGTCCCGCAAGATCCTGGAGCTCCCTGAGCTGAAGGTCTCCGGCACCTGTGTCCGCGTCCCGGTCTTCTCCGGGCACTCCCTCCAGGTCAACGCCCGCTTCGAGCGCCCGATCTCCCCGGAGCGCGCGACCGAGCTGCTGGCCGGGGCCCCGGGTGTGGCGCTCTCCGACATCCCGACCCCGCTCCAGGCGGCCGGCAAGGACGTCTCCTACGTCGGCCGTATCCGCGCCGACGAGACCGTCGACAACGGCCTCGCGCTGTTCATCTCCGGCGACAACCTCCGCAAGGGCGCGGCCCTGAACGCGGTCCAGATCGCCGAGCTGGTGGCGGCGGAGCTGTCCGAGTAGGTCGGGTAGATCTGGTAGATCTGGTAGATCTCCCGCTGCTCGCGAGGGGTGGCCGCCTGTCTGGCGGCCACCCCTCGCGTCGTGGTGTCACAGGGCGGCGGCGGTCTCCAGGGTGACGTCGGCGGAGAAGATCCGCAGACCGTTCTGCTCCAAGGTGACCAGGACCCGGCGCCGGCCCTGCGGGTCGGAGGGGAGCAGGTCCGCCCAGACATGGCAGGGCGCGTCGAACTCGGCGTACCGGGTGAACTCCGTCCGCATCCCGACGACCGTCGAGGGACGGTCGGTCACGGCGTGGGCGGCCTGGCGGGCGGCCTCGAGCAGGAGCATGCCGGGGGCGTGGTCGACGGGGTGGTCGAAGAGGACCGGGTGGGCGAGGTCCACGCGCAGCTGCCAGTGTCCGGGCCGGTCGTCGGCGGCCGCGGAGAGCACCACGTCCTCGGGGCGGGTGCGGGCCACCAGCTCCGGTGCGACCGGCGGGCCCGGCGGCAGCGCGTCGGCGGCGGCGCGGGCGAGGTCGGCGTAGCGTCCGCGCAGGCGCTGGTAGACGACGGGCGGCTGGTTGTTGAAGCGGGTCCGGGCGGTGCCCAGCCGCTGTCCCGCGAGCACGACGTCCACGTCCATGGTGAGCGCGGCCAGCCGCGAGCCGCGGCGCACTATGTCGGAGCAGGTGATGTGCAGATCCACTTCGGCCGGGGCGGTGGTGACCATCATCGCGACGGAGTTGAGGTCGAAGTGCAGGTGCTCCCAGGCCTGGCGGTGCCCGAAGGGGACGCCGTAGGCGACGTGGGAGAGCAGAGGTACGGCCTGGCGGACCGACTCGGCGAGCAGCAGCGGGTCGTGGAGCCCGTGGACCGGGTGGTAGAAGGAGTGGGCCCGCGGCCAGTGGGCCGAGACGCGGTAGGAGTCGCGGCCGAGGACCCGCCACGACGAGAGCAGGACCTCGGCGCCGTTGGTCTTGTGCACATGGTTCTGGTGCACGGCCATGACGGGACCCGCCAACTCCTGCTGGAACACTCCGGACATGCTTCCCCCAAAAAGTTCGGATGTGTGAAGGCGTCTCCAGAACGCCTTCAACAACATAAAGAGCGTTCTGTTTTGAAACACCAAGAACAGGCAAAGGATTCTTCAGTGGCGAGTCAACTCAAGTAGACTTTTAGCAGATCTCCCCAGACCCAAGGGTTGCCACGGCAGACCCTTCGCCCGATAACATAAGGAACGTTCTACTTCTTGGGAGGTGCAGCCATGACCGGCGCAAAGCAGGAGCGCGCAGTGCAGACCCGGGAGACCCTTCTCCTGGCGGCCGCCGAGGTCTTCGACGAGTTCGGCTACGCCGGGGCGAGCATCAACCGGATCCTCAAGCGCGCCAAACTGACCGCCGGAGCGCTCTACTTCCACTTCGAGTCCAAGGAGGGCCTGGCCCGGGCGGTGATGAACAGCCAGCCCGAGACCATCGTCCCGCTGCTGGACTCCCACGGGCTCCAGCGCCTTGTGGACATCACGGTCACCTGGGCCCGCCGGCTCCAGGAGGACCCCCTGCTGCGGGCCGGTGTCCGCCTGACCAACGAGCAGGCGTCCTTCGGCCTCCAGGAAGCCGCCCCGTACCGCGCATGGGCGGGGATCATGGCCGACTGCCTGCGCGACGCGCGCGAGCGCGGGGAGTTGCAGCCCGGGGTGGAACCGGACGAGGTGGGCGAGTTCATCGTCGAGGCGTGTACCGGCATGCAGATGTTCTCGGCGGTGGTCAGCGGCCGCACCGACCTGATCGAGCGCGTCACGAGGATGTGGCGTCTGCTCCTGCCCGGCATCGCGGTCCCCACGATCGTCGCCCGCACCGAGACCGGCGCGGACCGTGCGCACGTGGCGGCCTGACCGTCTCACGGAGGATTGATGTCCCTGCCCACGCCTGCCCCGAGCGGTTTCGGCCGCCTGAGACTCGCGGCCCTCAACATCGACGGAGTACTGCTGAACGACACGTTCAGCCCCGTGATCCACCGCTTCATCACCGGCAACGGCGGCCGGTACACCGCCGAGCTGGAACGCTCGGTCTTCTCCCGGCCGCAGCGGGTCGCGGGGCGCAACATGGCCGCCGCGCTGCCCGGCGGGATGACCGGCGAGGAGGCGCTGGCCGCCTACTTCGAGGAGCGGGACGCCTATCTCCTCGAACACCCGGTCACCCTGACACCGGGCGCGATCGCCCTCGTGGAGCGCCTGCGCGCCCTGGGCCTGCGCACGGTGTGCTACGGCGGACTGGGCGCCGAGCACTTCGAGCGGTTCCTCGGCGACTGGGCCGAGTTGTTCGACGGGCCCCGCTATGTGTGCACCAACGACTTCCGGCCGGGGCTGCGCGAGATCACCACCGAGGTCTTCGGACTCCGGCCCGACGAGGCGGTGTTCGTGGACGACGTGGCCCGGGTCGCCGACGCGGCACGGGAGTTGGGCACCGGGTTCATCGGGCACCCCACGGACTTCGCGCACAGCTTCCAGCCCCGGCTGATGCGGGAGGCGGGCGTGCGCCACCTCGTGGACTCGCTGGACGCCATCGACGAGACGTTGCTGCGGACCGTCGACGCGGAGCTGACGGACCACGCCTTCTGGCCGAGCGAGGCGGTGCCGGTATGAGCGACACCTCTACGGCACCCCTCACGTCACCGGCGCTGGACGGCAAGGTCGCCATGATCACCGGTGCCTCCAGCGGGATCGGGGCCGCCGCCGCACGGCTGTTCGCCCGGGAGGGCGCGGCCGTCGTGGTGACGGCCCGGCGCGACGAGCGGTTGCGGGAACTGGCCGAGGAGATCACCGGCGCCGGCGGACGCGTCCTGGCCGTGCCCGGGGACATCACCCGCGCCGAGGATGTCGAACGGGTCGTACGCGCCGCCGTCGACACCTTCGGGCGGCTCGACTGTGCCTTCAACAACGCGGGGTTCGCCACCGCGGGCACCCTGCTGCACGAGATGGACAGGGACGTCTACGAGCGGACCATGGACGTCAATGTGCGCGGCGTCTGGAACTGCCTGTCCCATCAGATCCCCGAGCTGCTCAAGGGCGGGGGCGGCACGATCGTCAACACCTCCAGCGTGGCCGGGCAGCGGGCGACGGGCGCCTCGGCGGCGTACGTGGCCGCCAAGCACGCGGTCCTCGGACTCACCCGGGCCGCCGCCGCGGAGTACGCCCAGCGCGGCATCCGCATCAACGCCCTGGTGGTCGGCAGCACCCGCACCGAGATGATGGACCAGGTCATCCAGGAGCTGCCGCAACTGAAGGAACGCTTCGAGGACGAGACGCTCCAGAAGCGCATGGCCGACCCCGCCGAGGTGGCCCAGGCCGCCGTCTGGCTCTGCTCCGAGCGCTCCTCGTTCGTCACCGGCGCGGCGATAGCGGTCGACGGAGGCACCACGGCCGCCTGACCCCCGGTCGCTGTCGACTGTCCCCAACTCCCTTGAAGTCAGAGCTACTTGGGGCAGTCGGCAGCGACAGGGGACACACCTCGCTGATGTCCTTGCAGACGTAGGAGCCTCGTACGACTGCGAAGGAGTCAGCCGTGTCAGCCGCGTCCCGGACCGTCGCCACCACACATCTGATCAAGACCCGCCCACCCCACCGACCACCACCCGCGCACCGGGCGCCGCTCGGCGTCCTCGGCCTGAGCGCGTTCGTGGTGGGCACCGCCGAGTTCGTCGCCGTCGGCGTGCTGGACCGGATCGCCGACGGGCTGCACGTCTCCGTCACCGCGGTGGGCCTGCTGGTGACCGCCTACGCGCTCGGGGTCTGCGTCGGCGGCCCGTCGCTGACCGCGCTGACCATCCGGGTGCCACGCCGGCTGCTGCTGTGCTGTGCGCTGGCGGTCTACGCGGCCGCCAACGCGCTCGCCGCGCTCGCCGCCTCCTTCGCCGTGCTGGTGGTGGCACGCGCGGTCGCCGGGGCCGTGCACGGGCTGTTCGTCGGGGTCGCCTCGGCCGCCGCCGCGAGCCTGGTCGGGCCCGAGCGCAAGGGGCGGGCGGTGGCCGTCGTCTTCGGCGGCATCGCCGCCGCCAACCTGCTCGGCGTACCGCTGGCCACATACGCGGGCCATGTCCTGCCGTGGCAGTCGGTGTTCGCGGGTATCGCCGTGCTGGCCTGCGTCGCGCTGGGCCTGACGCTCGCGGTGGTACCGCGGGTCGAGAACAGCGGGCAGGGCGAGCTGCGCGCCCAGACCCGCTACCTCCTGACCGCGCCCCCGCTGCTCGCCCTGCTCACGGCGGTCCTGCTGTTCTGCGGCCAGTTCACCGTGTTCACGTTGCTCGGCACCTATCTCCAGAAGGTCACCGGCGTCTCCGGCAGCGCGGTCGGCGGGTACCTGCTGGTCTTCGGCGCGGCCGGAACCGTGGGCACCCTGGCCGGCGGCCGCTTCGCCGACCGGGACGCCGGTACCACGCTGCGAGTGGCCGGCGTGGTGCTCGCGGCGGACCTCGCGGTGCTCTACGCGGTCGGCTCCGAGCCCCTCGCCGTCGCCGTCTGTCTGGCCGTGTTCGGACTGTTCGGCTTCGGCCTGGCCCCGGCGCTGCAACTGCGCACCATCGAACTGGCGGGCCCGGCCGGCGACCTGGCCTCGACCCTCGGCGCCTCGGCCGGAAACGCCGGCATCGCGGCCGGCTCGGCCATCGCCGGCTGGTACGGCGCCCGCTACGGCGTCACAGGCCTCCCCCTGGCAGGCGCCGCGATCTGCACGCTGACCCTCCCCCTGCTGTGGACCCTGCACCGCCTACACCCAACGCCCCCCACCCCCTGACCCACCCCCACCACACGACGCCACCCGGGCCCGGCACCGCACCCCACCCCACCGCACCAACCGCGCCCCGGCATGGGGGGCTCGGCGGGGGCGGGGAGCGGGCGCGACCCGGCGGGGCCGGAGGGCGGGCGCGACCCGGCGGGGGCGGAGGGCGAGCACAGCCCTGCGAGACCGGAGGCCGGGCGCGACCCCGGCGAGGCCGGAGGCCGGGCGCGACCCCGGCGAGGCCGGAGGGCGGGTGGGACCCCACGGGACCGGGAAGCGGGCGCGACACGGCGGAGCCGGAGGCCGGGCACAGCCCTGCGAGGCCGCAGCCCAGGCACAGCCCGGCGAGGCCGGAGGCCGGGCACACCCCCGCAGGGCCCGAGAGCCGGCGCGAGCCGTGGGTGGCCCCGCGGGGCCGGAGGCCTGGCGCGCGGCCACGGGGCGGAGGCCGGGTGCGGATCGGTCACGACCCCCGCCGCCCGGGGGCAGCGCACTGCGGCCGTCACCCCGCTCGGGTGACGGCCGCGGTGGTGTGCGGGCGGGGTGCCGGGTCAGCGGAAGTCCTCTTCGCGGTATTCGGCGTCGGAGCCCGCGGCCGTGGCCTCGCGCAGCTCGATGCGGCGGATCTTGCCCGAGACGGTCTTGGGCAGCGGCGCGAACTCCAGTCGGCGGACGCGCTTGTACGGTGCGAGAACCTGCCGGGAATGCTCGAACAGCACCTTCGCCGTGTCCGGCCCCGGCTCCCACCCCCGCGCCAGCACCACGTACGCCTTCGGCACCGCCAGCCGCAGCTCGTCCGGCGCCGGCACCACCGCCGCCTCGGCCACCGCCTCATGCTCCAGCAACGCGCTCTCCAGCTCGAACGGCGAGATCTTGTAGTCGGACGCCTTGAACACGTCATCGGCCCGCCCCACATAGGTGAGATAGCCGTCCGCGTCCCGCGAGGCGATGTCGCCGGTACGGTAGTAGCCGCCGGCCATCGCCTCCGCCGTACGGTCCGCGTCACCGTGATAGCCGGTCATCAGGCCGACAGGGCGCGCCGACAGGTCGAGCGCGATCTCTCCCTCCCGCGCACCCGGCGCACCCGTCACCGGGTCGAGGAGCTCCACCCGGTAACCCGGGCTCGGACGGCCCATAGAGCCCGTCTTCAACGGCTGACCGGGGCTGTTGGCGACCTGCACGGCCGTCTCGGTCTGCCCGAAGCCGTCCCGGATCGTCACCCCCCACGCCTGCCGCACCCGCTCGATCACCTCCGGGTTCAACGGCTCCCCGGCGGCCACCACCTCACGCGGCGGGGTCCGCAACTGGCTGAGGTCGGCCTGGATGAGCATGCGCCACACCGTCGGCGGCGCACAGAAGGTCGTCACCCCCGCCCGGTCCATCTCCCCCATCAACCGACCCGCGTCGAACCGCGAGTAGTTGTGGATGAAGACCGTCGCCTCGGCGTTCCACGGCGCGAAGAGATTGGACCACGCGTGCTTGGCCCAACCCGGCGAGGAGATGTTCAAGTGCACATCACCGGGCCGCAGACCGATCCAGTACATCGTCGCCAGGTGCCCGATCGGATACGACACATGGCTGTGCTCCACCAGCTTCGGCAGGTCGGTCGTGCCGGAGGTGAAGTAGAGCAGCAGGGCGGTGTCCGCCGGGGTGGGCCCGTCGGGGACGAAGTCGGCGCCGGCCGTGCGCAGTTCGTCGTACGGCAGCCAGCCCGGCACCGGCTCGCCGCCGACCGCGATCCGGGTGTAGGTGCCGGGCACGTCGTCGAACTTGGCGGTGTCCGAGGCCCGTACGACCACATGCCGCACCCGGCCCCGGCCGACCCGGTCGCCCAGATCCGCCGGGCCGAGCAGCGGGGTGGCCGGGACGAGCACCGCACGCAGCTTCATCACGGCCAGCGCGGTCTCCCACAGCTCCGCCTGGTTGCCGAGCATCACCAGGACCCGGTCACCGGCGCGGACCCCGGCCGACCGCAGTCCGACGGCGATACGGTCCGACCGCTCGGACAGCTCGGCGAAGGACAGCCGGGTCTCGCCGCCGTCCTCCTCCACGATGTGCAGGGCGGTGCGGTCGTTGCCCTCGGCGATGACGTCGAACCAGTCCAGGGCCCAGTTGAAGTGCTCCGGGCGCGGCCAGGCGAAGCCCTCACAGGCCGCGGTGTAGTCCTCGCGGTGGGCCAGCAGAAAATCCCGGGCGGCCCGGAACTCCTTGGTGGCTACGGTCTCCGGCACAGTGTCTCCTCTTTCCTGCGGCTCGCTCGGACGGCCGTCTCAGTCGACCGGGACCAGCTCGACGACCGGGATGTCACGGCCCGTGCGGTCCCGGAACTGGGCGAAGTTGGGGTCCTGGGCGGTCTGGCGCCGCCACAGCTCCTCGTGCTCGGCCGCGGGCACCGGCTCGGGCCGTACGAGGAAGCGGCGGCCGCCGGGCAGCTCGACCGTGCCGGTGCCGGCGGCGACCAGGTTGCGGTACCAGGCGGGGTGGCTGTCGGCCCCGCCGTTGGCGGCGAAGACGATGTGCCGACCCTCGTGCTCCAGGTGCACCAACGGGGTGGTGCGGACCACGCCGCTGCGCCGGCCCGTGGTGCTGAGCAGCAGCAGCGGGACATCACCGAAGTCGGCGACTCGACCGTCGTTCGAGCGGAATTCCTGGATGACGTTCCGGTTGAACGGATTGCTGTTGACGGACTCGTCCACGGCATCGCCGCGGTGCGCGTCCCAGTTCTCCTCGGGGAGATAGAGCCGGGTACTCGTCGTCTCCTCGAACGGCATTCCTTCGGGCATGTTGATGAGTTCCATGTGCAGACCCCAGGGCGTGACGAAATACACCCAGCGATCGCCCGCGATAGGGCCGTCGGTGATGGTCTCCGGCTCACCGAGAATGGTGACCCCGGGGACCTCGCGCAGATACGCCACGGCCTTGTCGACGTCGTCGACGTACAGGGCGAAGTGGTGGCCGCCCCAGTCGCTGTTGCGGGGCTGCCGGCGGTCCTGGTCGGGGGAGGTGTACTCGAACAGCTCCAGGTTGGTCACCGGCCCGAGGCGCAGCATCGCGATCTGGGCCGAGGCGTTCGGGTGGACGCCGAGCTTGCGGGTCATCCAGTCGCCCTCGGTGTCCTCCACCGGCCCCAGCCGGTAAGCGAGTTCGGCGCCGATGACATCGACGAAGAAGCTCACCGCCTGGTCCAGGTCCGGCACGGTGTAGGCGATGTGATGGACGGCCCGGGCTCCGGGAAGTGTGCTCACAGTGGGCTCCGTTCGGGCTCGGTCCGCCCCGGGGCGGACGTGTCTGTGCCGGGTTGTGTCACCCGGCCTCGCCGGTAGCCTCGGCGCCCCGGCGAGCCGTCGGCAAGGGCGAGTTGGAGAAGTCGGCGGACATGCCGAAGTCGCCGTGACGGGTTGGCATTCCGGATGCCGGTGCTGTTGAGATGGAGTCCGTCGAGGCGCCGCCGGCCGCACAATCCGCCGGGCGCCATCGAATACCTCTCGCACTTTTTCCGTGTATTCCTTGCGTACGCGTTCCCGATTCTCCGAACGGCGTCGAGCGAATTCTCAACGGGGGTCAATGATGGGTGAATTGAACAGACGGCGGTTCGTGGGGCTCGGCTCCGGGATCGCGTTCACGGCCGCGGCCGGCGGGGGCCTTGCGACGGCGCCGTACGCCCGTGCCGCCGGTGCCACCGGCGTCACGGCGCAGGAGGCGGCCCCCTCGGCCGTCGCGGTGACACCGTCCGACAGCCGCTACGCGGACCTGATATCCGGCAACAACCAGCGGTGGACGTCGAGTCCGGACAAGGTCGTGCTGCCCCGGACGACCGCCGAGGTGGTCGCCGCGGTGCAGGAGGCGGTCAGCGCGGGCAAGCGGCTGTCCGTCTGCGGCGGCGGCCACTGCTTCGAGGACTTCGTCTTCAACGCGGACGTCAAGGTCAACATCAACATGGGCCTGATGAACGCGGTCTCGTTCGACACCGCGATGAACGCCTTCAAGGTCGGCGCCGGAGCCACCCTCCTCGACGTCTACGAGGCGCTGTACGAGGGCTGGGGTGTGACGATCCCGGCCGGCATCTGCCACAGCGTGGGCGTCGGCGGCCACGTCACCGGCGGCGGCTACGGCAACCTGTCCCGGCAGTACGGGCTGACCGTCGACCATCTGCACGCCGTCGAGGTCGTCGTCGTGAACGCCTCCGGCACGGCGCGCAGCGTGGTGGCCGCCCGGGACTCCGCCGACTCCGCGCTGCGCGACCTGTTCTGGGCGCACACCGGGGGCGGGGGCGGCAGTTTCGGGGTGGTGACCGCGTTCTGGTTCCGCACCCCGGGTGCGACCGGGGCGCCAGCGGCCCTGCTGCCGAAGGCGCCCTCCAAGATCTTCCTGACGCTGGCGGGCTGGCCCTGGGAGAAGGTCACCCAGGACGGTTTCAGCCGCCTGGTCGACTACTGGGGCACCTGGTTCGAGGAGCACAACACCCCTGGCACGACGGCCGGTTCGCTGTACTCCTGGCTGATGCTCAACCACCGCGACAGCGGCTCGATGGGCGCGGTGGTCCAGCTCGACGCCTCGCTGCCGGACGCGGCGAACGTCCTGTCGGGCTTCCTGGCCGGGATGGACGCGGCCCTCGGCCTGTCCTCGGCGACCGTCCGGCACGACGGCGTACTGGACTCGCAGTACACCAGCACCCGTCTGATGCCGTGGCTGCGCGGCACCAAGTACATCGGCGCGATCTCGCCGACTCAGCTGGACCCCACCACCCGGGGCTGCCACAAGTCGGCGCATCTGCGGCGGCGTACCCCGAAGGCGCAGATCGACGCCATGTACGCCCACCTGACCAGCACGGACAAGCCGAGCACCATGACCGGGATCGTGCTGTCCGCGTCGGGCGGCAGGATCGCGAGCGTGTCGTCGACGGCGACGGCGGTCGCCCAGCGCGACGCGATCATGAAGGTGAACTTCGAGAGCCGCTGGTACGACAGGGCCGACGACGCGAAGAACGTCGGCTGGGTCCGCGAGGCGTTCGGCGCGGTGTACGGCGCCACGGGCGGGGTCCCCGTCCCGAACGACGTGACCGACGGCTGCTACATCAACTACCCCGACGGCGACCTCTCCGATCCGGCGTACAACCGGTCCTCGGTGGCCTGGCACGACCTGTACTGGAAGCAGAACTACGCCCGCCTCCAGCAGGTCAAGCGCGCCTGGGACCCCGGTGACGTCTTCCGCCACCGCCAGTCGGTCCGCCTCCCCTGACCTTCCCTCCCCCCGGATCCCCGCGATCCCTTCGATCCCCTAGATCCCCAACCCCCCTCAACAACACTGGAGTTGAAGATGCGTACCACCACCCTGGGCAAGAACGGTCCCGTCGTAGGCCGCGTGGGCCTGGGCACCATGGGCATGTCCTTCGGCTACGACCCGCACGGCTGGGACGACGACGCCTCGGTCAAGGTGATCCACCGCGCCCTCGACCTCGGCGTCAACCTGATCGACACCGCGGACGTGTACGGCCCGTTCACCAACGAGGAGCTGGTCGGCCGCGCGCTCAAGGGCTGCCGGGACGAGACCGTGCTCTCCACCAAGGGCGGCCTGGTCGTCGACGAGAACGGCCTCGGCCTCAACGGGCGTCCCGAGCACCTGTCGGCCGCCGTGGACGCGAGCCTCCAGCGGCTCGGTGTGGACCACATCGACCTGTACTTCCTGCACCGCGTGGACCCGACGGTCCCGCTGGAGGAGAGCTGGGGCGCCCTCGCCGAGCAGGTCGCGGCCGGCAAGGTGCGCGCGCTGGGCCTGTCCGCGGTGACGCTGGAGCAGATCAAGGCGGCGCAGGCCGTGCACGAGGTGGCGGCCGTGGAGTCCGAGGCCTCCCTGTTCACCCGGGACGCGTTCGCGGACGTGCTGCCCTACACCGTCGAGCAGGGCATCGCCTTCCTGCCGTTCTCGCCGCTCGGCCGCGGTCTGCTCACCGGTGCCTTCAGCAAGCCGGCCGACCTGCCCAAGGACGACTGGCGCAGCACCCAGCCGCGGTTCACCGACGAGGCGTTCGCGCACAACAAGGCGATCGTCGACGCGGTCGCGGCCGTGGCCGGCCGGCACGGCGCCACCACCGCCCAGGTCGCCCTGGCCTGGCTGCTGGCCAAGGGCGAGTACGTGGTCCCGATCCCCGGCACCAAGACCGAGCGCTACCTGGAGCAGAACGCCGGCGGCGCGGACGTCGACCTCACCGCGCAGGACCTCGCCGAGCTGGACGCCCTGCCCGAGCCGATGGGCGCCCCGGAGGCCTGAGCCGCGCCGGCACCGACTTCGGCGGGCGACCCCCGCCGGACCCTCCCGTCGACGCCGGGCCGGGCGATCCCCGGCCCGGCGTCGCGGGGACGACCCACCCCGCACCCGGCCGCCCCCACCCTCGCGCGGCCGACCGCGGCAGGTTCCCTCCCCCACCCCCCACACCCCCTCCCCCGGTCCCCGCCGCCCCGGCGTCCGCCCACCGGCCCCGATGCCCCTCACCGATGCCCAAGCCCGCAGAGGAAGAGAACCGCACATGACCGAGATCACGACGAACCGGCCGTCGCGGCTGACGACCGCCTTCGACATACCCCGCCCCCCGGACCTCACCTGGTACGTCCAGGCCCAGCAGCCCGTCGGCTACGAGGTGTCCCTCACCCGGGGTCTGCTCAACCCCGCCAACCCGGCGCTGGCCAAGGCCGTGGGCGCCGACAACCGCGGCGGCGTCCGCGCCCTCATCGTCGTCGACAAGGTGGTCGACGACCTGTACGGCACCGCCCTGCGGGCCTACTTCACCGCCTGGCAGACCGACGCGACCTGGCTGGTCATGCCCGGCGACGAGGAGACCAAGGCCCTGGAGCAGGTGGTCGAGGTGACCCGGTCCATGACCGAGATGGGCATCCTGCGCCGCACCGAGCGCGTGGTCGTGGTCGGCGGCGGTGTCCTGATGGACGTCGTCGGCATGGCCGCCAGCCTCTACCGGCGCGGCGCCCCCTACGTACGGGTGCCCACCACCCTCGTCGGCCAGGTGGACGCGGGCGTCGGCGTGAAGACCGGCGTCAACCACGGCACCCACAAGAACCGCCTCGGCACCTACTTCGCGCCCGAAGTCACCCTGATCGACCCCGAGTTCCTGCGCACGGTGCCGCACCGGCACATCGCCAACGGCCTCGCCGAGATCATCAAGATGGCGCTCATCAAGGACGCCGACCTGTTCCGCCTCCTGGAGGAGACGGTCGCCCACATCTCCAGCGACACCCTCGCGGACTGCGGTGCGGACATGAGCGAGGTCGTCTCCCGGGCCATCGCCGGCATGCTCGACGAGCTGGAGCCCAACCTGTGGGAGAGCGTGCTGGAGCGCTCGGTGGACTACGGCCACACCTTCAGCCCGTCCCTGGAGCTGCGCGCCGACCCGCCGCTGCTGCACGGCGAGGCCGTCGCCGTCGACATGGCGGTGTGCGTGGCCCTCGCGGCGAACCGCCAGTACCTGTCCCCGGCCGAGGCGCACCGGGCGCTCGCCCTGATCGCCGCCGCCGGACTCCCCCTCACCCACCCCGTGTTCACCCCCGAACTCCTCCAGGTCGGTCTCGCCGACGCGGTCAAGCACCGGGACGGCCTGCAGCGCCTCCCCCTCACCGACGGCATCGGCTCCTGTGTCTTCGTCAACGACGTGACGCCGGCCGAGCTCGCCCGCGCGCTGGAGTTCGTCCACGCCTACGCGGACCGGACGGACGGGTCGGCCCCGTGAGCACGCGAGGCCCGATCACCGTCCTCGACGTGGGCGGGACCCATGTGCGCCACGCCCGCTGGTCACCCGACGAGGGGCTCGGCGAGGTGGCCGACACGCCCTCCCCGAGCCGGCTGCGCCACCCGGGGATGCCGTTGGAGGAGCTGCGCGGTCGTCTGCTCGCCGCGATCTGCGACGCCGTCCCGGCCGGCCCCGCCCCGGTGGCCGCCCTCTCCTTCGGTGCCGCCCTCGACCAGCGCACCGGCACGGTCTACGGCTCGGCACCCCTGTTCGGCGACGAGACGACACCGCTGGATCTGCCAGGGGCACTGGGCGCCCTGCGCCCGGACGTGGAGTGGCACGTCCTGAACGACGTGACGGCGGCGCTCCTCCACTACGCCTCGCACCCCCGCCACCACGGGCACCGCAAGGTCCTGCTGCTGACGGTGAGTTCGGGCATCGCCTGCCGCACGATCGACCTGCGGACCGGGACCATCGCCACCGACCCCTGCGGCCTCCAGGGCGAGGTCGGCCATCTGCCGGCGCACACCCGACTGGCGGGTCACGACGTCGAGCTGACCTGTGACTGCGGTCGCCCGGGGCATGTGGCGGCCTACTCCTCGGGCCCCGGCCTGCGCCGCATGGCGGACGTCCTGCGGGACCGCGCCCCGGACCGCTGGCAGGCCTCGCCGCTGGGCCGGGCCATGAGCGGGGGCACCTCCTTCGAGGAGGCCCTCGCCACGGCCCTCGACCACCGCGACCCGCTGGCCGCCGAACTCCTGGACGCCGCGACGGCCCCCGTGGCCGACGTCCTGCGCACGGCCCTGTCCCTGGACCCGGAACTGGACGACCTGGCCGTCACGGGCGGTGTGGCGACGGGCCTGGGCCGCCACTACAAGGCCTCCCTGGACCGCCACTTCGCCGAGGAGGGCCTCTACCTGACCTCGGACCACGCCCCGCGGTGGCTGACGGACCGCGTCACCGTCTGCGCGCCGGGTGAGGCGAACGGCCTGATCGGCGCGGGCATCGGTGCGCTGCGAGGCCCCGCGAGCGGCGCGGGGAACCACGCGACCCGCCGCCGACGCCCAGCACGGGCCCACTACGCCGTGGTCCGCGACGAGGCCGGCCTGCACTACTCGCCCCGCCCCACGCCCGACCCGGGCCCCGGCGAACTGCTCGTCGCGCCCCTGGTCGCCGGAGTCTGCGGCACCGACCTCCAGATGCTCCGGGGCATCCGCGACGACGGCGCCCCGGTCATCGGTCACGAGGGCGTGGCCAGGATCGTGGCCGTGGGCGAGGACGTCCAGGACCCCGCGCTGCACCCCGGCGTGCCCGTGGTCATCAACCCCACCCACCCCGAGGACGACTCCTTCCTCCTGGGCCACAACGTCGACGGTCTCCTCCAGGAACGCGCCCTCGTCCCGGCCACCGCGGTCCGCGCCGGACTCGTCCTGCCGCTCCCCGAGGTCCCGCCGGGGGTGCTCGGCGCGCTCGTCGAGCCGCTCGCGGTGGCCCGGTACGCGGCCCTCGCCCTGGGCGAGCACCGCCCGCGCACCCTCCTGGTGTTCGGCGACGGCACGGTCGGCCATCTGGCCGTCCGCACGGCCAGGCGCTGGTACGGCCCCGACGTGCGGACCGTGCACGTCCACCACACCCCCGCCGGCCTGGTCTGGAGCAACTGCGCCCCGCACTCGGCGGACGAACGGCTGCTGTCCGACGGTCTGTCGGCCGAGCGGCTGGCGCGCGCCCTCGGCGACGGCCCCCTCGCGGTGCTGATCGCCACCCCGGCCCCGGCCACCCTGCCCGCTCTGGAGCTCGCTCTGGAGGCGGCGGCCGGTACCGACACGGTGGTGGACCTCGTCGGCGGGCTGCCGCGGTCCGCGGCCAGCGACCGGGTGCCGGGCGCCGACCTGGCCGAGGTGCGGGCCGCGAACCGCGCGGGCCGCCCGCAGCCGCCGTATGTCGCCCGGTTCGCCACGGCGAGCGGGCACAAGGTGCGGATCCTGGGGCACCGGGGCGTGGCCGGGGAGCATCTGCGGTACGCGGCGGCCGAGTTGTGCCGGGCGCCCGAGCGGTACCGGGACCTGGTGACGCATGTCGTCGACCTGCCCGGCGCGGTGCCGTTGCTGGCCCGGCTCGCCACCTCGACGGACCGGATCGTCTCCGGGCGGCGGCTCGTCAAGATGGCCGTGCGGATGGGTGAGCCGTCATGAGTGCCGTGTCCGAGGCACCGCGGATCGCCCTGGCCGACTGGCGGTTGCCGGTGCGCGGCGAGGCGGCGGTGGACCTGGCCCTCAGACACCGGGTGCCGGGGCTGCAGTTCGACCTGGGCGGGCCCGGGCGCGGCCCCCGGCTGGACGGCCCGGGGCGGGCGGCACGGCTGGCCCGCACCGCCCGCGCCGCCGGGGTGACTGCGCTCGGGCTCGCCGCCAACGTGCTCAACGACATCGGGCTGACCGCCGCCGAGGGCACCCTCGACGCCGGCCGGGTCCGTGCCGTACTGGCCCGACTGCTGGACACGGCCGAGGAGTTGGGGGCGCCGCTGGTCTTCGTGCCCAGCTTCCGGCGCAGCGCGATCGACGGCGAGCGCGCGCTGCTGCGCACCGCACAGGTGCTGCGCGCCGCCGCCGGGCGGGCCCACGCCCGCGGTCTGCTGCTGGCCAGTGAGAACACCCTCGCCCCGAAGGCGGCGCTGCGGCTCGCGGAGGAGGTCGCGTCGCCCGCCTTCCGGCTGCTCCTGGACACCTACAACCCCCGTGCCGCGGGCGTGGATCCGCGGGCCCTGGTGGCGAGGGCCGGCCGGCTGCTGGCCGACCAGGTGCATGTGAAGGACGGCCCGGACGGCGACGGCGGCACCCCGCTGCTCGGCGACGGTGACGGCGATGTCACCGGCACCCTCGGGGCCCTGGCCGAACACGCCGTGCCCGTACGGGCGCTGGTGCTGGAGAACGACCATCGCGGCGGCGACCCGGACCGGCTCGCCGCCGACCTGGGACGGCTGCGGGCGCTGACGGAGCGCGCGTACGGCCGTCGCACCGACTACGCAGGAACGGCGGGGACATGGCCATCGTAGTGACAGCGCAGGCGCTGCTGTTCGACATGGACGGCACGCTCATCGACTCCACCGCGGCGGTGGAGCGGACCTGGCACAGGTTCGCCGAGCGCCACGGGCTCGACCCGGCCGTGATCCTGGCCGGCGCGCACGGGCAGCGCACCGCCGAGACGGTCGCCGAGCACGCCCCGCCGGGCACCGACGTGGCGGCGGAGACGGCCTGGCTGGTGGCGCAGGACATCGCCGACACCCGGGGCACGGTCGCCCTGCCGGGGGCGGCCGAGCTGCTGGCCGAACTGCCGCCCGAGCGCTGGGCGTTGGTCACCTCGGCGGGCCGGGAGCTGGCCCTGCGGCGGATGGCCGCGGCCGGGCTGCCGCTGCCGCGGGTGCTGGTCAGCGCCGACGACGTGGCCCGCGGCAAGCCCGACCCGGAGGGCTACCTGCTGGCCGCGGCCCGGCTCGGCGTGGACCCGCGGGCCGCGATCGTCTTCGAGGACGCGGAACTGGGCCTGCTCGCGGGGCGCGCCGCCGGTGGTTACACCGTGGTCGTCGGTCCGCACGGGGGCACCGCCGCGCAGGGCCGGCCGCGTATCCGGGACTACGTCGGCGCGGTGTGCGGGGAGGTCGAGGAGGCGCTGCGGCTGACCCTCCCGGCCCTCACGGCCGTGCCCGCCTGAGCCGAAGCAACCGCCTGAGCGGAAACGACCGCCTGGGCTGAAGCAACCGAACTCATCTGTCGATCGGAGATCTGCCATGTCCGCAACCGTGTCCGCACCCCCCACGTCGAGCGAAATATCATCGGAAACCGTCATATCCGGCCACGTGGCTCCGGGTTTTGAATCCGTCCGCGAGGAGTTCGCCCGCAACTTCGCCGAGCGCGACGAGCAGGGTGCCGCCCTCGCCGTGACGCTGGACGGCGAACTCGTGGTCGATCTGTGGGGCGGTCCCGCCGATCCCACCACGGGGCGGGCCTGGGACGGCGACACGCTCCAGCTCGTGTTCTCCGGCAGCAAGGGCATCCTGGCGACCGCGCTGCTGGTGCTCGTCGACCGGGGTGTGGTGGAGCTGGACAAGCCGGTCGCCCACTACTGGCCGGAGTTCGCCGCCAAGGGCAAGGCCGGCATCACCGTGCGGGAGGTGGTGACCTTCACCGCGCGGATGCCCGCCGTGGCCGCCCCGCTCTCCCAGGACGACCTGAGCGACCCGGAGGCCATGGCCAAGCTGCTGGCCGACCAGGAGCCGGAGGCCGACCCGCGGGCCGAGGGGATCCTGTACGGGCCGTGGGCGACCGGGTGGATCATCGGCGAGGTGATCCGGCGAGCCGACGGCCGGCGCCTGGACCGGTTCTTCGCCGAGGAGGTGGCCGGGCCGCTCGGCGTCGACGTCTCCTTCGGCATCACCCCCGAGCAGGAGTCCCGGGTGGCCCGCACCGAGTACGGCACGGGCTTCCGTGACCAGTTCACCGGCTACTTCACCAGCGAGGACCCGCTCACCCAGCGGATCTGGCAGAACCCGGTCCCCTTCCCCGAGGACGAGGAGATCTGGAACCGCCCGGCCCGCCGCTTCGGCCTCGTCCCGGCCGCCAACGCCTACGGCTCCGCCCGCGGCTTCGCCACGCTGTACGGCGCCCTCGCCCAGGACGCGGCCCGTCCCGCCGACGAGCCGCCCCTGCTGCTGTCGCGCCGGCTGCTGGACGAGGCCCGCGCCCCCTATGTCAGCAAGGTCGACCAGCTGATCGGGGTACCGATGGTGTACGGGGGCGGCGGCTACCGGCTGCGCACCAACCCGCGACCGACCGTGGACGGCGACTCCTTCGGCCACGACGGCGCCGGCGGCTCCGCCAACCAGGCGTGGCCGCGCGCGGCGGCCGGGGTGTCGTACGTGATGAACCGGCTCATCGCGCTCGGTCCCGACGACAAGCGGGCCTCCTCCCTGGTCAAGGCCGTGGCGGCGGCGATGGACGGGCTCGGCATCGGCGGCGGGCGATGAGCGGCGACGGCATACGGCTGCTCGACCCCGACGGTGAGCGGGTGCCGCACCCGGAGTACGCGATCGAGCTGGACGCCGGTGAACTGCGGTCCCTGTACCGGGACATGGCGCTCGCCCGCCGCTTCGACGCGGAGGGCGTCACGCTCCAGCGGCAGGGTGAACTCGGGCTGTGGCCCTCGCTGCTCGGGCAGGAGGCGGCCCAGGTCGGGTCGGTGCGGGCGCTGGCCGAGGGCGACCGGGTGTTCCCGAGCTACCGGGAGCACGCCGTCGCGCTGGGGCGCGGGGTGGATCCGCTGGCGCTGCTGCGGCTGTTCCGGGGCGTGGACAACGGCGCCTGGGACCCCGACGCGCACGACTTCCACCTCTACACCCTCGTCATCGGCTCGCAGACCCTGCACGCCACCGGCTACGCGTGGGGCATGGCCAAGGACGGCTCGGAGAACGCGGTCGTCGCCTACTTCGGGGACGGTGCCGCCAGCCAGGGCGATGTCGCCGAGGCGTTCAACTTCGCCGCCGTGTACGACGCGCCGGTCGTGTTCTTCTGCCAGAACAACCAGTGGGCCATCTCCGAGCCCAACGAGCGCCAGACCCGGGTGCCGCTGTACCAGCGCGCCCAGGGCTTCGGCTTCCCCGGTGTGCGGGTGGACGGCAACGACGTGCTGGCCGTGCTCGCCGTGACCCGGGCCGCGCTGGAGCATGTCCGCGCGGGCCGGGGGCCGTACCTGATCGAGGCGTTCACCTACCGCATGGGCGCCCACACCACCTCCGACGACCCGACCCGCTACCGGGACGCGGCCGAGGTGGAGAGCTGGCGCGCCAAGGACCCGCTGCTGCGCCTGGAACGGCTGCTGCGCCGCGAGGGCGCCGCCGACGACGCCTTCTTCGCCGAGGTCTCGGCCCAGGGGGAGGCGCTGGCCGCCCAGGTGCGGGAGGGCGTACGGACCATGCCCTCCCCCGCGCCCGACGCGCTCTTCGACCACGTCTACGCCGAGGCGCATCCGGGCGTGGACCGGGAACGTGCCGAGTTCGCCGCCTATCAGGCGTCCTTCGCCGAGGAGGGCTGATCCATGACAGCGACCCGTATGACGCTGGTGACCGCCCTCAACACCGCCCTGCGCGACGTGCTGGCCGAGGACCCCAAGACCCTCGTCATGGGGGAGGACGTCGGCCGGCTCGGCGGGGTGTTCCGGGTGACCGACGGCCTGCAGAAGGACTTCGGCGAGGCCCGGGTGATCGACACCCCGCTCGCCGAGTCCGGCATCGTCGGCACCGCGATCGGCCTCGCGCTGCGCGGCTACCGCCCGGTGGTGGAGATCCAGTTCGACGGCTTCGTCTTCCCCGGCTACGACCAGATCGTCACCCAGCTGGCCAAGATGCACGCCCGCTCCCTGGGCAAGGTCAGGCTCCCGGTCGTCATCCGCATCCCCTACGGCGGTGGCATCGGCGCGGTCGAGCACCACTCCGAGTCGCCGGAGGCGCTGTTCGCGCACGTGGCGGGGTTGCGGGTGATGTCACCGGCGACCCCCGCCGACGCCTACTGGATGCTGCGGGAGGCCGTCGCCTGCGACGACCCGGTGATCTTCTTCGAGCCGAAACGCCGCTACTACGACAAGGGCGAGGTCGACACCGGCTCCCCCGCGGCCCCCGCCCACCGGGCGCGGGTGGTCCGCGCGGGCACCGACCTGACGCTGGCCGCCTACGGGCCGATGGTGCGCACCTGCCTGGACGCGGCCGCCGTGGCGGCCGAGGAGGAGGGCCGGCAGCTGGAGGTCGTCGACCTGCGGTCGGTCTCGCCGCTGGACTTCGACACCCTCCAGGACTCGGTGCGGCGCACCGGGCGGCTGGTGGTCGCGCACGAGGCCCCGGTGTTCTTCGGCGCGGGCGCGGAGATCGCCGCGCACGTCACCGAGCGGTGCTTCTACCACCTCCAGGCGCCGGTCCTGCGGGTCGGCGGCTGGCACACCCCGTATCCGCCGTCCCGGCTGGAGGAGGAGTACCTCCCCGGGATCGACCGTGTGCTCGACGCCGTCGACCGCGCGCTCGCGTACTGAGGAGAGGCAGACGATGACGGACAACGCCCTGCGGGAGTTCCGGATGCCCGATGTGGGCGAGGGCCTCCAGGACGCCGAGATCATCCGCTGGTCGGTCGCCCCCGGTGACCGCGTCACGGACGGGCAGGTGGTGTGCGAGGTCGAGACCGCCAAGGCCGCGGTCGAACTGCCCATCCCCTACGACGGGGTGGTGCACGAGCTGTGCTTCCCCGAGGGCGCCACGGTGGACGTGGGCACGCCCATCATCAGGGTGACGACGACGGCCGCGGCCGAGCCGGAGGCCGTGGCCGGGCCGGCGGCCCGCACCCCGGTCCTGGTCGGCTACGGTGCCGCGCCCGACTCCGCCTCCCGGCGCCGTCCGCGCCGTGCCGGGAGCGGCCCGGCGGCGCCGGTGGCAGCCGCCCCCGCCCTCCCCCTCGCCAAACCGCCGGTGCGCAAGCTCGCCAAGGAGCTGGGCGTGGACCTGGCCGCGGTCGTGCCCACCGGGCCCCGCGGGGACGTGACGCGGGCGGACGTGCGGACGGCGGCCGGGGCCGACCGGTCCGGGGTGCCGCGGTCCCCTGCCGAGGACGTCGAGGCCACCGCGGCCACCGCGGCCACCGCGCCCGCGGCGGCCCCCGCCGATCACGAGACCCGCATCCCCGTCACCGGGGTCCGCCGCGCCACCGCACGGGCCATGGTGGCCAGCGCCTTCACCGCGCCGCACGTCACGGAGTTCGTGACGGTCGACGTCACCCGGACCATGAAACTGGTCCGGCGGCTCAAGCGGCACCCGGACATGGCGGGGCGGCGGGTCGGCCCGCTGCTGCTCGCGGCCAGGGCGTTCCTGGTCGCCGTGCGACGCAACCCGGAGATCAACGCCTCCTGGGACGAGGAGCGCCAGGAGATCGTGCTCAAGCACCGGATCAACCTGGGCGTCGCGGCCGCCACCCCGCGCGGTCTGCTGGTCCCCACGGTCACCGACGCCGACCGGATGACCCTGCCCGAACTCGCGGCCGCGCTGGAGGAGTTGACCACCACGGCGAAGGAGGGCCGGACCCCGCCCGCGGCGCTGCGCGGCGGCACGGTGACCCTCACCAACATCGGCGTGTTCGGCATCGACACCGGCACCCCGATCCTCAACCCCGGGGAGTCGGCGATCCTCGCGCTCGGCGCCATCGGCGAACGCCCCTGGGTGCACCGCGGCAAGGTGGTCCCGCGCCAGGTCACCACCCTGGCCCTGTCCTTCGACCACCGGCTCGTCGACGGCGAACTCGGCTCCCGCGTCCTCGCGGACACCGCGGCCCTCCTGAACGACCCCGGGCTGCTGCTCACCCGCGCCTGATACGCCGTCCCATCCCCTCCACAGACCCCAAGCCGAGGAAGGCGACGATGCTCGACGCACCCCACCCACCGGCCGCCCCGGCCGCGGCCCCGGCCGTCCACGGTCCCCCGCCCGCCCGGCTCGGCCTGAGCACCGCCGTCGTCGCGCTCGGCGGACTGCTGTTCGGCTTCGACACGGGAGTGATCTCGGGTGCCCTGCTCTTCATCCGAACCGACTTCGGGCTCGACTCCTTCGAGGAGGGCGCCGTCATCTCGGCGCTGCTGCTGGGCGCCGCCGTGGGCGCGCTGGCCAGCGGACGGCCTGCCGACCGCTTCGGGCGCAAGAAGGTGCTGGTGGCGATCGCGCTGACCTTCACGCTGGGGCTGCTGGCGGCCGTGCTGGCGAACGGCTTCGCGATGCTGCTCGCCGCCCGCGCGGTGCTCGGCCTCGCGGTGGGCGGCGCGTCCACGGTGGTGCCGCTGTACCTCGCCGAGATCGCCCCGCCCCGGCTGCGCGGCCGCCTGGTGACGGCCAACCAGATCCTGCTCACCGTGGGCATCCTGGTGTCGTACCTGATCAACCTCTGGTTCGCGGGCAGCGCCGACTGGCGGGCCATGTTCGCCGTCGGTCTCGTCCCGTCCGTCGCGATGCTGCTGGGCACCCTGGCGATCCCGGAGAGCCCGGAGTGGCTGCGCGGGCGGACGGCACGCACACCAGCCGGGTCGCTGAGCGCCCCGGGGACCCGGCCCGCGCTGGTGATCGGGGTGACGCTGGCGGCCGTGCAGCAGTTCGGCGGCATCAACAGCGTCATCTACTACGCGCCCAGCATCATGTCCCGGGCCGGGCTGCCCGCGGCGGACTCCATCACCTACTCGGTGGTGATCGGTGCCGTGAACGTGGCGGCGACCGTCGCCGCGGTGCCGCTGATCGACCGGGCCGGACGGCGTCCGCTGCTGCTGTTCTCGCTCGGCGGCATGGCGCTGGCCCTGCTCGCCCTGGGGGTGGTGCTCGGTCTGCCGTCGGGCCCGGTGACCAACGCGACGGCGCTCGTCTGCATGGTCGGCTATGTGGCCGCCTTCGCGGTCGGGCTCGGCCCGGTGTTCTGGATCCTGGCGGCGGAGCTGTTCCCGCCCGAGTCCCGGGCGCGTGGCGGCGCGGTGTGCGCGCTGGTGAACTGGGCGGCCAATCTCGTGGTCGGGCAGATGTTCCTGCCGGCCGCCGACCTGGTCGGGGAGAGCCGGGTGTTCTGGTTCTTCGCCGCGGTGTCCGCGGGTGCCGTCGTCTTCGTGGTCCGCAAGGTGCCGGAGACGAAGAACCGCTCGCTGGCGGACGTGCAGCGGGAGCTGGCCGCGGCGGCCTGACAGCCGGCGTGACGGACCGTGGGGGGGACGGAGGAGGGGCCCCGGGATGCCGATCCCGGGGCCCCTCCTCCGTTCCCCTCACCGCGGTGGCGGGTCCGCGCCCAGCCCGTGCAGCACCAGGTCCCACACCTGGTCGGCGTGGCCGCCGGCGCCACCGCCGGGGTCCACCCGGCTGCCCTCGACCAGCCAGGTCAGCAGCAGCGCGGCGGTGTCCGTCGGCACCCCGGGCCGCAGGTCGCCGGCGGCCGCCGCGCGCTCCAGCAGGAGCCGCACCCCCTCGGCCCACCCCGGCACCAGCCGCGCGCCCTGTCCCCCGGGCGGGCCGTCGCGCTCCAGCCGGGCCGCCGCACGGGTGGCCACGTCGTGCTCCAGCAGCCGCACCACGGCGACCGTCAGGTTCGCCAGGGCCTCCAGCGGGGCCGCGGGGGCGCTGAGCGCGCCGCGCACGACGGGGGCGACGGCGTCCCGGCCGGCCGCCCGCACCGCTTCGGCGAGTTCCCCCTTGGTGCCGAAGTGGAAGGTCAGCGCCCCCATCGAGGCGGCTGCCCGCTTGCTGATCCGGGAGAGCGAGGCCCCCTCGTACCCCCGGGTGTCGAACTCCACCGCCGCGGCGTGGATCAGGGCGTCGTGGGTTCGTGCGGCTCTGTCCTGCATGGATCGACTCTCTTCCTCCTCAGGTCTGGCTTCGACATTGCCCCTGGTGAGGGGGGTGGGGAGGTGTGGACTCGCCAAAGTAGTGCAGACTTGGCGCGAAACAAAGCAAACGTTCTTTATGCTTTTGGTGTTCACTGGATCGCACCGCGCCGAGGGGGATGGAGTGTCAGCGATTCGAGAAGTCCGGGACATCCGGGAGGCACGCGATGTGCGTGGCCTGTGGGAGGCGTACGAGGCGGCCGTCGCGCGACGGAGCAGGCGGGAGAGGGGCGCCGGGTTCGCCGACTTCACCGGGCGGCTGTTCGAGCACCTGCCCCGCACGGACCAGCAGCGCTGGGGTCATGTCTATCTGCACGGCCTGCTCGCCACCCCGGGCAAGAAGTCCGTACGGCGGATGGCCGAGACGGTGACGTCCTCGCCCACCGCGTCGCAGTCGCTCCAGCAGTTCGTGAACGCGAGCCCCTGGGAGTGGGAGGCCACCCGGCGCGAGCTGACGGCCTGGGCGGGCGAGCGGATGGACACCCGCGCCTGGACCCTCGCACCGGCGGTACTGCCCAAGCGCGGCGCCCACTCGGCGGGGGTGCACCGCCGGTTCGTCCGGGAACAGGGCCGGACCGTCAACTGCCAGCTGGGCCTGGGTCTCTTCCTGGCCGGAGACGCCGGGCAGGTGCCGGTCGACTGGCGCCTGCACCTGCCGGAGCGCTGGACGGCCGACGAGGAGCTGCGCCGGCGGGCGCGCATCCCGGCGGGGTCCTCGTCGCAGGCCCTGTGGGCGCAGGCCCTGGACCTCGTCGAGAGCCTGGCCGCCCAGCCCGGTGTGGTGCGGGCGCCCGTCGTCGCGGACCTGACCACCGTCACCGATGTCCGCCCGCTGGTCGAACGGCTGCACGGGCGGGGGCACGGCTTCGTCCTCGCGGTGAGCGGTCAGCTGCCGCTCAGCCCGGAGCCGGGCGGGGCCCGCGCCCACCGGGAGCCCGCGCCCCCGGTCTCCGCCCGCCAGCTGTTGCTCCAGGGCGGCACCCGGCACCCGGACGCGGCGGTGACCACGGGGTCCGACGGCCGCCTGCGCCGCGTCCAGGTCATCTCCAGCCCGACCGAGATCGTGGGGCTGCGCCCGGGCGGCGGCCGGCTCTCCTCGGCCGGCCGGGTGTTCGCCGAGTGGAACACCGGCCGGCAGCGCCTGGACCGCGTCTGGCTGACCAACCTGCCCGGGCACCGGATGGCCGACCTGCTCGCGCTGGCCGAGCTGCACACCGGCACCCTGGCGACCGTCACCGCCCTGGGCGAGCACTACGGCCTGCTCGACTTCGAGGGCCGCTCGTTCCCCGGCTGGCACCGGCACACGACCCTGGTGTCGGCGGCCCACGCCTACCAGTTGCTGTCCCGGTCGGCGGCGCGGCGCGAGGCCGCCTGAGACGGCGGGCCCCCGGGGCGCCGCGGGACATCAGCTCCGAGGCCTGCGGACCTCGTAGAGGAAGCAGCCGTACTCGACGGCCCGGACGTGGACGAGCGCCACGGCCGGGTCGTCGAACGCGGCCCGGAAGGCCTCGTCGTCGAGTCTCTGCACCAGCTCGCCCCCCAGGATGTGCCCGTCGGCGGAGTACCGCCGCACGGTCCGGTGGTCGTTGTCGAAGGCGTACCCCTCGTGCCCCTCGTGCCCCTCGTGCGCTTCATGCCCCCGCGGCCCCGCGCACTCCTCGGCGTGGAGGAAGACGGGGCCCTGCTCGTCGTAGGCACCCGGCTCGGCGCCCGTCTCGGCGGCCCAGCGCCGCAGGGGGGCGTACGAGACCAGGGCGATCCGCTCCCCCGGCGCGCTGCGCCGCAGACAGCACCTGAGGGGCGCCCCGCCCTCCTCGTCGGTCACGGGAACCGTCCGGCGCCCCGCGTCGTCCGTGGAGCGGAGCTCCTTCAGGGTCGCGGGGGTGAGGGGACGTGCGATGTAGGTGGTCATGGCTCCCACGCTCACGGATGTCCGCGCCGGTCACCGGCGGGTTTTGGACATCGCGTTCGGTGCGGGACCCGTGGAAGGATGACCGGACCGCCGAACCGACACATAACGAGGAGATGACCGCGTGCCTGGCACAAACCTGACTCGCGAAGAGGCACAGCAGCGGGCGCAGCTGCTCACCGTCGAGTCGTACGAGATCGATCTCGACCTCTCCGGCGCGCAAGAGGGCGGTACCTACCGGTCTGTCACCACGGTGCGCTTCGACGTCGCCGAGAGCGGCGCGGAGTCGTTCATCGACCTGGTGGCCCCGACCGTCCACGAGGTGACGCTCAACGGCGAGACGCTCGACCCCGCGGAGGTCTTCAAGGACTCCCGGATCGCCCTGCCGGGGCTGCTTGAGGGCCGTAACGTCCTGCGCGTGGCGGCCGACGCCGCCTACACCAACACCGGCGAGGGCCTGCACCGCTTCGTCGACCCGGTCGACCAGCAGGCCTACCTGTACACCCAGTTCGAGGTGCCGGACGCCCGCCGCGTCTTCGCCTCCTTCGAGCAGCCGGACCTGAAGGCGACCTTCCAGTTCACGGTGAAGGCGCCGACCGGCTGGACGGTCATCTCCAACTCCCCCACCCCGGAGCCGAAGGACGACGTCTGGGTCTTCGAGCCGACCCCGCGGATCTCGTCGTACATCACGGCGCTCATCGTCGGCCCGTACCACTCGGTGCACAGCGTGTACGAGAAGGACGGCCAGTCCGTCCCGCTCGGCATCTACTGCCGCCCCTCACTCGCCGAGTACCTCGACTCGGACGCGATCTTCGAGGTGACGCGGCAGGGCTTCGACTGGTTCCAGGAGAAGTTCGACTACGCGTACCCGTTCAAGAAGTACGACCAGCTGTTCGTGCCGGAGTTCAACGCGGGCGCGATGGAGAACGCCGGCGCGGTCACCATCCGGGACCAGTACGTCTTCCGCTCGAAGGTCACCGACGCCGCGTACGAGGTCCGCGCGGAGACGATCCTGCACGAGCTGGCCCACATGTGGTTCGGCGACCTGGTCACCATGGAGTGGTGGAACGACCTGTGGCTGAACGAGTCGTTCGCCACCTACACCTCCATCGCCTGCCAGGCGTACGCGCCGGGCAGCCGCTGGCCGCACTCGTGGACCACGTTCGCCAACTCCATGAAGACGTGGGCGTACCGCCAGGACCAGCTGCCCTCCACGCACCCGATCATGGCCGACATCCGCGACCTCGACGACGTCCTGGTCAACTTCGACGGCATCACCTACGCCAAGGGCGCCAGCGTCCTGAAGCAGCTCGTGGCGTACGTCGGCATGGACGAGTTCTTCGCGGGTGTGCAGGCGTACTTCAAGCGCCACGCCTTCGGCAACACCCGCCTGTCCGACCTGCTGGGCGCGCTGGAGGAGACCTCCGGGCGTGACCTGGGCACCTGGTCGCAGAAGTGGCTCCAGACGGCCGGCATCAACGTCCTCCGCCCCGAGATCGAGACGGACGAGCACGGCGTCATCACCTCCTTCGCCATCCGCCAGGAGGCCCCGGCGCTCCCCGCGGGCGCCAAGGGCGAGCCGACCCTGCGCCCGCACCGCATCGCGGTCGGCCTGTACGAGCTCGACGACACCAGCGGCAAGCTGGTCCGCGACGAGCGCGTCGAGCTGGACGTCGACGGCGAACTGACGGCCGTACCGCAGCTGGTCGGCAAGCGCCGCCCGGCGGTCGTGCTCCTCAACGACGACGACCTGTCGTACGCCAAGGTCCGTCTCGACGAGCGGTCCCTGGCCTTCGTCACGGAGCACCTCGGTGACTTCGAGTCCTCCCTGCCCCGGGCCCTGTGCTGGGCCTCGGCCTGGGACATGACCCGCGACGCCGAACTGGCCACCCGCGACTACCTGTCCCTGGTCCTGTCCGGCATCGGCAAGGAGTCGGACATCGGTGTCGTGCAGTCCCTGCACCGCCAGGTGAAGCTCGCGATCGAGCTGTACGCCGCCCCGGCCGCCCGGGAGACGCTGCTGACCCGCTGGACGGACGCCACGCTGGCGCACCTGCGGTCGGCCGCGGCCGGCAGCGACCACCAGCTGGCGTGGGCGCGGGCGTTCGCCGCGACGGCCCGTACGCCGGAGCAGCTGGACCTCCTGGAGGCCCTGCTGGACGGCTCGCAGACGATCGAGGGCCTGGCCGTCGACACCGAACTGCGCTGGGCGCTGGTGGAGCGCCTCGCGTCGGCCGGCCGCTACGACGAGGCGGAGATCGCGGCCGAGTACGAGCGGGACCGGACGGCGGCCGGCGAGCGGCACGCGGCCACCGCCCGTGCCGCCCGCCCGACCGCGGAGGCGAAGGCCGAGGCCTGGGCGCAGGTCATCGAGTCCGACAAGCTCCCGAACGCCGTTCAGGAGGCCGTCATCGCGGGCTTCGTCCAGACCGGCCAGCGCGAGCTGCTCGCGTCGTACACGGACCGGTACTTCGAGGTCCTGAAGGACATCTGGGACGCTCGCTCGCACGAGATCGCCCAGCAGATCGCGGTCGGCCTCTACCCGACCATCCAGGTCTCCCAGGAGACCCTGGACAAGACGGACGCCTGGCTGGCCTCCGCCGAGCCCAACGCGGCCCTGCGCCGCCTGGTCTCGGAGTCCCGCGCGGGCGTGGAACGCGCCCTGAGGGCCCAGGCCGCGGACGCGGCGGCCCAGTAGCCGGTACGACGGCGAGGGGCGCCCGGTGTGACACCGGGCGCCCCTCGCCCGTGCTCAGGGGCGGGCGTGATCTCGGTGGAGCTACCGTCGCAGCGCCGGACCTGTCACGTCCATCGAGTCCTTTCGAGCGTTCCTCTCAGGGAAACCGAATGATCGGGTCGTGCGCGCCACCCCGCGCGCCTCGCCCTGCCCGAGCTGCCCGAGCTGCCCGGCCACGGTCGCCCCGAACGCCACCGCCATCCCGGCCAGCTGGACCGCGGTGAGCGTCTGCCCGAGCGCCGCCCAGCCGACGATCGCCGCAGTCAGCGGGGAGAGCGGTCCGAGGAAGGTGACCTGGGTGGCGCTGAGCCGGCCGATGCCGCGGAACCAGAGCCAGTACGCCACCGCCGTGTTGGCCAGCGCCAGATAGAGGTAGCCGCCGACCGCCCGGCCGTCGAGCGCGGGCGGCGCCCCCTCGACCAGCAGCGCGAGCGGTGCGATGAGCAGCCCGCCCGCGGTCAGCTGCCAGCCGGTCAGCGCGAGCGGCCCCACCCCCTCGGGCCGGCCCCACCGCTTGGTCAGCACGGTCCCGGCGGACATCGACGCCGCCGAGGCGAAGGCCGCGAGCACACCCACCACGTCGAGCGCCCCGGCCGCCCTCAGCACGACGAGACTGACACCGAACGCCGCCACGACCCCGGTGAGCACACTCCGCGCGGTCGGCCGCTGCCCCAGCAGCAGCGCCGACAGTCCCACGACGAGCAGCGGCCCCACCGAGCCGACGACCGCGGCCATGCCGCCCGGCAGCCGGTACGCCGACAGGAACAGCAGCGGGAAGAAGGCCCCGATGTTCAGGGCGCCGAGCACCGCCGCCTTGCCCCACCAGATGCCCTTCGGCAGCACCCGGGCGAACGCGAGCAGCAGCAGCCCGGCGGGCAGGGCGCGCAGCAGCCCGGTGAACAGGGGGCGGTCTGCGGGCAGGAACTCGGTGGTGACGGCGTAGGTGGTGCCCCAGGAGATCGGGGCCAGAGCGGTGAGCAGAACGGTCGCGGGGCGGGTCATGGCCGGGTCCCTTCGGAGTGGCTTGCTTGGAAGAAGCTTAGCGCTAAGCCACTTTTTCGCAAGCTGCTTTCCCGCAAGCTACTTTCTTGCGGGCGACCGGTCCGCGGACCGATACTCCTCCCATGAACGCCACGCCGCAGCAGCCCCCGAGGGACCCCGTCGACGCGATCATCGAGCAGTGGGGCACCGTGCGGCCCGACCTCGACACCCGGGCGATGGAGGTCTTCGGACGGATCTTCCGGCTGTCACGCGCCATGGGCGACCGCATGGAACGGGCCTACGCCCCCTACGGCATCTCACGCGGCGAGTTCGACGTCCTGGCCACCCTGCGCCGCGCCGGCGAGCCCTACACCCTCTCGCCCCGCGAGCTCTCCGGGGCGCTCATGCTCACCACCGGCGGCATGACCGGCCGCCTCGACAAACTGGAGCGCGCGGGCCTGCTGCGCCGCTCCCCCGACCCGCACGACCGCCGGGGCCTCCAGGTCACCCTCACCGACAAGGGGCTGACCGTCCTGGACGAGGCGGTCGGCGCCGGCCTCGCCGCCGAGACCCAGGCGATGTCCGTCCTCAGCGACGAACAGACCACCCAACTGGCCGAGCTGCTGCGCCACTTGCTGGCCGGCACCCAGGCACCCCCGCACTGACCGCTCCGCCGGGGACACGGCCCCGCGCTCCCTGGGCCGCGCCGACGCCCGGACACGCCGAGGGCGCCGGCCTCGCCCACGTACGGCTTGGTGCGCGTACGTGGGCGGGGGCGGCGCCCTCGGGGAACGTGCGGTGAGCTGTCAGGCCGCGTCGGCCCTCGGCTCGGTCAGGCTCCGGCCTTCGCCTTCACGGGAGCCTTGGTCTTCGTCCTCGGCACGCGGTCGGTGGACCGGTCCAGGACCATCACCAGGCCCGCGATGACCGCGAAGATCACGAGCGGGGCCACGACGAAGAGGCCCAGCGTCTCCATGACGCTCAGGCCCGGACCGGGGTCGTCGCCGTCGTCGCGGGTGAGCGCGAGCGCGGGAGACGTCATGAGCAGCATCATCAGCGTCGTACCGGCAGCCAGGGCACCGGCGCGCAGGGCGTTCTTCTTGTCCACGGTGCCAAAATATCCAACCCGGGTCGGGGCCGCTCGTCCGGGGGGTGGATAGGCCCGCCCCACGCCCGTCACCCCGCCCCGCTTCCCGGCGCCGACTGGCGCAGCACCTCCATCAAGGCGTGCAGCCGGGGTGAGCCGGCCAGGGACTCCAGGGTGACCGGTCTGCCGTCCGCGTCGGCGATCGGCAGCCGCCAGTTGGGGTACTGGTCCCAGGTGCCGGGCAGGTTCTGCGGACGCCGGTCCCCCACGGCGTCCGGCAGCCAGACCCCCACCAGCCGGGCCGGGGTGCGCAGCAGGAACCGGTGCACGGCCTGCACCTCGGCCTCCTCCGTCGAGGTGCCGTGGCCGCCGCCGGTGCCGTGCAGCAGCCCGAGGCGGGACAGCAGCTCCAGCCACTCCCCCGTGTCCGCCGCCGCCTCCGCGCGTTCCTCCGCGAGTGTGCGGGTCAGCAGCCCGAGGCGGTGCCGGAGTTCGACGTGCTCGCCGGTCAGGCGGGCGGCGGTGGAGGGCAGGTCGTGGGTGGTGGCGGTGGCGAGGCAGTCGGCGCGCCAGTGTTCCGGCGGCAGCGGCCGGCCGTCGCCCTCCCAGTCCCGCTCGAACCAGAGCACCGACGTGCCGAGCACCCCGCGCTCGCGCAGCGTCTCGCGGACGCCGGGCTCCACCGTGCCGAGGTCCTCGCCGATGACGACCGCCCCGGCCCGTGAGGCCTCCAGCACCAGGATCGCGAGCATGGCCTCGGCGTCGTAGCGGACGTACGTGCCCTCGGTCGGCGGGTGTCCCTGGGGGACCCACCAGAGCCGGAACAGGCCCATGACGTGGTCGATGCGCAGCGCGCCGGCGTAGCGGAAGAGGGCTTTCAGCAGGCGCCGGTAGGGGGCGTAGCCGGACTCGGCGAGCCGGTCCGGGCGCCAGGGCGGCAGCCCCCAGTCCTGGCCGCGCGCGTTGAAGGCGTCCGGCGGTGCGCCGACCGACATCCCGGCGGCGAAGTACTCCTGCTGCGCCCAGGCGTCGGCGCCCTGGGGGTGCACGCCCACCGCGAGGTCGTGGACGACCCCGACGGGCATCCCGGCCTCCCGGGCGGCCCGCTGGGTGGCGACGAGCTGGGCGTCGGTGAGCCAGGCGAGCCGGCAGTGGAAGTCGACGCGGTCCATCAGCTCCGCGCGGGCCCGGGCGGTCTGTGCGGACCGGGGGTCGCGCAGCCCGGCCGGCCAGCGGCTCCAGTCCGAGCCGTGCACCTCCGCCAGCGCGCACCAGGTCGCGTGGTCCTCCAGCGCCTGGCCCTCCTCGGCGAGGAAGTCGGCGTAGGCGGCCCGTCGTCCGGGCCCCAGCGGCACCTCGCGCGCCAGCTCCAGCGCCTCCCGCTTGAGCTCCCACACGGCGTCCCGGTCGATCAGCTCATCCTTGTCCAGCACCGCCTCGCGCAGCCGTCCGGCCCGCTCGGCCAGCGACCGCACCGCCTCGCGGTCGGTGACGTGGGCGTACTCGGGCACGTCCTCGACCCGCAGGTGCACCGGGTCGGGGAAGCGCCGCGAGGAGGGCCGGTAGGGCGAGGGGTCGGTGGGGGCGCCGGGTACCGCCGCGTGCAGCGGGTTGACCTGGACGAAGCCGGCGCCGAGCGCCCGGCCGGCCCAGGCGGTGAGTTCGGCGAGGTCACCGAGGTCGCCCATGCCCCAGGAGCGCTGGGAGAGCAGGGAGTAGAGCTGGACGAGGAGCCCGTGGGAGCGGCCGGCCGGGGCGGGGAGCCGGGCGGGGGCGGCGACCAGGTGGGCCTCGGCCGTCCGGCCGTCGGGCGCGGTCGCGGTCAAGCGGTGGACGCCGGGCGGGAGTCGGGTGGCGGAGGAGCGGGTCTCGCCCTGTTCGGTCTCGATCCGCAGCCGAGTGCCGCCGGGCAGGTTCTCGAGGGCCGCGGGCGGGGCGCCGCTCCAGCTGACCACCGTCGGCGGCAGCAGCTGGTCGCGCAGCGCGCGCTCGCGGGCGGCCAGGGCGGCCGCGGGGCGGCTCGCGTCGACGCCCAGGGCGGCCAGGGCGAGGGTGAGAGCGGTGGCCGAGGCGGCGACCGTACGGTCCGGGGACGGACTGTAGGAGGTGGCGACGCCGTGCAGCTCGGCGAGACGGGACAGGTCCTCGCAGGGCGGTTCGGCCGGCCCGGGCGCCCTCATCTACAGCCTCGCGAGGTCCGGCTCGAAGGCCGCCGACTCGCTGGTCAGGTGGCTCGCCTCGGCGAGCGGCGGCTCGCAGGTCAGCGGTTCCGCGTCGGGCAGCGGCGCCTCGCTGGTCAGCGGGATGTCGGCGCAGGCACCCTCCGCGCTGAACACGCAGAAGTGCGGCTCGGGCGCGGGGGACGGCGGCTGCGCCACGGGTTTGGAGCGCGGGTGTGCGGGAGCGACCACCAGGGGCCTCCTTGTCGAGTACGGCGTCCTTGCGGGTAATCGCAGCCCTACCCCGTGGGCGCCGCGGCAGACGTACGGACCGCCACTTGGTGCGTCTCCTCACATTCTGTTGCGTACGTCCCGATCGTGCCGCCGCGGTGACACCACCCTGCCGGACACCGCTGGAACTCCCCTCGAATCACCGGTTCACAGGACGGTCGGGCACTTTCTTTTCGGCGCCCACCAGCCCTTGAGATCTTGCTAGTCTGACGCTCATGCAGATAGGCGTGAATGTCCCCAACTTCGGGCCCGGAACAAATCCGGATAATCTCGCCCGGTGGGCCAGAACCGTGGAAGGCCTCGGCTTCGACCTGCTGATGGTCTCGGACCATGTGGCCATCACCCCGGATGTCGCCCGGCAATATCCGGCCCCGTTTTACGAACCTGTCACGACACTCGCCTGGCTGGCCGGGATCACCACCCGGGTGAAGCTGGGCACGACCGTCCTCATCGCCCCGTACCGGCACCCCCTGCTGGTCGCCCGCATGGCCGCCAACCTGCAACAACTCAGTGGTGGCCGACTGATCCTGGGGGTCGGCGTCGGCTGGGCCAAGGAGGAGTTCGAGGCGCTCGGCGTCCCCTTCTCCCGGCGTGGCGCACTGACCGACGAGGTGCTGGACACCCTTCGTACGGCCTGGGAGAACGACGCCGACTACGGATCGGGACAGATTCCGATCTGGATCGGCGGAAACAGTGACGCGGCAATTCGCCGGGCCGTCCGCCGGGGTCTTCCGTGGCATCCGCTGCGATTCACGATGCCCTGGTTCAATGACGCGCTGGAACGGTTGAAGCGAATTTCAGCCGAGCTCGACCGGCCCGTTCCGGATTTGGCGCCGCGTATCTTTCTCCGGATCACACAAAAGCCGATCGACGACCCCGAGCGCCGCGCCGGGGAGGGCACGATCGAGCAGGTTCTCGAGGACCTGGAGCAGCTGCGCCGCGCCGGGGCCGACACCGTGCTGCTCGACCCGTACCACGGTGATCCGGACGAGACGCTGCGCCCCGAAGTGGCGTGGCAGGCGCTGGCCACCGTGGCCGCGCACCGTGCCTGACACCGGCCGACCCATCCCCCCGACAGACGGAGTGACAGTGACCCTCGACGCCCACGGCCTTCCCGAGAGCGACGCCGAGAACACGACCGTGATCAGCGAGTCGGAACGTCCGTACCTGCGCCGCTGTGTGGAGCTGGCGGCCGAGGCGGTGGACGCCGGCGACTGGCCGTTCGGGTCCGTGCTGGTCGGCGCCGACGGCACGATCCTCGCGGAGGAGCGCAACCGCGAGACCACCACGGGCGACCCGACCGCGCACCCGGAGTTCGAGCTGGCCCGCTGGGCGGCGACCAAGCTGAGCCCCGAGGAGCGGGCCGCGGCGACGGTGTACACCTCGGGCGAGCACTGCCCGATGTGCGCGGCCGCGCACGGCTGGGCCGGGCTCGGCCGGATCGTGTACGCCAGCTCCTCCCAGCAGGCCCGGGACTGGAAGGCGCAGTGGGGTGTGCCGGTCACCTCGCCGCTGGCCCCGCTGACCGTCCAGGACGTGGTGCCCGGCCTGGAGGTGGTCGGCCCGGTGCCGGAATTCGCCGAGCAGGTACGCCAGTTGCAGTGGCGCTTCCGCAACCCCGAGGGCGACGCGGCCGAGTGACGACGGCGGGCCGGGGCCCGGTGGCGGATTCCGCCGCCGGGCCCCGGCCGTTCCCGTGTTCCGTGATCCGGGTTCCGTGATCCGCGGTCAGCGGGTCGACGGCCGGCTCGTCACCGGGTCAGCACATGAACTGGTCGTACTTGGCCATGTGCTCCTGGAGCTCCTCCAGGCTGGGGTTGCGGCCGTTGGCCGTCAGGCGCCCCAGACCACGGAAGTAGTCCTCACGGTCGTAGATCGGATAGAACATGATCAGCAGGGTGGCGTCCTCGTTGCCCCGGTTGGTGAAGCCGTGCGGCTCACCCTTGGGGACGTAGGCGAACGCGCCCGGCTCGCCGACCACCTTCTGGTCACCGATGGTGAACTCGATCTCACCCTTCACCACGTAGAACATCTCGGTGGACTCTTTGTGGATGTGCGGGGCGGCACCCTTGGCCTCCGGGGCCATGTGGTGCTCGAAGAAGCCGAACTCACCGTTGGACATGGGCGTGGTGAGCTTGAGGTAGGTCCTCTTCGTGTCCCGGATGTCGACGTACTCGCCGCCGCCTGCGGGGACATACAGCGGAACAGACATGATTCTCCTTGGGTGTACCTGATCAGGTCGTGATCAACGGGTGAGCAGAGGGACGGCCCGGATGACGGGCCCGTTTGCGGGGATGGTCGGTCACGTGGCCGGGGCCGGCTCCGGCTCCGGCTGCGGTCGGCTGTCCGCCCGGGCCTGCGCCCAGCGGCCGATGACCGGCGCCGCGAAACCGCACACGGCGAACAGCGCGGCCAGCACGGTCCAGCCCACGGTGCCGGAGGTGACGACCAGGCTGACCAGGATCGGCGCGGCGATCTGCTGGATGGCCACGCCGAGCCAGAAGACCGACAGGTAGACGCCCTCCTGGCCGGGGGCCGCCAGCAGATAGGAGCCGCCCCAGCCGCCGGCGGACTGCCACAGCTCGCCGCCGGTCAGCGCGATCATGGCCAGCAGCAGCACCCCGACGGCCAGGACCGCCGACAGCTTCGGGGCCGCGGTCAGCAGCAGACAGCACAGCGCGAGGGAGACCCCGGCCCGCACCAGTGCGCGGGAGGCGCCGGCGATGGTCTCCGTGTCCCGGCTGGCCCGCACCTGGAGGGCGACCGCGAGCACGGTGTTGACCGCGACCAGCGGGGCGATCACCGCGGACGAGACCTCGGTGTGCCCGACGATCCACAGCGGGATGCCGATGCTCAGCAGGGTCATGTGCATGGTGAGCACGGCGTTGATCCCGGTGAACGACAGGAACGACCCGTCGCGCAGCACGCTCACCGAGAAGCGGCGGCGCAGGCTCTTGGCGGGCGCGCTGAGCACCGGCAGCCGGGACGCGAGCGTCGCGAGCACGGCGAACGAGGCGGCGTTGAGCAGCAGGATCACCGCGTAGCCGGCCCGGTTGTCGATGAGCAGCCCGATGCCGCCGAGCAGGGCGCCGACGGTGAAGCCGACGTTGCGCAGCGACCGCAGGACCGCCACCACCCGGACCCGGTCGTCGGTCTCGGTGGCCTGCCCGACCAGGGCCTGCTCCATGGGGGCCGCCGCCTTGTCGACCAGGCCGAGCAGACACACCACGGTGAGGAACTGCCACAGGTTCTGGACGAAGGGGTACACCACGAAGCAGGCGCACCGCCACAGGCTGACCCCGACCAGGACCTTCTTGGGTCCGATCCGGTCGGCGAGGACGCCGATCGGGATCGCGGTGGCCAGGGCGATGGCCGCGGACAGGGTCAGACCGAGGCCGAGCTTGCCCTCGGACAGCCCGACGGACCGGGTGATGAAGGGGACGGAGACGGCGAGGAAGGCACCGGTGCCGACGGCGTCGATCATCGCCATCACGGCCAGCCGCAGGCCGACCGTCCCACCGGGAACGGACCCGCGCCACCCGCGGACGCGTCGCCAGAGATCAGACATGTGCGTTCCTCAATCGGTCGAGATGCGGACGGCGGCGTCCGCGTCCAGGACACGTCGGCGGGTGGTCTCCGCGTCAGGTCCGGTGGCGATGACATGGCCGGCGCGGTCCCAGGAGGACGCCCACGGGCGCACCTGGTCACCGGCCGCGACGTCGACCTCGACGACCTGGACGCCGGGCAGTGCCTGGGCGGTGTCCACGCCGGAGACCTCCGTGACGGTGCCCGGCTCGGCGGCCAGGAAGCGGATCGCCGCGGTCTGCTCGGCGACCTGGGGCAGGGTGACCGGGCGACCGGCGAGCAGGTCGATGAGGGTCAGCCGGATGCGGGTGCCGTAGGCCAGGTCGTTGAGGTCGATCAGGTAGTCGCCGGGGCAGCGGCCGGCGCACTCGACCAGCGTCGGGCCGGAGTCGGTGAGGATCCACTCGGCGTGCAGGATGCCGGTCCGGTAGCCGGTGGCGTCGACCAGGGCCCGCATCGCCGTCCCGAACGCGCTCTGGGTGTCCTCGTCGAGCGGGGCGGGCAGCAGATGGCCGAGTTCCACGGGGTAGGGGCCCGGGATCACCGTCTTGGCCGTGACGTTCTGGAAGATGATCTCGCCGTCGCGCACCAGCGCCTCGACGCTGCACTCGGGGCCCTGAAGGCGCTCCTCGGCGAGGAACCGCCAGGTCAGCTCCCGGTCGGGCACCTGCTCGTACTCGGCGGCCGACGAGGTCCGCTGCCAGGCCCGGGCCGCGCTCTCGGCGTCCACGGAGTCCAGCAGCTGCACACCGACGCTGGCCTGCCGGTTGGCGGGCTTGACCACGACCGGCCCGTCGCCGGCGAAGTCGAGGATGTCCTCGGGTCCGAACACCTCGCGCCAGCGCGGGTTGCGGACCCCGGCGGCGCCGGTGACCTCGCGCAGCCGGACCTTGTCCCGCAGCGCCTGCGCGGCCTGTTCGGTGGCGCCCGGCAGTCCGAGCTTCTCGGCCAGCGCGGCCGTCGCGGGCACGGCGTACTCCAGGCCGGGGACGACCGCGGCCACCGGGCGCACGGCGGTCAGTTCGGCCGCGAGGTCGAGCGCCTCGGTCGACTGCTGGTAGCTCGCGGGCACGATGCGGTCGAGGCAGTCGAAGCGGCCGGCCGCGTCCTTCAGTTCCCGTTTGCGGATGATGTCGGGTTCCTCGATCACCACGACGGAGCCGCTCGGGACGCTCTTGTCGATCGCGCGCAGATAGGCCGCGTTGTAGCCGACGAACACCACCTGCGCGTCGGGGGCGGGGGTGGTCATGGCGACCTCCTGATAGCTGATCCGGACCACTGCATGGCCACTGCCTTTCTGGGGTGGGGGGAGTCGTGACCGTCGCTGTTCACACGGCCGTCCCGAGCGCCGCGGTCCGCCCGTCCGCGCGGACGGGCGTGCCGTCGATGACGACCTCGACGGCGGCGAGCACCTCGGCGCACCGCTCGCGGGCCTCCTCGGGCGAGGCGCCGGAGACGATGACGTGCCCGTGTCTGCTCTTGGAGTCCCGGACCTCGGGCACGGTGTCGCCCGGGCCCAGCCGGAGGGTGAGTTCGTCGACGTGGTCGAGGGCGGCGACCTCGTCCAGGCCGCGGACGGCGTCGACGTGACCGGGCGGGAAGGTGAAGAACCGCACCACGGCCGTCGCCGTCGCCACCGCCGTCGCCGCCGGGGTGCCCGCCAGACCGGCGAAGATCGCCCGCTCGATGTCGAGGCCGGTGGCCAGCTCGACCAGGCGCGGGATCCGGTCGCCGCCGAGCCGCGCCTGCGACTCCACGATCCGCGGACCCGCCTCGGTCCAGATCACCTCGGTGTGCGCGGGCCCGAACCGGTACCCGCACGCGGTGAGCAGCTCGGTCGTCAGCTCCTCGACGGCCTGCCGACGCTCCGCGGGCAGCGGCGCGGGATGGACGTGCCCCACCTCCACGAACAGCGGGGGCGCGCCCAGCAGTTTCTCGGTGATCCCGACGATCTGGTGCCGGCCGTCCCGGCTCAGCGTCTCCACGCTGTACTCGGGACCGCGCAGGTACTCCTCGACCAGGAACGGCCCGTCGTAGCCGTAGCCCTCGACGAGCGCGGTCCAGGCCGCGAGGTCCGTGTCCTCCCGCCAGAGGAAGACGCCCCGGCTGCCGGCGAGCGCGGTCGGCTTGACGACGACCGGGCGGCCGAGCCGGCGGACCGCGTCCGGCACCTGCTCCCGGGTCGCCACCGCCTCGTAGCGGACCGGGGACAGGCCGCGCTCGGCGAGCAGGTCGCGCATCGCGTGCTTGTCGGTGAGCAGCCGGACCGCCGCGGCCGGGTTGACCTCGACGCCGAGTTCCTCGGCCACCTCGTAGGCGGCGGCCATCGTCTCCTCGCGGCCGATGTGGTAGATCACCGACGCGCGGTGCTCCTCGGCCGTCTCGCGGATGGCGCGGCGCAGCAGCTCGTCGTCGCGGAAGTCGGCGGTGACGAACACGTCCGCCTGTGCGCGTACGTCGTCCAGGTAGGCGGGCGACTCCAGCCGGGGGTCCCAGATCGCGGCGACCCAGAACCCCGCGTCCTGTGCCTTGCGGACGAACTGGCGGTAGGGCATCACCATCAGCAGGCGGGGCCGCTCCGCCACGGGCGCCGTCACCGGCCGGCCGCCTGTTCCTCGGCGACGCGGCCGAGCAGGCTGAGGTAGCGCTCACCGGTGTCGGGCAGCAGGGTCACCACGCGCTTGCCCCGCGTCTCCTCGCGGGCGGCCACCACACCGCAGGCGTGCACGACCGCGCCGGCCGAGACACCGACGGTGAGGCCGACGCGGTGGGCGAGGCGCCGGGTGGTGTCGAGGGCGTCGGCGTCGGCGACCGCGATCACCTCGTCGATGAGGTCGCGTTCCGTGGTCGGCGCGATGAAGCCGCCGTTGAAGCCGGGGATGGTGTGGGTGCCGGGTTCGCCGCCGGACAGCAGGGGCGAGCCGGCCGGCTCCACCGCGACGATCCGGAGGGCGGGGTTGCGCTCGCGCAGGTACCGGCCCGCGCCGCTGAGCGTGCCGCCGGTGCCCACTCCGCAGACGAAGACGTCGACGCGGCCCTCGGCGTCGTCCCAGATCTCCGGGCCGGTCGTCTCGTAGTGCGCCCGGGTGTTGTCGGGGTTGTCGTGCTGGCGGCAGAACCACGAGCCGGGGGTCGCCCGGTGCAGTTCCTCGGCCTTGTCGACGGCCGCCTGGTAGCCGCCGGTGTGCGGGGTGCCCACCACCTCGGCGCCGAGCGAGCGGAGCATGGCCACGCGCTCCTGGGTGGCGTTGTCCGGGAGGACGATGACACAGCGGTAGCCGCGGGCCGCGGCGAGCGCCGCCAGCGAGATGCCGGTGTTGCCGGAGGTCGCCTCGATCACGGTGCCCGCGCCGGGCGTGAGCAGTCCGCGCTCCTCGGCGCCGCGCAGCATCGACAGCGCGGCCCGGTCCTTGCTGCTGGACCAGGGGTTGAACAGCTCCAGCTTCGCCAGCACCTCGGTGCCGTCCTGGACGCCGGTGAGGACCCGGTCCACGGGGAGGCGGAGCAGCGGGGTGCGGCCGATCAGGTCGACGAGGGAGTCCGCGACCGGGCGGGCGGTGACCGGCTCGGTGCGGATGTCGATCTCCTTGACCGCGGCCTCGGCGGTGCGCGCCGCGAGCTGGGCGGTCTCGGCGATCACCAGGACGTGGCCCGCGCGGTCGCCGTTGCGGCGCGGCTCGCGCAGCACGGCACCCGGTGCGGGCTTGACGACGACCTCCTCGACGCCGGGCAGCGCGGCGGCACGGTCCTGGCCGGAGATCGACACCACCCGGCCCGGCGTGGCGATCAGGTAGCGGATGGCGGCACCGGCGACCGGCTTGTCGGGCAGCACCCGGGCGGGCAGCTTCTCGCCGAGGTACTGACGGGCCACCAGTTCCAGGGACTTGATGCCGAGGGCGCGGTCGGCCAGGTAGGTGATCTTGCCGCCGGCGGGCCGGGGGTTGATCTCGATGAGTTTGGGGCCGGACTCGGTGACCTTGATCTCGACGTGGGCCATGCCCAGGTCGAACCCGCAGGCGCGCAGCGCCTCCACGGCCAGGTCCCCGATGGCGCCGACCATCTTCTCGGGCAGGCTGGAGGGGAAGGTGTGGGCCAGCTCCACGAAGTAGCCCTGGCCGATGACGGACTTGTCGGTGACCCCGAGGACCTCGTACCGGTCGCCGTCGGCGAGGACCTCGACGCTGACCTCGGGGCCGCTGAGGTACTCCTCGACCATCAGCTCGTGGTAGCGGCTCTGGCCGCGGGTGTTCTCCACCCGGGACCGGATCAGCTCGACGTGCTCGGCGGCCTGTTCCGCGGTCTCCACCAGCCGTACGTCGGCGCTGGAGGTTTCGTCGGCCGGCTTCACCACACAGGGCAGTCCGATCTCCGCCGCGGCCACGGCCGCCTCGGCGGGGGTCTGCACGGTGCGGAACGCCGGTATCGCGACGCCGAGTTCGGCGCAGCGGCGACGCATCAGCGCCTTGTTGCGGGCCGTGGCGACGCCGTCGACGCTGACGGTGGGCAGTCCGAGGTGGACGGCGACCTCGGCGGCCACCACCACGTCGTACTCGGCCAGGGTCAGGAACGCGTCGAAGGGGTGCTCGGCGCCGGCCCGGTGCACCTCGGGCAGGAGTTCTTCGAGGATGTTCGTCTCACAGTGCACGATCTCGTCGACGTACTTCTCGAAGTAGGCCGGACCGCCCGGCACTTCGAGGTAGCGGTCCAGATCGCGGGTGAAGAACGTGACCCGGCAGTCGAGTTCCTTGATGATCTGCAGGCCCTCGAAGCCGGAACCGGAGAGGTTGCTCTCCAGTACACCGACGTGAATCATCTGTGCCTCCGATGGCGTGCCGACTCGTGGTCGGCCGTGGGATGCGGCGAACGGGCTGGGGACGTGCGGCGGTGGGGGCGGGGCCGGGGACCTGGGTGTCACCAGCACCCGGAGGTGGCCAGGGCGCGCAGCAACTGGTCCGCGTCCGCGCGCTCCGCGGCCGACGGGCGGACCACGATCTCGGCGGCGGGGGCCGCCACCCGGGCCTTCGGCGGCACGTCACCCAGCACCAGCGAGCCGGCGCCGATCAGCGCGTCCGCGCCGACGGTGACCGGGCCGAGCACGATCGCGTTGGTGCCGAGCACCACCCGGTCCCCGACGACCGGGTGCCGGCGGGCGCCGGGATCGCGCCGCCCGTCCTTCCACCAGCCGACGGCGCCGAGCGTGACCTGGTGGAAGATCGTGACGTCGTCGCCGACCTCCGCGGTCTCCCCGATGACCACGGCGGCCCCGTGGTCGATGAAGACGCGCCGGCCCAGGCGGGCGCCCGGATGGATCTCGATGCCGCCGGTGAAGGAGCGCGCCAGGTAGGCCAGGAGCCGTGCGCTCTGCCGGTGCCCGCGGGTGAACAGGACGTGTGCCACCCGGTGGGCCCACAGCGCCGGCAGCGCGGGGTGCAGCAGGGCCTCCGCGCGGGTGCGGATCGACGGGTCTCGCGCCACGATCACGGAGAGGTCCTCCCTCATCCTGGTGATCACTGTGCGCATCGCGGTCCTCCGTGGTTCATGTCCTGGTGGGGGGTGGGCGCCGTCGGATCCGGTCGCGGGCTCAGTAGGTGGGCGCCTTGACGAGGTTCCCGCCGCCGTTGGCTATCTCCGGGAGGTAGACCCGCTCGTTCCAGGCGTCCTGGGCCACCGGTTCCAGGGCGATGGACACCGCGCCCTCGTCGACCGCGAACGCGGTCCGCACGGCACTGGTGATCGCGTCGACGAGCGCGGTGACCTGCTCGGCCTCGAGGTTGTTCGGGAAATGCTTGATGCTGACGTGCGGCACTCCGATGACCTTTCTGGGAATTCGTGCGGCCTGAAGGGCGGTGACGAGTTCGGGAATTCCGTTCGCGCGGAGCAGTTCGTAGTGGTCCGCGTCGAGCTGATGGAAGGCGGGGGGCGCGGCGGTGAGCACCTCACCGGAGTCGATGAACGACTTCTGGTCGCCCGTCGCCCGGAACACCGTGACCGGTGCGGTGACATTCCGCTCGGCGAGTTCGCGGGGGTCGTACTCGAAAAGGAACGTCCGTCGCACCACGCCGACGATCCGCCGCACCCAGGCAGGGTCCAGGTGCTCGAACCGGTCGCTGACGAAGGTGACGAAGGATTCCTCGTCGTGGGTCGCGGCCAGGCATTCCTCGACCGCCGACTTCTGGAGATTTCCGGCGAAGACCGAATAGAGAATGGAGACGAACGTGGCGTCGTCGAAATCGACCGAGGTCCGGCCGGCCGCCTCGCCGAGGAATTCCACGGGCGGCTTGCCGGGCGCGATGAGGATCACCTCGTCGACCCGCTCGCCCGCCGACTCCAGCTGGTGGGCGGCCTCGAAGGCGAGGCGGGCGCCGAAGGAGTAGCCCCACAGCGTGTACGGGCCGGTCGGCTGCACCTGACGGATCAGCTCGACGTCCCGGGCGACCATCTCGGCGAAGGTCTCGTAGGGGGTCTCGCCCTCGTTGATGCCGTGGGACTGGACGCCGAGGAAGGGGCGGTCCAGGTCCAGGCGGCCGGCCAGCAGCCGCAGGCTCATCGGGTAGCCGCCCAGGCCGGGCCAGCAGAACACCGGGCGGCCGCCGTCGGCGGCGCGCAGCCGCACCAGCCGGGAGGCCGCGGTGGCGGGCTCGCGGTCGACGCGGCGGGCGAGTTCGGCGATGGTCGGCGCGTCGAACAGGATCTGCAGGGGCAGGGCGGCGCCCAGCTCCCGGTTGATCCGGTTGACCAGGTCGACCGCGGTCAGCGAATGGCCGCCGGCGGCGAAGAAGTTGTCGCGGATGGAGACCCGCTCCTGCTTCAGCGCCTTCCCCCACAGCGCGGCGATGGCCTCCTCGGTGGGGGTGCGCGGCGGCACGACCGGCGCCTCGGTGTCGTCGACGGCGGCCTTGTCCAGCTCACGCAGGGCCTGGTGGTCGACCTTGCCGTTGGGGGTGAGCGGGAAGGCGTCGAGGACGGTGACCCGGTTGGGCACCATGTACGGCGGCAGGGCGGCGGCGAGGTTGTCCTTGATGATCTCGGCGGGACCCCGCATGTGCACGGAGTCCTCCTTCATGCCCTCGCTCAGCCGCTGCTGGGCGCTGATCCGGCCGCCGACGGCGAAGTAGGACGCGGTGTCCGGGCCGAGGCCGACGAGCTGCGCGATCCGCCGGGACGAGGGCAGTGGGTTGCCGGTCTCGGAGCTGTAGCCGGAGGACATCAGGCCCAGGTCGAACCCGTTCATCTGCAGGCGCTGGAGCTCGCGGCCGAGGTCGGTGTAGCGCTGCCAGGGTTCGGGCGCGCCGCCGATCAGGCTGATGCCGAAACTCGAACGCGCGTAGACCTCCTGGTTGATGGCGATGACGTCCTGCTTGCGCACCAACTCCTCGGACACCCGCACCAGTTCGCCGCCCTCGTAGCGGTACTGGCCCTCGGCCAGGTCGTCGATCCGGCCCGGATGGGCCTGCACGTACAGGTCGACCGGGGGGTGTTCGGCCGGCGCGGCGGCCGTCCGGATGTCGTACGACGCCAGGTGGTAGTCCTCGGCCGGGCAGCGCAGGGCGTCCTTGACGTCCGGCTCGGCGGGGCGCGCGGTGATGCGCAGCCCGTACGCCGGGAGCACGTGGTCGAAGAGCCCGACCATGTGTCCGGCCTCGAACTGGAGGACTTCCCTGATGTTGTTGCGGTAGACCGGTTCGATGGCCGAGCGGCGCCCGACGAAGTGGGCCCGCAGCCTCGGCTCCCCCGCGGGTGCCGGGCCGATCAGCAGCAGCCGGTGCTCGACCGGGTGGTAGTAGTAGTGGCCCGCCTCCAGGCCCGCGACGCCGGACAGCTCCAGGTACAGCTGGGTGGCGTAGAGCGATCCGGGTGAGGCGTAGCCGTACTTGGACAGCAGCCGCTCGCCGCTGGTGAACCGGCCGAACCAGCGCAGCAGCGAGCCGAGTTCGTCCAGGGTCAGGCTGTCGGGGTCGCGGGGCTCGGCCGGCTGTCCGGGCGACGGGGCGAGCAGTCGCAGCAGGTCCTGCCGGTCGACGTCGCCGCCCTCGTAGAAGCGGTAGGTCTTGCGGGCGAACACCGTGCGGCGCTGCTCGGCCGTCGCGGCCCGTCCGGGGAGGTCGACGAACGCCAGCCCGGGCTCCTCGCGTACGCCCAGCCCGGCGAGTTGGGCCTTGAGCTGGTGCCGGCTCTGCTTGGACTGGTGGTGGGCGCCGTGGTTGCCCTGGTCCATCAGGGCGGCCCGGTGCGGGTCGAGTTCGACGAAGGCGATCAGGTTGGCGCCGACCCGGGTGTCCTCGCGGACCACGACGGCGGCGCGCTTGACCCAGTCGTGCTTCTCGATGGACACCTTGATCTCGTCCAGCTCGACGCGGAAGCCGCGCAGTTTGACCTGGCTGTCGGTGCGGCCGAGGAACTGCACGGTGCCGTCGTCGTTCCAGCGGGTCAGGTCGCCGGTGCGGTAGAGGCGGGCGGAGTCCGGGTCGGTGGCGAACGGGTTGGTGATGAAACGTTCCGCCGTCATCTCGGGGTTGTTGAGATACCCGCGGGCCAGCTGCCGTCCGGCGATGTGGAGCTCACCCGACTCCCCGGGCCCGACGGGTCGCCGGGTGGCGTCGAGGATGTGGAAGCTCATGCCGTGCACGGGCCGGCCGATGCACACGTGGTCCGGGCCGTCCTGGACGGTGGCGCGGTCCACGGTGTGCGCCGAGGCGTTGATCGTGCACTCGCTGGGGCCGTAGAGGTTGACCAGTTCGGCGTCCGGCAGCGCGTCGAGCAGCTCGATCGCCAGGCTCTTGGTGAGGGCCTCGCCGCCGCTGAAGACCTGGGCGAGCGAGGTGCACTGCGGCAGCCGGCCGGAGTCGACGAGCGCCTGGAGCAGGGTCGGCACGCCCTGGATCGTGGTCACCTCGTGTGCCTGGATCAGGTCGAGGAGGCCCGAGGGGTCGGCGTAGACGCCGCGCTCGCTCATCACCACGCCGGCCCCGCAGGCCGGGGCGAGGATCTCCCACTGGGCGGCGTCGAAGCTCAGCGGTGTCTTCTGGAGCACCGTCCGGCGCTCGTCGAGGCCCTGCTCGGCGGCCATCCACCGCATCTGGCTGACGATGCTGCGGTGCTCGATCCCGATGCCCTTGGGGTTGCCCGTGCTCCCGGAGGTGTAGATGACGTAGGCGAGGGAGTCGCCGGGCGGGGGCGCCTGCGGGGCGGCGACGGGGACCGGCCCGGTGCCGTGCGGGGCGAGGGTCTCGGTGGCCGTGAGGATGCGTACGCCCGGCGGGGTGAGCGCGCTCAGGCGGCCGACCAGGGACTCGTCGGTCAGGATGAGCCGGGTCCGGGAGTCCGCGATCATGTAGCGGACGCGCTCGTCCGGGTACTCCGGTGACAGCGGCAGGTAGGGGGCGCCGGAGCACAGCACGCCCCAGACGCTCGCCATGAGGTCGACGGACGGGTCCATGAAGATGCCGACGGGTTCGTCCAGCACCGCGCCGAGGCCACGAAGACGGTCGGCCATGGCCGCGCCGCGTTCGTCGAGCTGTCGGAAGGTCAGTCGCCGCGTGCCGCACGAGACGGCGGTCCGGTCGGGTCGGGCGAGCGCGGCCGCACGCAGCATGTCTGGCAGGGACAATTCCTCGGACCCCGTGGTTTTCGCCATCATCCTCGAACCTGGAATTCGTCACTTTGTGAGTGCGCTTGGGCAGGACAGAAAATGGCATGGCCATGCCAAAGGTGGGCAGAACCATGTCAGCGTCGACAGCCTGAGTCGACCGTTCCTCGGCGCGCGGAAAAGACCCCTGTCTCAGAATCGAGAAGGGCGCGGCAAAAGACGGCTCTCTGGCTTTACTTCACAGAAGAATGTGTGAATCGAATGAACGATGGCCGACGGTCAGGAGAATTCTCCGGCACCGTGGGGCGTATCAACGTTCAGGGCGTCCCGAAACATCGCGAACAGAACGTCAGTGTGAGATCACCGAGTTTCGCGAACATACCTTTCAGAACCCCCCGATTGACTGGCCGGCTGATCTTGCTCCGACCGTGATCATCTCCCCATCGACCCTTACTTTAAATCCAGTCGCCCCCCGTTGTAAAACCCCGTTTTCGTCATACGACAAGGCAGTTGGCCGGAACACGGTGCCTGATGGGGTGTCATATCGGGACACATCCGGGACAGTTCGGACGTCGACGCCACAGGGGTGGTGGCTGGTACCGGCCACCGCTGGACGGCCATCCGTACGCGATCACCGACCACTATTCACTCAGTACATGTAGCCAGTGCATAATCATCGCCATGAGCACCCGCCACCTCCTGCTGGGGCTGCTCGCCACGGGGCCGAGCCATGGCTACGACCTCAAGCGACGCCACGACGAACGTTTCCCACAGGCCCGCCCGCTGGCCTACGGGCAGGTCTACACGACCCTCCAGCGCCTGGTCCGCGACGGCCTCGCCGAGGTCGAGGGCACCGACTCCGACGGCGGCCCGGAGCGCACCAGGTACCGCGCCACCGACGACGGTCGGCGCGAACTGGCCGAGTGGGCCGCGGAGATCACCCCGCCCGCGCCCTTCGTGACCAACGAGATCTTCGCCAAGGTCGTCGTCGCGATCCTCGCCGGCGGCGACCCGGAGACCTACCTCGACGCCCAACGCACCGCCCACATGGCGCGGATGCGTGAGCTCACCCAGGTCAAGACCGCCAAGGGCGCGGACCTCGCGACTGTGCTCTCGGCGGACTACGCCCTCAACCACCTTGACGCCGACCTCCGTTGGATGACCACCACGGCCGGCCGGCTGACCACCCTGACCGCGGAGGTCGACCCAGCATGAGCAACGAAGTGCCGCTTCTCGCGGCCCGCGACCTCGTCAAGGCGCACGGCAGAACGGAGGCCCTGCGCGGCGCCTCCGTCGAGCTGCGGGCCGGCGAGATCCTGGCCGTGACCGGTGCCAGCGGCAGCGGGAAGTCCACGCTGCTGCACTGCCTGGCGGGCATCGTCCGCCCCGACGCGGGCTCGGTCGGCTATGCCGGGGAGCGCCTGGACACCCTGTCCGAGAAGCGGCTGAGCACGCTGCGCCGCACCGAGTTCGGGGTGGTCTTCCAGTTCGGCCAGCTGATCCCCGAGCTGACCGCGCTCGACAACGTCGCCCTGCCGCTGATGCTGGCGGGCGCCTCCCGCAAGGAGTCCCACGAGCGGGCCGGGGAGTGGCTGGAACGGTTCGGGGTGCGCGGCCAGGAGACGCTGCGGCCCGGCGAGATGAGCGGCGGCCAGGCCCAGCGGACCTCGCTGGCCCGGGCCCTGGTCACCGGGCCGAGGGTGGTCTTCGCCGACGAGCCGACCGGCGCCCTGGACTCGCTCGCCGGGGAACAGGTGATGACGGCCCTGGTCCACACGGCCCGCGAGCAGGGCACAGCGGTCCTTCTGATCACCCACGACGCCCAGGTGGCGGCGTACGCGGACCGCGAGGTCCGGCTGAGCGACGGCGTCGTGGCCCCGGCGGGGGTGGCGGCGTGACCGGCGAACCGAACACCGAAAGCGGCGGAGCCCAGCGGGCCGGGCGAAGTGGCCTGCGGTCCGGCGGCGCCCCGCAGGGGCACCGGGCCGTGTCGCCGAGCGGCTCGGCCGCGGGGCACGACCAGCCCCCGCGGCACCGCGACGGACCGACGCCCCGCCCCGGCGCCACCGGCGCGGCGCCGGGCTCTCTGCGCTCCGACCTCCGGCTGGCCTGGCTGCTGACCCGCGGTTCCGACCGGCGGGAGTGGTGGCGGGCCGGGCTGACCGCGGTGGGCGCGGCGCTCGCGACCGGGTTCGCGCTGGCGGCCGTGAGCCTCGCCGCGCTCCAGGGCCGCTACCACGTGCCCGTGGCGGCGGGGCTCCTGGACGACCCCGGCACCCGCTCCGGCGTCATCGTCGTCCTGCTGCTCCTGCTGGTCCCCGTCCTGGGCTTCCTCGGTCAGTGCGCCCGGATCGGGGCCGTGCACCGCGACCGGCGCCTCGCGGGACTGCGCCTGGCGGGGGCGTCGGCCGGGCAGGTGCGGCGGATCGCGGCGCTGGAGACGGGGCTCGCCTGTCTGCTCGGCTCGCTGCTCGCCACCGTCGCCTCGGTCGCGGTCCTGCTCGGCCAGTGGCGGCAGCCGTCCTGGCTCGCCTGGACCGGGATCGCGCTGGTCGCCCTCGGCGTGCCGGCGCTGGGCGCGGCGGCGGCGGTGCTGGCGCTGCGCCGGGTGGTGGCCTCGCCGCTGGGCTGGGTCCGCCGGGTGCGGCCGCGGGCGGGGCTCGGGTCGTGGCTGCTGCTGGCGGGCGGGGTGCTGCTCGTGGCGGTGGTGGCGGTGGCCGCCTCGGTCAGCACCTCCTCCGGCATGCCGCACGGCGGTCCGAAGGTCGTGAACGGGCCGCTGATGGTGGCCGGGGCGCTCCTCCTGGTCGGCGCGGCCGCGGTGGGGGTCGTCGGGGCGACCGCCGGGCTGACCGGCCGGTGGCTGGCGCGCCGGGCCCGGGCCGCGGCGACGCTGATCGCGGCGGAACGGCTGCGCGACGACCCCTGGGCGGCGGCCCGCACCCATGGGGCGGTCCTGCTGGTGACGGTCGTCGGGACGGGGTTCGTGGGGGTGCGGCGGTCGCTGCTCGCCGAGCTGGACTCCAGGAACCCCGATGAGCTCGCCGCGAGCATGTCGTACTACACCACGGGTCTGAACCTGGTGGCCGCCGCGATCGCGGTGACCCTCGTGATCACCCTGTCCGGCCTCGCCGTCGGCACCGCCGAGTCGCTGGCCACCCGGCGCCGGGGCCTGGCCGCGCAGACCGCCGCCGGGGTGCCGCGGCGGGTGCTCGGCCGGGCGCTGCTGCTGGAGACCGCGCTGCCGCTCGCGCCCGCGCTGCTGCTGGGCGGCGCCGGGGGCATGGCGATCGGCGTGGGCTACGGCCGGCTCATCGGGAACGTCCCCGACGTCATGCCGTACGCCGCGCTGCTGGTCCCCTTCGGGATCTACGCCTCGTGCCTCCTGGCCGCGGCCACCTCACTGCCGCTGCTGCGCCGCTCCCTGAACCCCGCGGAGCTGCGTTACACGTGAGCGCGCGAACGACCGGCCCCGGGGGCACGGGGGACCCCCGGGGCCGGTGCGCGACCGTCCGCGGTTGCACGAAGGCCCGGATCGTCAGGCGGAGATGCCGTCGATCCGGGCCATGGCGTCCTCCGCGCCGTACGGCTGCAGATACGGCAGCCAGCGCGGGTCCCGGTGGCCGGTCCCGATGATGCGCCAGGCCAGACCGGTGGGCGGAGCGGGTTTGTGGCGCAGCCGCCAGCCGATCTCGAAGAGGTGGCGGTCGGCCTTCACGTGGTTGCAGCGGCGGCAGGACGCCACCACGTTGTCCCAGACGTGCTTGCCCCCGCGGCTGCGCGGGATGACGTGGTCGACGCTGGTTGCGACGCCACCGCAGTACATGCACCGGCCCCCGTCGCGGGCGAAGAGCGCGCGGCGGGTCAGAGGAACGGGCCCCCGATAGGGAACCCGGACGAATCGCTTGAGCCGGACCACGCTTGGTGCGGGGACTGTGACGGACGCGCTGTGCAGATAGGCGCCGGATTCCTCGAGGGAGACGGCCTTGTTCTCCAGGACGAGGACGAGCGCGCGGCGGAGCGGTACGACGCCCAGTGGCTCGTACGACGCGTTGAGGACCAGGACATGCGGCACGGATGCCTCCTTGGGCGTCGGCGGCACGTGGCTCGCGCCGGGACGATCTGTAGCCAGTTTCCCCTCAGCCCTGGTGGAAGCGCCACCATCTCCTGGTAACGGGCTGGGAGTGTTTTCGACCACACCTTTCTTCATTCCCAGGTGAGCACGGTCTCTCCCCCGAACATTGCAACGATCCCCCCACGATGCACCGTTAGTGTGGTGGGTCTGCCGCCCGGTGACCTTTCCGTGACCTTGTCCATCCGCCGGGCCGCGGACGCTGCACCTGGAGGTACCTGCCGTGTCCTTGCCCGCCGTCCTACTGGCCGTCGGTGTGTCGCCGACCCCGACCCCCTCGGAGTCGACGACGCCTGCCGTCCCCTCGCTCGAGGACGCCCAGGAGAGCGCCACGAACGCCGCCAGCTGGGTCGAGCAGAACTGGTCGACCTGGCTGGCGATCGGTCTGCGTGTGCTGCTGATCGTGGTGATCGCGGCGGTCCTGAGAGTGGCGGTCCGGCGGGCGATCACCAAGTTCATCGACCGGATGAACCGCACGGTCCAGGCGGTCGACGGCACCGCGCTCGGCGGCCTCCTGGTCAACGCCGAGCGCCGCCGCCAGCGCTCCCAGGCGATCGGCTCGGTGCTCCGCTCGGTCGCGAGCTTCCTGATCATGGGCACCGCGGCCCTGATGATCCTCGGCACCTTCGAGATCAACCTGGCCCCGCTGCTCGCCTCCGCGGGTGTGGCGGGTGTGGCGATCGGTTTCGGCGCCCGGAACCTGGTGACGGACTTCCTCTCCGGCGTCTTCATGATCCTGGAGGACCAGTACGGCGTCGGCGACACCATCGACGCGGGGGTGGCCTCCGGCGAGGTCATCGAGGTGGGCCTGCGCGTGACCAAGCTGCGCGGCGACAACGGCGAGATCTGGTACGTCCGCAACGGCGAGGTCAAGCGCATCGGCAACCTCTCCCAGGGCTGGGCGACGGCCGGCGTCGACGTCCAGGTCCGGGCGGACGAGGACCTGGACAAGGTGAAGGAGACCATCGACCAGGTCGCCGAGCGGATGAGCAAGGCCGAGCCCTGGAACGAGCTCCTGTGGGGCCCGATCGAGGTCCTCGGCCTGGACAGCGTGCTGCTGGACTCCATGGTCGTGCGCGTCTCGGCGAAGACCATGCCGGGCAAGGCCCTGACGGTGGAACGCGAACTGCGCTGGCGGGTCAAGCGCGCCTTCGACGAGGCCCAGATCCCCATCGTCGGCGGCCCGGCCGCACCCGCGGACCCCGCCCCGGACGCCGACCCGACCGCGGGCATGGCGGCCCCGTCGGCCTACGCCAACGCCGCCTCCCCGCAGGCCCAGGCGGCCACCCCGATAACCCCGCCGGCCGTGACGAAGTAGCCCGCCACGCCACGAGGGCGGCGAGAGGGTGGCCCTTGCCGTTGCGAAGGCGGTCCCCGGGGGCGCCGCGCGCCGGTGAAGGCGACCGCGTTCACCCGCGGAAGGCGGTTCGTGAGGGAGCGGGGCGTGCCGCCGCCGGAATCAATCCCGTTCACATCCTCTCCGCATTTCCGCCACCGGCCCGCACCGCATAGGTTGTGGCGATCAGCGGGCCCTTGTTCTGGAGCGCCATGCCCGGGGGCCCGCGCTGAATGTGGGGAAACGCATGAGAAAGCTCGCCATAGGCACCGTCGTCTCCGGTGCCCTGGCCCTGTCCGCGCTGGCCGTGCCCGCCGCCCAGGCCGCCACGCCGGACCTCGTCTTCGCGGACGTCGTCGTCAACAAGGGCCGCACGATCGTCGTCGGCACCACCCACGAGGTGACGGTCCCGGTGACGTACACCCTGACCCGCCCCGCGGACCTGACGATCGACTACAAGAACAACGCGGCGGGCGTCATGCTCTACCGCGGCGGGCTCGCGGACTCCGACAACATGATCGAGGACGACGCGTCGCCGACGTGCACCACGACGGCGACGACGGACACCACCGTCACGCAGTCCTGCTCCGACACCGTCGTCGTCGACCCCTCCTACAGCCTCTTCGAGGCGGCGGACGCCACCACCTGGAAGGTCGGCGGCTACTACGGCCAGATGGAATCCGATTTGGACGACTCCGACGACCACATCAGCGTCGAGCACGGCTTCGCGGCCTGGGGCAACAAGGGCACCGCCAAGCTCCAGCGCTCCGCCAGGCTCACCACCGACGCCTCCCCCGAGCCGGTACGGAAGGGCAAGACCCTCACGGTCACCGGCAAGCTGACCCGCGCCAACTGGGAGACCGGCTCCTACACCGGCTACGTCTCCCAGCAGGCCACCCTCCAGTTCCGCCCCAAGGGCTCGGACACCTACAGCACCGTCAAGACGGCGACCTCCTCGACCGGCGGCGCCCTCAGGGCGACGGTGACGGCGTCGAAGGACGGCTACTACCGCTACGTCTTCGCGGGCACGTCCACGACCGCCGCCGCGAAGGCCCCCGGCGACTACGTCGACGTCCAGTAGGCCCCTCCCGCCCCACCCGGACCGCCCCGGCAGGTGACGACTCCGTTGCCCGCCGGGGCGGTTTTTCGCGCTCCCCTTGACTCCCTCCCGGCCCAGACCTATGGTCCCTGCATCCGACAGGAAACCTTCCTAACAATCAATGTCCGTACAGTCACCCCTGAACGGTCCCGGGGAGAGGGGTACACATGGCAGGCACCCCGCGCACGCTGCGCGCCATGAACGACCGCGCCGCCCTGGACCTCCTCCTGGAGCACGGCCCGCTGTCCCGCACCCGGATCGGCAAACTCACCGGCCTGTCCAAACCGACCGCCTCCCAACTGCTGGCCCGCCTGGAAGCGGCCGGTCTCGTCCTCGCCTCCGGCACCACCGAGGGCCGACCGGGCCCCAACGCCCAGCTCTACGAGGTCAACCCCGCCGCCGGGTACGCCGCCGGACTCGACGTCACCCCCGAACGCGTCCTCGCCGCCGTCGCCGACATCACCGGCCGCACGATCGGCACCCACGAACTGCCCACCCCCGGCAGAAGGACCGGCACCCGCGTCGTCCAGCAGGTCACCGACGCCCTCGACGGCGCCGTGAAGGCGGCGGGGCTGGCCCGCGCCGACGTCCACCGCCTGGTCATCGGCACCCCGGGCGCCTTCGACCCCAACACCGGCCGACTGCGCTACGCCTCCCACCTCCCGGGCTGGCACACCCCGACCCTGCTCGACGAACTCGCCGCCGCGCTGCCGATGCCGGTCGAGTACGAGAACGACGTCAACCTCGTCGCCGTGGCCGAGCAGCGCCTGGGCGCGGCCCGCGGGCACGAGGACTTCGTCCTGCTGTGGAACGAGGGCGGTCTCGGCGCCGCCCTGGTCCTCGGCGGCCGGCTGCACCGCGGCTGGACCGGCGGCGCCGGTGAGGTCGGCTTCCTGCCGGTGCCGGGCGCCCCCCTGGTCCGGCAGGTCAGCAGGACCGGCAGCGGCGGCTACCAGGAACTCGCCGGCTCCCAGGCCATCCCCGAACTCGCCCGCGAACTCGGCGTCGAGCCCCTGCCCACCGGCCCCTGCACCGAGGTCGCGGCCACCCTCGTCCAGCGGGCGGCGGAGTCCGAGGACCCCGCCCTGCGACGCCTGCTGGAGACCTACGCGACCCGCCTCGCCACCGGTCTCGCCTCCCTCGTGTCCGTCCTGGACCCCGAACTCGTCGTCCTCAGCGGCGCCTCGCTCGCCTCCGGCGGTGAAGCCCTGCGTGCCCTCGTCCAGTCCGAGCTGGAGGAACTGGCCGCGGCCCGCCCCCGCCTGGTCATGGGCGCCGTCCCCGAACACCCCGTGCTGCGCGGCGCGTTGGAGAGCGCGCTGGCGGCCACCCGCGACGAGGTCTTCGACACCTCGCGCTAAGCCCTCCCCTCCCCCTCTCACACCCACGTCCCGCCCCAGGGAGATCTCGCCATGCCTCAGCGCGCCCGAACAGCGGCTTTTGCCCTGATCGCCTCGACGGCCCTGCTCGCCCTCTCCGCCTGTACCGGCCAGTCCGGTGCGAGCGCCGACGACGACGCCTCCGCCGAGACCACGCTCACCTTCTGGCACGCCTGGAGCGCGCCCGCCGAGGTGAAGGCGGTCACGTCCCTGGTCGCCGGTTTCGAGAAGGCGCACCCCAACATCCACGTCAACGTGGTGGGCAACATGACGGACGACAAGATCAACCAGGCGCTGCGGGCCGGCGGCTCCAAGTCACCGGACGTGATCTCCTCGTTCACCACCAACGCCGTGGGCAAGTTCTGCTCCTCCGGCGCGCTGGTCGACCTCAACCCGTTCTTCGAGAAGTCGGGCATCGACCCGGTCAAGACCTTCCCGGCCGCGATGAACGAGTACACCCAGTTCGAGGGCAACCGCTGCACGGCGCCGCTGCTGGGGGACGCGTACGGCCTCTACTACAACAAGGCCGCGTTCAAGAAGGCCGGCATCACGAGCCCGCCCCGGACCTGGTCCGAGTTCCGGTCGGTCGCCGAGAAGTTGACGATCCCCCAGGGCGACACCTACCAGCAGCTGGGCTTCATGCCGAACTACCACGGCTGGGAGACCACCACCGAGCACTACATGGGCCAGTTCACCCCCACCTACTTCGACGCGGACGGCAAGTCGACGATCGGCACGGACCCGGCCGTGGCCGCCTCCTTCACCCTCCAGAAGAAGCTGGTCGACGACCTCGGCGGCTACCGGAAACTGGAGAAGTACCGCTCCAAGCTGGGCGACGAGTGGGGCCCCAAGCACCCCTTCCACACCGGCCAGGTGGCCATGCAGCTCGACGGCGAATGGCGCCTGGGCATGGCCCTGGAGGCCGATCCGGACTTCGAGATCGGCGTCGCCCCGCTGCCCGTCCCGGACGACCAGGCGGACCAGTACGGCAAGGGCTACATCACCGGCACCATCACCGGCATCGCCGCCACCAGCAAGAAACGGAACGCGGCCTGGGAACTGGTCAGGTACATCACCACCGACACCGAGGCGGTGGTGAACTTCTCCAACGCCATCCACAACGTCCCCTCCACGCTCGCCGCCCTCAAGTCCCCTGACCTCACGTACGACCCACGCTTCAAGACCTTCCTGGACATCGCGGCGAACCCGGACTCCACGACAACGCCCGCCTCCCCCAACGGCGGTGTCTACCTGACGACCATCCAGCAGTTCGGCTACGACTACGAGAGCGGCAGGGCCAAGGACCTCAAGGCTGGTCTCGCCGCCACGGCGAAGCAGATCGACACGGACATCGCGCAGGCGAAGTAGCGATGAGCACCGTCACCCTGGCCTCGAAGCGCCGCAGGTCGGCCCTGAGGACCCTGGCCTTCATGTCCCCCTGCCTGATCGGCTTCGCGGTGTTCTTCGCGTACCCGATGATCTCCACGGTCTACTTCTCCTTCATGCACTACGACGGCTTCAGGCCGCCGACGTGGAGCGGCACGAAGAACTGGACCTACGTCCTCGAGAGCTACCCCTACTTCTGGCCGGCCCTGCGCAACACGCTCTGGCTGGTGCTCGTGATGGTCACCCTGCGGGTCCTGTTCGGCCTCGGCGTCGGTGTGCTCATCACCAGGATCAGGACGGCCACGGGTGTCTTCCGCACCCTCTTCTACCTGCCCTTCCTGGCCCCGCCGGTGGCGGCCACCATGGCCTTCGCCTTCCTCCTCAACCCCGGTACGGGTCCGGTCAACTCCCTCCTGGAGAGCGTCGGCATCCCGGCCCCGGGCTGGTTCAACGACCCCACCTGGTCCAAGCCCGCCCTGACCCTGCTCGCGCTCTGGGGCGTCGGCGACCTGATGGTCATCTTCATGGCCGCGCTGCTCGACGTCCCCCGGGAGCAGTACGAGGCCGCCGAGTTGGACGGTGCCTCGGCCTGGCAGCGCTTCCGCCACATCACGCTGCCGAACATCTCCCCGATCATCATGTTCGCGGTCGTCACGGGCGTGATCCAGACCATGCAGTACTACACACAGCCCCTGGTCGCCGGGAAGGTCGCCTCGGGCGTGATCCAGGGCGCGGGCACCATGTTCGAGCCCGGCTACCCGGAGAAGTCCACGCTCACCCTCCCCCAACTCGTCTACAACCTGGGCTTCCAGCGCTTCGACTACGGCTCGGCCTGTGTCGTGGCCCTGGTCCTCTTCGCCCTCTCCATGGCCTGCACCGCGCTCCTGATGCGACGCCGAGGCGGCCTGATCCAGGCAGGTGACTGACGGATGACCCAAACGCTGTCCAGGCCGCGGGAGTTGAAGGAGCAGAAGACCTCCCCGGTCGAACGCACGGCCCGCCGCAGGAGCGTCCTCGAATGGATAGCGGTCCACTCCCTCGGCATCGCGGCCGCCCTGTTCTTCACGCTCCCCTTCGTCTTCGTCCTGCTGACCTCGCTCATGAGCGAGTCCCAGGCCCTCAGCCGCGACCTGGTCCCACACCCCTGGGAGTGGTCCAACTACCAGAAGGTCCTCGACACCCCGGGATTCCTCACCTGGTGGCGCAACACCCTCCTCTACGCGGTGCTCGGCACGGCCCTGGTGGTCGTCTCCTCGGTCCCGGTGGCGTACGCCCTGGCCAAGTTCCGCTTCCGGGGCCGCACCCTGTCCCTGATGCTGGTCATCTCGATGATGATGCTGCCCCCGCAGGTCGTGGTGATCCCCATGTACCTGTTCTGGGCGAAGCAGTTGGACCTCTCCGGAACGCTGTGGCCCCTGATCGTCCCGCTGGCGTTCGGCGACGCCTTCTCGATCTTCCTGCTCCGCCAGTTCCTGATGACGATCCCGAACGAGTACCTGGACGCCGCGAAGGTGGACGGCTGCGGGGACCTGCGCACCCTGCTGAAGGTCGTCCTGCCGATGGCGAGGCCGGGCATCGCCGCGGTGGCCCTCTTCCAGTTCTTCAACGCCTGGAACGACTACTTCGGCCCGCAGATCTACGCCTCGGAGAACCCCGGCGCCTGGACCCTCTCCTACGGCCTGGAGTCCTTCAAGGGCGCCCACCACACCGACTGGAACCTGACCATGGCCGCGACCGTCCTGGTCATGGCCCCCGTGATCCTCGTGTTCTTCTTCGCGCAGAAGGCGTTCGTGGAGGGTGTCACGCTCACCGGAGTAAAGGGTTGAACGCGATGAAACTCACCGTGGTCGGCGGAGGCTCGACCTACACCCCCGAACTCGTCGACGGCTTCGCCCGGCTGCGGGACACCCTCCCCCTGACCGAACTGGTCCTGACGGACCCGGCGACGGACCGCCTGGAGCTGATCGGAGCCCTGGCCCGCCGTATCTTCGCCAAGCAGGGCCACCCGGCCCGGATCGTGACGACCGCCGACCTCGACAGGGCCGTGGACGGCGCCGACGCGGTCCTGCTGCAACTGCGCGTAGGCGGTCAGGCGGCCCGCCGGCAGGACGAGACCTGGCCCCTGGAGTGCGGCTGCGTCGGCCAGGAGACCACTGGCGCGGGCGGCCTCGCGAAGGCCCTGCGCACGGTCCCGGTGGTCCTAGGCATAGCCGAACGCGTCCGCCGCGCCAACCCCGGCGCCTGGATCATCGACTTCACCAACCCGGTCGGCATCGTCACCCGCGCCCTGCTCCAGGAAGGCCACCGGGCGGTGGGCCTGTGCAACGTGGCCATCGGCTTCCAGCGGAAGTTCGCCGCCCTGCTCGACGTGGCCCCCACCGAGATCCACCTGGACCACGTGGGCCTGAACCACCTCACCTGGGAGACCGGCGTACGCCTCGGCGGCCCCGAGGGCGAGGACGTCCTGCCCGGCCTGCTGGCCCGGCACGGCGAGACGATCGCGACCGACCTGCACCTGCCCCGCACCCTGCTGGACCGCCTGGGCGTGGTCCCGTCGTACTACCTGCGCTACTTCTACGCGCACGACGAGGCCGTCCGGGAACTCCGGACGAAGCCCTCCCGCGCGGCCGAAGTGGCGGAGATGGAAGAACAGTTGCTGACGCTGTACGCCGACCCGGCCCTGGACGAGAAGCCCGAGCTCCTCTCCCGGCGCGGCGGCGCCTACTACTCGGAGGCCGCCGTGGACCTCACGGCGGCGCTGCTCACCGGCGCCGGAAGCCCGTACCAGGTGGTGAACACCCTGAACGACGGCACGCTCCCCTTCCTCCCCGACGACGCGGTGATCGAGGTCCAGGCGGCGGTGGACCGCAAGGGCGCGCCCCCCCTGCCGGTGCCCGCGGTGGACCCCCTCCACGCGGGCCTGATGGCGGCGGTGACGGCCTACGAGGACCTGGCCCTCCAGGCGGCCCTGCACGGCGGCCGCGAGCGCGTCTTCCGGGCCCTGCTCTCCCACCCCCTGGTCGGCCAGTACGCGTACGCGGAGCAACTCACCACCCGGCTCCTCGCCCACAACCGGGAGCACCTCGCGTGGGCATGACCGCACAGGTCCTCGCCATCGACGCGGGCAACAGCAAGACCGACGTGGCGCTCGTGGCCCCCGACGGCACGGTCCTGTCCACCGCGCGCGGAGGAGGCTTCCGCCCACCGGCGGTCGGCGTAGAGAAGGCCGTGGACACCCTCGCCGAAGCGGTGACGCAGGTCTTCGAGACAGCCGGCGTCACCGCCGCGACCCACGTCTCGGCCTGCCTGGCCAACGCGGACCTGCCCGTAGAGGAGGAGCGCCTGACAAGCGCCCTCGAAACCCGCGCCTGGGGCACGACGCTGGAGGTCCGCAACGACACCTTCGCCGTCCTCCGCGCCGGCGTCACCGAGCCCCGGGGCGTGGCGGTCGTCTGCGGCGCCGGCATCAACTGCGTGGGCATGCGCCCCGACGGCCGCACCGCCCGTTTCCCGGCCCTGGGCCGCATCTCCGGTGACTGGGGCGGAGGGTGGGGCCTGACCGAGGAGGCCCTGTGGCACGCGGCGAGGGCCGAGGACGGCCGCGGCGAACACACGGCCCTCGCCCGGACCCTGCCCGCCCACTTCGGCCTGCCGACCATGTACGCCCTCATCGAGGCCCTCCACCTGGACCACCTCCCCCAGGCCCGCCGCCACGAACTGACCCCGGTCCTCTTCACCACGGCAACGAGCGGCGACCCGATCGCCCGGGCCCTGGTGGACCGCCTGGCCGACGAGATAGTCACCCTGGCAACGGTGGCCCTGACCAGGCTGGACCTCCTGCACGAGGAAACCCCGGTCCTCCTGGGCGGCAGCATCCTGGCCGCCCGCCACCCCCAACTGGACACCGCCATAAAAGAAGGCCTGACCACCCGAGCCCCCAAGGCCGTACCCCAGGTGGTAACAGCAAGCCCGGTACTGGGCGCGGCCCTACTGGGCCTGGACCACACACAAGCCCCCCCGGACGCCCAGGCACGCCTACGAGCCCACTACGAGCCGTAGACCACCGAGGAACGACGGACCACACCCCACACCCGCACCGCCACCACGGCGGAAAGGAAAACGCCCCGGGGCTGGAAGCGCCCACCCCCACGCACCGCACTGGCGCCACGGCGGAAAGGGAAACGCACCGGAGCTGGATGGGCCCCACGAACCGCCACCGCCACCACGGCGGAAAGGGAAAACGCACCGGGGCTGGATGGGCCCCCACGGACCGGCCACCGGCGCCACGGCGGGAAGGGGACGTACCGGGGGGTGCCCGCCCGCAGTGTCGGGCGTCCGACCCACAGCACAACTCGGCCCCACAGCACCGCCCGACCGAGGACGGACACCCCCCGGTACGGCCCCGACCCCCCACACACCGCGGAGGCGCAACGCGCACCCCCACCCACAAGCCACAGGCCGCCGCAGGCACAGCCGCGCACCCCCACCCCCCGAACCTGGAACCGAACAGATTCCCCCCGCGTGTGAAGGGACAGGGAATGGTGCGGGCCACCCAGGCATGCCGCGGTCCGGCGCATCGCACCGCACCGCACCGCACTGCAATCCGATCAAGATCCAGTGAAGCCCGGTGCGGATGTCGCTCCCGGCAGCGATACTTGCGGCGACGGATGACCATGGGGGAGGTCAACAGTGACACACCCGCCGAAAAGCAGCGCGGCACCACCACCGGGCCCAGGCATGCCCACGCTGCCCACCGTCCCACCCCAGCAGCCCCCACCCACCGGCACCCCCACCCCGCCGCCGCCCACCACCCCCACGACCACCACCCCACCGACCGCCGAACCGCCGGAGGCCCGCCGCACCGCGTTCGCCGAGGGCATCGACCGCCTACGCGCCGCAGCCACCACCGAACCCGGCCGCCTGCGCATCATCGGCGCCTTCCTCGCCGCGCTCGTCGTAGCCTTCGGCGCCGTCACCGCCTGGCAGACGACGGACCGCGCCGCGGCCGCCGACGACGTCCTGCACAAGAGCCAGCCCCTCAGCAGCGCCGCCGCCGACATCTACCGCAGCCTCGCCGACGCCAACACCGCCGCCTCCAGCGGCTTCCTGGCGGGCGGTCAGGAGACGGCCGCCTCCCGCGACCGCTACGAACGGGACATCGACCGGGCCGCGGCCGGCTTGGTCAAGGCCGCCGCGAACTCCGACCCCGGCTCCCCGGCCGCCGCGACCGTCGCCGAGCTGAACCGCCTGCTGCCGGCGTACAAGGGCTACGTGGAGCGCGCGCGGTCCAACAACCGCCAGGGCTTCCCCGTCGGCGGCGCCTGGCTGCGCTTCGCCAACGACACGATGCACAACGACATGCTCCCGGCGGCCGAGGACCTCTACAAGAAGGAGAACCAGCGCCTGCGCGCCGACTACGCCGACGCCACGCCCTACCCTTGGGCCGCGATCGGCCTCGGCGTCGTCGCGCTGGCCGCGCTCGCCTGGGCCCAGCACCGCAACTACCGGCGGACGAACCGGGTCATGAACCACGGTCTGGTGGCCGCGACGGCGACCGCCACGGTCGTCCTGTTGTGGCTGATCGTCGGTCACAGCGTGGCGCGCGCGGGCCTGAACGACTCCTACGACCACGGCGTCCGCTCGCTGAACGTGCTGCACGACGCCCGCATCGCGTCCCTGAAGGCGCGCGGCAACGAGAACCTGACCCTGGTGGCCCGCGGCGCGGAGACCAGGACGGTCAAGAACGCCCAGGGCGAAGAGGTCACCGTGGACGCCTACGACCACGATTTCCAGACCGACATGAACACCCTCGGCAAGGGCCTGGCCGAGGCGGCGAAGCTCGCCGACGACAGTTCCGGCAAGCAGCCGGTCACGGCCGCGCAGGGCAACATGACGGTGTGGAAGGAGCGGCACGCGGCGGCCCGTGAGCAGGACGAGTTCGGCAATTACCAGGAGGCGCTGGACCGGGTCATCGGCGCCAAGGGCGCGACGGGCGAGTGCTTCGACAGCGTCGACGACAACCTCGCCAAGGCGCTCGACCACGAGGAGGCCGAGTTCGCGCGGGCGGCCGGTGACGGCCTGGACGCGATGACGGGTCTCCCGGTGGGCGCCGCGGTGCTCGCCGTGCTGGGTGCGGCCGGCGCGGTGCTGGGCATCGGCCGCAGGCTGTCGGAGTACCGGTGAGAGGGGGCAAGCCCATGCGGACACCACACGCACGAGGTAGGCGAGCCGGCCTGAAGGGCTGGGGCGGTGTGGCGGCGATGGCGGTCGTCTGCGCCCTCACCGCCGTTTTCGCCCTGCTGCTGCCGCTGACCCGGCCGTCCGGCGACGGTGCGGGCACCGGCGGCCAGGGCGTGGCCCACGGCAGCCAGGCCAAGGCCGAGGACGACCCCTGCCAGGACCCGCGGATCGAGAAGGCGCCGGAGAAGCAGACGCTGTCCCCGTCGGGCGCGGACGGCGGCACCATCGAGAAGATCAAGGCCCGTCAGGGCGAGAAGCGCAAGCTGATCGTGGGCGTCGACCAGAACAGCTACCGCTGGGGTTACCGCGACCCCAACAACGACGAGGCCGGCAACACCCTGGAGGGCTTCGACATCGACCTGGCGCACCGGATCGCCAAGGAGATCCTCGGCGACCCGGACGCCGTGCAGTTCAAGGCGATCCCCACCAACCAGCGCATCCCGGCGATCCAGTCGGGCCGGGTCGACATGGTGGTCCGCACGATGACCATCAACTGCTCCCGCATGGCCGACGTGGCGTTCTCCGCCCCGTACTTCAAGACGGGTCAGCAGGTGCTCGCCCCCAAGTCCGCGCCGATCACCGGCCCCGACGACACGCTCGCCGACAAGAAGGTCTGCACGGCGGCCGGTTCGACGGCCAACACCGAGCTGACCGAGCGCCAGAAGGCCAGGACGCTCCCCCGTTCCACCGACATCACCTCCACCGTCGTCCCCAACCAACTCGACTGCCTGGTGCGGCTCCAGCTCGGTGAGGTCGACGCCGTGGTCACCGACGGGGCGCTCGCCGCCAGCCAGGCCGCGCAGGACCCGACGGTCGAGCTCAAGGGCGACGCCCCCTTCACCACCGAGTACTACGGCGTGGCGATGAAACTCGACGCCGACGACCTGGTGCGCCGGGTCAACCAGATCCTGGTGGACTACCGCAAGGACACCGCGGGCGGCTGGCAGGCGTCGTACGACACGTGGCTGTCGGCGACACTGGGGACGGACTCGGCGAAGTCCGAACCGCCCGCTCCGGAGTACCTGCGCAAGAGCTGACGCGAAGCACCACCCACCAGGCGGAACCGCAACACGAATCCCCCACCCGACAACCCAGCAGCGAGAGGTGATCGATGGGCGTCACGGACCCCCCCGGGCCGGTGATGGACCGGGACGAGGTGGACCGTGCGCTGGCGCGGCTCGGCGCGGAGCACGAGGCGATCGAGACCTCGCTCCTGGCGCTCCAGGACCACGCGGGCCGCAGGCTGCTCGAGGGCGCCGCGCTCACGGGTGTCACCAAGGACCGCTGGGCGTCCGCGGAGGCGACGATCACGCTGCTGTGGGCGTACTTCGACGCGTACTCGGACGCGTTGCGCGGTGCCCGGGAGATCAGGTCCCGGCGCCGCTGGTCCAGCCAGGGCGATCTGGCGGAGCTGACGGAGCTGCTGCGCGGCGCGTCGGTCACGGTGGCCGGCAGCGCCACGGCGACGGCCAACGCGCCGACGCTGCACGGCGGTTCGGGCAAGCTCAGCGAGCAGTTCAGCCTGGCCGAGCTGGTCGACCGGATGAACGAGCTGTACGCGACGAGCCTGGACATGGTGGTCGCCGCCGACGCGGTGTGGTCGGCCCTGCCCGCGCGGATAGACCTCCTGGCAGCGGAGCTCCAGCGCACCCGCAAGCTCGCGCACTCCGTGGGCGTACGGCCGGGCGAGCACCCGGCCGGTGACGACCTGGAGCGGATCACCCGCACCCTGTCGCGGCTGCGCGAGGAGGTGGTGTCGGACCCGTTGGCGTTTTGGATCCCGGCGCAGGGGAGTTCGGCGCCGGGCGGCGGCCGGCCCGACACCACGGTCTACGACCGTGAGGCGCGTGCCCTGGAGGACGTGCGCCGGGAGATCGACGCGGTGCTGACGGTCCGGCAGGACGCCGAGCAGCGTCTGGTGCGGCTCCGTGACGTGCTCTCCCGCGCGGACCGCACGCTCGCCGAGGCCCGCATCGCGCGCGGCGAGGTGCTGGCGAAGATCGCCTCCACGGAGGTGCCGGTGGTCAGTGGCCCGCCGACCGCGCTCCAGGAGCAGTTGGCGACGGCCGCCGAGTACCGCAGACAGGGCCAGTGGCACCGCCTGTCCCCGCTCCTGGAGTCCCTGGAGCGGAAGGCGGAGGACGAACTGCTGCGGGCCCGCGAGTCGTTGGGCGCGGTCACCCAGCCGCTGGCGGTCCGCGCGGAGCTGCGCGGCCGCCTCGACGCGTACAAGGCGAAGGTGGCCCGGCACGGCCTGGCCGAGGACCCGTTCCTCATCGAGCGGTACGACGCGGCGCGCCGCATGCTGTGGAGCGCGCCCTGTGATCTGCGCGTCGCCGAACAGGCCGTCCTGCGCTATCAGCGGGCGGTCGCCGAACTGCTCGGCGCCCCGCGGGTGCCGGGGCAGGACGGGCCCGAGGACCGTAGGGGGGAGGCCCCGTCATGAGTGAGGCACAGCAGACCTGTCAGCGGCCCGGCTGCGGCGGTGCGTACGAGGACATGGGCGGCGGCGAGCTGTACTGCGACACCTGCGGTCTGGCGCCGGTGGTGTCGGCGAAGGGCATGGTGGGGTCCCCGCCGACCGGGATCACCGCCGGCGGCAGGGGCACGGGCGGCTCCGGCAGCGCGAGCTCCCGTTCCAGCGCCCGCGCCAGCTCCCGTACGTCGTCGCAGTCGTCGAAGTCCCGCCGCTCGGTGTCGGGGCGGCTCTCCCGCCCGCTGTCGGGCCGGACGACCGGCCGTTCGGTGTCGGTGCGCAGCTCCGGCTCCTCGACCAACACCAGTGCCCGCAGCCGGCTCGGCGTGGGTCTGGTGCAGGTCCCGGGCGTGCCGCGCCCCGATCCGCGCGCGATGGTCCTGGAGAACCCGGAGGTCCCCGAGCGCAAGCGGTTCTGCTCCCGCTCGGACTGCGGGGCGCCGGTGGGCCGCGCCCGCGGCGACCGGCCGGGCCGCACGGAGGGTTTCTGCACCAAGTGCGGGAACCCGTACTCCTTCGTTCCCAAGCTCGGGGCCGGCGACATCGTGCACGGCCAGTACGAGGTCGTGGGCTGTCTGGCGCACGGCGGCCTCGGCTGGGTCTATCTCGCGGTGGACCGCGCCGTGTCGGACCGCTGGGTGGTGCTCAAGGGCCTGCTCGACACCGGCGACCAGGACGCGATGGCCGCGGCGATCTCCGAGCGGCGGTTCCTGGCGGAGATCGAGCACTCCAACATCGTGCGGATCTACAACTTCGTCGAGCACCTGGACCAGCGCACCGGCTCGCTCGACGGCTACATCGTCATGGAGTACGTCGGCGGCAAGTCCCTCAAGGAGATCGCCAACGGCCGCCGCACGCCCACGGGCAAGCGGGACCCGCTGCCGGTGGAGCAGGCCTGCGCGTACGGCATCGAGGCCCTGGAGGCCCTCGGCCACCTGCACAGCCGCAACCTGCTGTACTGCGACTTCAAGGTCGACAACGCCATCCAGACCGAGGACCAGCTCAAGCTCATCGACATGGGCGCGGTGCGCAGGATGGACGACGACGAGTCGGCCATCTACGGCACGGTGGGCTACCAGGCGCCGGAGGTCGCGGAGGTCGGCCCGTCGGTGGCGTCCGACCTGTACACGGTCGCCCGCACCCTGGCGGTGCTGACGTTCGACTTCCAGGGCTACACCAACGTCTTCGTGGACTCCCTGCCCGACCCCGACCACATCGAGGTCTTCCGGCAGTACGAGTCCTTCTACCGGCTCCTGGTGCGGGCCACCGACCCGGACCCGGCCCGCCGGTTCGCCTCCGCGCAGGAGATGGCCGAGCAGCTGACCGGCGTCCTGCGCGAGGTGGTGTCGCTCCAGACGGGGCGCGCCCGCCCGGCCCTGTCGACGCTGTTCGGGCCCGAACTGCGGGTGACGGACACGGAGTTGTTCCCGAAGCTGACCGGGGAGGTGTCCCGCCTCGGGGCGCGGGTGGCGCAACCGCGGCGCAGGCCCCGGGCCATGGCCGGCGTTCCCTCGCGTGCTCTGCCCGCGGTCCCCAGCGTCGCCGCCGCCCCTGTTCCCGCCGGTCTGCCTCCGGTGGGTGCCGGGGTGCCGGGTGGCGCGGCCCTCCCGTCGCCCGGCGGTGCCGAGTCGCTCGTCAAGGTGGTCGCGACGCCCGCCGCGGCGCTGGCCCTGCCCGTGCCCCGGGTCGATCCCGCGGACCCCAACGCCGGGTTCCTCGCGGGGCTCATGGCCACCGCCGCCGCCGAGCTGCTCGGGGCGCTGGCGGCGGCTCCCGCACCCTCCGTCGAGACGCGGCTCCGGCAGATCCGGGCGTGGCTGGAGAACGGCGACGCGCACACCGCGCTGGAGGCGCTGCGGCGACTGGAGGAGGAGCGGCCCGACGACTGGCGGGTGGTCTGGTACCGCGGCGTCGCCTCCCTCGTCACCGGGGACCACGAGGCCGCCGCGCTCGCCTTCGACGCGATCTACGACGCCTTCCCCGGCGAGCCCGCGCCGAAGCTCGCCCTCGGCCTGTGCGCGGAGGTGCTCGGGCAGCTCGACAACGCCGCCGAGTACTACCGCCTCGTGTGGTCCACCGACCCCAGCTATGTGAGCGCCGCCTTCGGCCTGGCCCGCGTGCAGCTCGCGAGCGGGGACCGCCGGAGCGCCGTGGTGACGCTGGAGTCGGTCCCGGAGTCGTCGATCCACTACACCGCCGCCCGGGTGGCCGCCGTACGAGCGCGGCTGCGCGGGCGCACGACGGCCACCGGTGACATGGCGTTCCTCGGCGACCTGACCGCGGCCGCGGGACAGGTCGAGGCGCTGGAGACGTACGGCCTCGATCCGGCGCGCCGCGAGCAGTTGTCGACCGAGGTCCTCGGCTGCGCCCTGGACTGGGTACTCTCCGGTGGCCAGGGCACCGCACCCGCACACGGAGTGCTGCTCGGCAGCGCGCTGGACGAGCGGGGACTCCGCTTCGGCCTGGAGCGTTCGTACCGCACGCTGGCCCGGCTGGCCCGGGGCAGCGAGGAGAGGATCGACCTGGTGGAACGTGCCAACCGTTACCGCCCCCGGACGTGGGTGTAGTTGATGTCCCAGATGCCCCAGCCGACCGCCCTGTCGAAGTGCCCGAGCTGCGAGGAACCCCTCGAGTCGGGTGACCGTTTCTGCGGCGCGTGCGGATACGACCTGTCCGCCGTGCCCGCCCCGCCGGACGACGCCCCGACGGTCGTGATCGACGGCTCCGGCCCGGCCGAGGGGGCCGCCTGGCCGGCCGCCTCCGCGCCGGCGAGCTCCGACACCCCGCCGGCCACCCATCTGCCGACGGACCTCCAGGGCACCGACTCCGGCGGCGGGGAGCTGCCGGCCGCGCCCGCGGCGGCGGCCCACGAGCCGCCGCCCACCGGCAACCCGGTCTCCCCCGTCACCGGTGTGCGTTTCGACCACCCCTCGGAGCCCGAGGAGTACCCGCTCCAGGCGCCCGACCCGCGGGTCGCCCAGGAGACACCGACCCCGCCGGGGGGCGTCAAGGTGTGCGTGGCCTGCCGGGCCGGCCGGGTCGACCACGACGGCTACTGCGAGAACTGCGGACACGCCCAGCCTCGCGAACGCGACCACATGGAGCAGGAGTCGGGCCCGATCGCCGCCGTCAGCGACCGGGGCTTGCGCCACCACCGCAACGAGGACGCGTTCGCCATCGGCAACGCCGTCCTGCCCGACGGCCGCTCGGCCGCCGTGGCGATCGTCTGCGACGGCGTCTCCTCGGCGACCCGCCCCGACGACGCCTCGCTCGCCGCGTCCCGCGCGGCCGGCGCCTCGCTGCTGGCCGCCCTGCCGCGCGGCACGCACCCGCAGCAGGCCATGCACGAGGCGATCGTCGCCGCCTCCCGCGCGGTCAACTCGCTGGCCGCCGAACCGGCCACGGCCCGTGAGCACGCCCCCCACCAGAACGCCCCGGCCTGCACGATCGTCGGCGCCGTGGTCACCTCCGACCTGCTGGTCGTCGGCTGGGTCGGGGACAGCCGTGCCTACTGGGTCCCGGTGGACCGCGCCTCGCTGCCGGCCCGGCTCACCGAGGACGACTCGTGGGCCGCGCAGATGGTCGCGGCGGGGCTGATGAACGAGACGGAGGCGTACGCCGACGAGCGGGCCCACGCGATCACCGGCTGGCTCGGCGCGGACGCCTACGAACTGGAGCCGCACACCGCTTCCTTCAAGCCGGACCGTGCGGGTGTGGTGGTGGTGTGCACCGACGGACTGTGGAACTACGCGGAGGCCGCCCAGGAGATGGCCGAGGCCGTACCGCCGGACGCCGCCGAGCGGCCGCTGCACAGCGCGCAGGTGCTCGTCGGTCACGCCCTGGACGGCGGGGGCCACGACAACGTAACAGTGGCCGTCGTGCCGTTCCCCGCGCCGCCCCAGGGGGCAGGATCGGCCTGAGGCCGATTACGGGGATGCCTCAGCGGGCCGGAGGGGACCGGTCCGCACACAGTCGTCACCTCACGACAACCGTGGGGTCTGCGAGGGGGATTCAGCAGGCATGGCCAATTTCTCGAAGTCGAACGTGCCGCAGTTCGCGATGGACGTGTACCAGAACGAGTACCTGCCGGAAGGCGGCCGTGAGGTCAACGCCATCGTCACGGTGACCTCCACCGGGGGCGGCACGATCGGTAACGCGGTGACGGCACCGCACCTGTACGGACCGGGGCGGGGCCCGGACGCGGCCGTGGCGATCATGGTCGACTGCTCGGGCTCGATGGACTACCCGCCGACCAAGATGCGCAACGCCCGCGACGCCACGGCCGCCGCGATCGACACCCTGCGCGACGGGGTGCACTTCGCGGTGATCGGCGGTACGCACGTGGCCAAGGAGGTGTACCCGGGCGGGGGCCGGCTCGCGGTCGCCGACGCCACCACCCGCGACCAGGCCAAGCAGGCCCTGCGCAAGCTCAGCGCGGGCGGCGGCACCGCCATCGGCACCTGGCTGCGGCTCGCCGACCGGCTGCTGTCCTCGGCGGACGTCGCCATCCGGCACGGCATCCTGCTCACCGACGGACGCAACGAGCACGAGTCCGCCGAGGACCTCAAGGCCTCCCTGGACGCGTGTGCCGGACGCTTCACCTGTGACGCCCGGGGCGTGGGCACCGACTGGGTGGTGAGCGAAGTCACAGGGATCGCCTCCGCCCTGCTCGGCACGGCGGACATCGTCGCCGACCCGGCCGGGCTCGCCGCCGACTTCACGCGGATGATGGAGACGGCCATGGGCAAGGAGGTCGCGGACGTCTCCCTGCGGGTGTGGACGCCGGTCGGCACGACCATCAGGTTCGTCAAGCAGGTCGCCCCCACCGTCGTGGAGTTGACCGACCGCCGCACCGAGGCCGGCCCGCGCGCCGGGGACTACCCCACGGGCTCCTGGGGAGACGAGTCCCGTGACTACCACCTGTGCGTCGAGGTGCCCGTCGCGCACCTCGGCCAGGAGATGCTGGCCGCCCGGGTCTCCCTCGTGGTGCCCCAACCCGACGGCACCGCGCAGAACTTGGGCGCCCAGGGGCTGGTACGGGCGGTGTGGACCGACGACATGGTCGCCTCGACGTCGATCAACCCCCAGGTCGCCCACTACACCGGCCAGGCGGAACTGGCACAGGCCATCCAACAAGGGCTCGATCTGCGCAAAGCGGGCGATATGGATGGAGCAACGGCCAAACTGGGGCGGGCCGTTCAGCTCGCGAGCGCCTCGGGGAACGCCGATACTGCGAAACTGCTTGCGAAGGTGGTGGACGTGGTCGATGTCGCGACAGGTACTGTGCGGTTGAAGGCGAAGGTCGAGGAGGCTGACGAGATGACTCTCGAGACGCGGTCCACAAAGACCGTTCGTGTAAAGAAGTGACCTAGCTCTGCCCGAGTACGACCCTAGTTGGACGCAGAAGGAGAGGGGGACGCGCCGACATGCCGACCTGCCCGAACGGACACCAGTCGGGTTCCGACGACTGGTGCGAGGTCTGCGGTCACCGCATGGCTGGTGCCGTACCTCCGCCCCCTCCCCCGCCGCCCGCCGGCGGTTACGGCTTCCCGCCGCCCCCGCCGGGCGCCGGCCAGGGCGGCCGCCCGCACCTGTCGGCCGTGCCGGACCCCGAGCCGGAGCTCTGCCCGCAGTGCCGTACCCCCCGCGAGGGCGGCGCGCCGTTCTGCGAGGAGTGCCGGTGGAACTTCCTGACCAACACGGCCACCTCGTACACCCCGGCCGCCCCGCGCCCGCCGGCCCCCGGCCCGGGCGTCCGCTTCCAGGGCCCGCCGCCCGGCGCGTCCTACGGCGGCGGTGACTCCTACGAGTACCAGGGCTCCCGCCCCTCCCAGATGAACCGTCCCGCCGAGCCGATCCCGCCCTTCGGCGGCGACCCCGCGGGCCCGCCCCGACCCCCCGGCCAGAACGCCCCCGGCGGTCCCGGCGGCTTCGGTGGACCTGGCGGACCCGGTGGACCCGGTGGCCAAGGCAACACGAACGCGCCCGGCGGCTTCGGCGGCCCCAACGGGCCCGGCGGACCGGGTGGCCAGGGCAACCCGAACGCGCCCGGCGGCCCGGGTGGCCCCGGCGGCTTCGGCGGTCCTGGCGGCCCCGGTGCCACCAACGCCCCGGGCAACCCGAACAACCCCGGCGGACCCGGCGGCTTCGGCGGCCCTGGCGGCCCCGGTCGCCCGGGCGGCTACGACGGCCAGGGTGGACCCAACGGACCCGGCGGTCCCGGCAGGCCGGGCGGCTACGACGGCCCCGGCGGCCAGGGAGGACCTGGCGGCCAAGGGGGACCTAGCGGCCAGGGCGGCTTCGACGGCTCCGGCAACCCCGGCGGCCCGGGCGGCTTCGGCGGACCCGGCGGCCCCAACGCACCCGGCGCTCCCGGCGCCTTCGGTGGCGACCCCTCGCGACCGGTGCCCCCGCCTCCCGGCCCGACCCCGCCCGCCGGCCCCGGTGCGACCGGTGGCGCCCCCTCGGCCTACCGGCCGTCCGGTCCCGGGGGCCCGCCCGCGCCGCCGTTCCCGCAGGAGACGGGCCGCCCCGGCGGTCCCGGTGGCTTCGGCGGCGGTGACGACGACTGGGTGATCTCGCCGCCGTCCTCCACCGCGCCCGGCGGCCCCGGCGGCGGTCAGGGTGCCGGACCCGGCGGTGGCTACGGCTATCCGCAGCCCGGCGCCACCCAGGCCCCGCCCGGCTCGGGCTACCCGCAGCAGCCCACCACGTGGATCGCGACCATCGGTCCGGACCGCGAGTACTTCATGGCGATGATGCAGCGTTCCGGCCCCGAGGCCGCGGGACTCAACCTCCCCGCCTACTCGCCGGAGCAGCAGCGCACCCTCACCGGCAACCAGATCACCATCGGCCGCCGTCGGCACTCCACCGGCGACACCCCCGACATCGACCTGTCGGTGCCGCCGGAGGACCCGGGCGTCTCGCACCAGCACGCCGTCCTGGTCCAGCAGCCCGACGGCACCTGGGCGGTCGTCGACCAGAACTCGACGAACGGTACGACGGTCAACGGCTCCGAGGAGCCGATCCAGCCCTTCGTGCCGGTACCGCTCCAGGACGGTGACCGGGTGCATGTGGGTGCCTGGACCACGATCACGGTCCGCCGCGGCTGACCGCCGCCTCGACCGGCTCGACCCTCACCGGAGGGGCCACGCGTACGGCCCCTCCGGATCGTCCAGCCACGCCCACTCGCGCCCGCCGCTCACCGTGATGCCGTACCGCTCCCGGGGCGGCCGCCCCTCGCGCTCCCACAACTGGTGGGCCTCCCGCGGATCGAGGCTGCCGCGGCTCAGCGTCACCAGGAAGCGGAACAGCTCGTCCTCGCGGGCCGCGCGCGGCACTCCGCCGAGCGGCACGGGCTCCGGCTCCGGGCGCCCCTCTCCCCGTAGCGGCACGAAGTAGGCGGGTGTGTGCAGGAAGCGGCCCTCGGCATGGCCGGCGTCCCGGACGGTCAGCGCGATCAGGCCGGTGGCGAGCGGGGCCAGGACGCGGGCGCCGGGGGTGCACTGGGCGAGCCAGGCCTGGGGGACCGAGGCCAGGGTGCAGGTCGCGATGACCTTGTCGAAGGGGGCGCGTTCGGGGACCCCGCGCGCGCCGTCGCCGGTGACGACGAGCGGGTGGTGGCCGGCCGCGGCCAGGTGCTGCCGGGCCGCCTCGGTGATCTCCGGTTCCAGGTCGACGGTGGTGACGAGCCCGTCGTCGCCGAGCCGGTGCGCGAGCAGGGCCGCGTTGTACCCGGTGCCCGCGCCGATCTCCAGGACCCGGTCGCCGTCCTCCACCTCCAGGGCGGCCAGCATCATCGCCATGAGCGAGGGCTGGCTGCTGGAGGAGACCAGTTCCCCGTCGCGCATCCGGGTCGCCAGCGGGGCGTCGGCGTACGCCCCGCGCAGCCAGCGCTCCCGGGCGCGCGGGTCGGGACTCTCGCCCCACCGGCGCTCGTGGCCGCCCTCCCCGTCGCCGACGTAGTAGTACGGCACGAACAGGTGCCGCGGGACCGCCTCGAAGGACGCCCGCCACACCGGGTCGGCCGCCCAGGCCCCGCTCGCCTCGATCCGGTGCACCAGCGCGGCGCGCGCCTCGACGGCGAGGTCGTCCGGGTCCCGGCGGTGAGCGTGCGCACCCATAGGTCCACTGTCCTGCGCGGCCGTCCCCGAAGCGAGCACCACGGCCGCCCCATCCGGAATCCCCCCTTCCCGCAAAGGTCCTAAGCCCCGGGTCCTGGTCCCTGCCGTCTGAGACCATGGACGGGTGAAAGAGATCCGGCGCGGCACGCTGCAGACGCAGACCTTCTACGAGCAGGTCGGCGGGGAGGAGACCTTCCGCCGTCTCGTGCACCGCTTCTACCAGGGCGTGGCCGAGGACCCGCTGCTGAAGCCCATGTACCCCGAGGAGGACCTGGGCCCGGCCGAGGAGCGGCTGGCGCTGTTCCTCATGCAGTACTGGGGCGGCCCGACGACGTACAGCGAGAACCGCGGTCACCCCCGGCTGCGGATGCGGCACGCCCCGTTCCAGGTGGACCGGGCGGCGCACGACGCCTGGCTGAAGCACATGCGGGTGGCCGTGGACGAGCTCGGTCTGTCCGAGGAGCACGAGCACACGCTGTGGAACTACCTGACGTACGCGGCGGCCTCGATGGTGAACACCGCGAGCTGACCGGCTGAGTCCCGGATTCCGGTCGTAGGGCGCTGCATTCCGATCACGATCCGGTCAAGCCCGGCTCACAAACGCTTACCCACCCCCACTTCCCTCTGACAGCATCGCCGGGAGGTCTGGACAACACGGCGGGGGGCCGGGTCGGGGTGACGGGGTTCGGGGGATTCGCGCGGTTCGTCGTGCGGCGTGCGCGGGCGCACCGCCCGCTGCTGGCCGCCGCGCTGCTGGCGGTCCTGCTGACCACGGCGGTCCTGGCCACCCTCACCGCCTACTCGGGCGCGATCGGCGACGCGGCGCTGCGCCACTCCCTCGGGGACTCCCGCAACGCAGCCGACACCGCGCTGGTGGTCAAGGCCGACGTGCCGGCCGGGGAGCGCGAGGCCGCCGACACCGCCGTACGCGAAGGGGCGCGGAAGACCTTCGACGGGCTGCCGGTCACCGTGCGGACGCTCGCCCGGTCGGGCCCGTACGCGCTGCCCCGTTCGCTCCAGCCCGCCGCCGAGCGGTCCGGGGACCCGGATCTGACGCACTTCGCGGCCCTGGACCGCACCCAGGTACGGCTCACCGAGGGCCGTATGCCCGCCGCCGCCGGCGAGGTCGCCCTGCCGCGGAGTGCCGCCCGGCTGCTCAGGCTCGGGCCCGGCGCCCGGCTCACCCTCGTCGACCGCCTCGGCGGCCCGGACGTGCGGATCACGGTCGTCGGCCTGTACCGGCCCGCCCGCACCGACGCCCCGTACTGGCAGCTCCTGGACGACCTGCGCGGCCGCGGGGTCAACCAGCTCGACTTCACGACGTACGGCCCCCTGCTCGCCGCTCCCGAGGCGCTGACCGGCGGCCGGGTGAGCGCCGGGTCGTCGGGGTGGCTGGCGACGGCCGACTTCGCGACCCTGACGACCGGGCGGATCGGCGCGCTGCGCGAGGCGGCCCGCGACGGCGGCTCGGCGCTGCGCGGCGAGTCCGCGCTCAGCGGGACGACGGCCGCGAACACCCAACTGCCCGCCGCCCTCGACCGTGTCGAACGCTCGCTGCTCGTCTCCCGTTCCACCCTGCTGATCGTCGCGCTCCAGCTGGGGCTCCTGGCGGGCTGCGCGCTGCTGCTGGTGGCCCGGCTGCTCAGTTCCCAACGCACGGGCGAGACGCGGCTGCTCAGGGCCCGCGGCGCCTCCCGGCCCCGGGTCGCGGGTCTGGCCGCCGTCGAGGCGCTGCTGCTCGCCCTGCCCGCGGTGGTGTGCGCGCCGCTGCTGGCGGGGCCGCTGACCCGGCTGCTCGCCGGACAGGGCGCGCTGGCCCGGATCGGACTGCGTCTGGAGGTGCCGGCCGCCGGCCGGGCCGGGGTGTGGCTGGTGGCGGCGGGCGTGGCGCTGGGCTGTGCCCTGGCGGTGACGCTGCCCGCGCTGACCTCGTCCTTCGCCACCGGCCGGGCGCGGGCGCTGCCGGGCGCGCTGCGCTCGGGCGCGGACCTCGGGCTGCTGGTGGTCGCTGGGGTCGCGTACGGGCAGCTGAGCCGCCAGACCACCGGCGCCGTGACCGACGACAGCTCCGGTGCCCTCGGTGTGGACCCGCTGCTGGTCGCCGCCCCCGCCCTCGCGCTGCTCGCCGGTACGGTCCTCACCCTCCGGCTGCTGCCGCCGCTGGCCCGGCTCGCCGAGCGCCGGGCGGCCGCCGGGCGGGGGTTGGCCGCGGCCCTGGCGGGCTGGCAGATCGGCCGCCGCCCGGGCCGCGGCGCGGGTCCGGTGCTGCTGCTGGTCCTCGCCGTCGCGCTGGGCATGCTGGCGATCGCCCAGGGCGCCTCCTGGGACCGCTCGCAGGACGACCAGGCCGACTTCCGGGCCGGGGTGCCGGTGCGGGTGCTGGCCAACGGTCAGGACGGCCTCGGCCGCACCGACGAGTACGCGGCCGTCGAGCACGTGACGCAGGCCGCCCCCGCCGTCCGCACGGACCTGCCGCTGTCCGGCGACCGCACGGCGGCCGTGCTCGCCCTGGACACCGCGCACAGCTCCGACACCGTGCTGATGCGCCAGGACCTGGCCTCCGACCCGGTGGGGCCGCTGCTCGCCGGGCTCGGTCCGAAGGACGCGTCGGCGGGCGCGAGGATACCGGCGGGAACCTCCCGGCTACGGCTGACGGCGACCCTGAGCGGCGCCGCGGCGGACACGGCCGCCGATGCGACGGTGACGCTGGAGGACCGCCACGGCACCCCGTACCGGCTCCCGGCGGGCACCCTCACCGGGGACGGGCGCCCGCACGCCCTCGAACTGGCCGTCCCCTCCGGCCCGTTGACCCTCACGGACGTCCAGCTGGTCCAGCCCCTCCCGGTCGGCCGGTCACAGCAACAGCGCCTGACACTGGACAGGTTGGAGGCGGTACGGCCGGACAGGGCGGTGCGGAGGCTGGAGTTGCCCGCCGACTGGGCGGCCCGGTCGCTCGCCGACGGGATCGTCGAGACGCCGGACCGCAGCAACCTGCCCGGCAAGCCGCGCGTGAGCGGCTCGGGAGCGCCGACGGTCGCGTACGGCACCGGGTACCTGCCGCCCGACAACCCCTGGGTCATCGCCTCGCTGACGGTCCGCATGCGGGTCGCCCAGCCCGCCCCGGCCCAGGTCACGGCCGTGGCCACCGACCGCTACCTCGCCTCGGCGGGCGCCCGCACCGGACAGCGCGTGGACGTGCCGTTCGGTGGCCGGACGCTGCCGGTGCGGATCGTGGCCTCCGTCGAGGCGCTGCCGACGACCGTGACCGACGGCGGGGCCCTGCTGGTCGATCTACGGTCGGTGAACCGGGCGTTGGAGACGCGGTACGGCGAGAGCGTGACGCCGACGGAGTGGTGGCTGGCGACCGACCGGCCCACCGAGGTCGCGGCGGCGCTGCGGGCCCGCCCGGACCTCGACCCCGCGCAGGTCGTCGTACGGGACGAGATCGCCGAGGAGTTGCGGGACGACCCGTTCGGGGCGGGCCCGGAGGCGGCGTTCACGGCGGCGGCCGGGGTGGCGGCGGCGCTGGCCGCGCTCGGGTTCGCGGTGAGCGCGGCGGGGTCACTGCGGGAGCGGGACCCGGAGTTCGCGGTGCTGCGCGCGCTGGGCGCCCCGCGGCGCGGGCTCGCCCGCACGATCGCGGTCGAGCAGGGCGTCCTGGTGACGCTGGCCCTGCTGGTGGGGGCGGCGCTCGGCACCGCATTGGCCCGCGCGGTGATCCCGCTGGTCGTCCTGACCTCCGAGGCGACCCGTCCGGTGCCGGGCGTCCTGGTCGAACTCCCGCTGCCACGTGTGGTGTTGCTGCTGGCGGCAGTGGCGGTGACCCCACTGGTGGTGACGGGGGTACTGGCGTCACGGCGGGCGAATCCGGTGGCGGCGTTGCGGGAACAGGGGGGCGAGTGAGGTGACCCGAGTCCGTGCCCCCTGGATCCGTATCCGGCTGCGTGCGGCCCCCGGTGCGGCCGTCGCCCTCGCCCTGATGGTGGCGCTCACCGCCTGCCTCGCCGCGGCGTTCCCGCGCGCGGTCGACCGGTACGAGGACGCGGGACTGCACCGCGCCGTCGAGCAGGCGGGCCCCGACCGGACGACCGTGCAGCTGTACGCGCAGCCCGAGTACGGCGTCATCTCGGAGCAGGACGTCCGCCCCTCGACCCTGGCCGACCAGTACCGGAAGATCCTCGCGACGGTTCCCGGGCCCGTGGTCCCCGACCCCTCCCAGTCGACGTACGGCGTGCGCACCGCCGCCAGCCTGGAGGTGCCGGACCGCTGGATCCCCCGGCCCACCGGCACGCCCGCGCAGGTCACCCTGGTCGCCCAGCAAGGCCTCGCGGACCACGTCGGCCCGGTCACCGGCCGGCTGCCGCGCGCGTCGACGCCGGTGACCGCGGCGACGCGCGAGGTGGAGGCGGCGGTCAGCGCGGCGACGGCCGCCGGCCTGCACGTCAAGGTCGGTTCCCGGTTCCACGTCCCCGGCGAGGGCCGCGACCCGCTGGTGGTCCGGGTCACCGGCATCGTCACCCCGCGCGACCCGGCCGGCGCCTACTGGTCGACGCACCCCGTCCTGCACCGCCCCTCGCTGGTCCCCGTCCCCGGCGCGAACGCGGAGAAGTACTGGCTCGGCGCCCTGCTGCTCGCCCCCGACGCGGCCCCGGCCCTGCTGGGCACCCCCGGAAACCCCTGGCGCTACTGGCAGTTGGCGCCGGACACCGCCCAGCTGCACGCGTACGACGCCGACCGTCTGAAGTCCGCGGTGGCGTCCCTGGAAGCCGGTCCGACGCTCCAGAGGATCCGCGAGCTGACCGGCCCGCTCACGGACGCGGACACCGACCTCGACGAGATCCTGACCGGCTACGAGCGGCTGCGGGCGGGCGTCACCCCGCTGGTCTCCGTCGCCGCGGTCGGCGCGGGCACCGTGGCGGGCGTGGTGCTGCTGATGGCGGGCGGGCTCGCGGCCGACCGCCGGCGCACCGAACTCGCCCTGCTGCGGGCCCGCGGCGCGTCCCTGCGGGGCCTGGCGGGCCGGTTGTCCGCCGAGACGGCGACGGTGGCCGTCCCCGCGGGTGCCCTGGGCCTGACGGCCGCGCTGCTGCTGATCCCCGAGGGCCGCACCCCATACGCGCTCGCGGCGGCCGTCGCGGTGACGGTCGCCGCCTGCGCCGCGCTGCCCCTGCGCGCGGTCGTCGTCCACCGGGTCGTACGGATCCACACCGGCCGCGAGGACGTGGCCACGGCACGCCCCTCCCGGCGCCGCACGGTCGCCGAACTCACCCTGCTGGTACTGGCCCTGGTCGCGGTGGAGACCCTGCGCCGTCGCGGCTCACAGGGTGGCGAACTGTCGTACGTGGCACCGGTGTTGACGGGGGTGATCGCGGCCCTGGTCCTGGTCCGCCTGTACCCGCTCCCGCTGCGCCGGCTGGCCCGCCCGGCCGGCCGCCTGCGCGGTGTGGTCGCCCCTCTCTCCCTGGCCCGCGCGGGCCGCACCTCCGCCTCCGCGGTCCTCCCGCTGCTCGCCCTGCTCACCGCCCTGACCACGGCGGCCTTCGGTGGCTCGGTCCTGTCCGGGGTGAGCGAGGCCCGCGACCGGGCGGCACTCCTCGCCGTCGGCGCCGACGCCCGCGTCGACGCGAACGAGCCCCTGCCCGCCGCGCTGCCCGAACGCGTCCGCCGTACGCCGGGCGTCCAGGACGTGACGGCGGTGAGCATCGCCTACGACGCCCGACTGGCCGACGGCCGGGAGACGGCGCCGCTGGTGGGCGTGGACCCGGCCGGCTACACGGCGCTGGCCTCCCGGACGGGCCTGGGGCCCTTCGACAAGGGCGAGTTGACGACGACGGGCGGCGCGCTGCCCGCGGTGGCCTCCCCCACCGTCGCCGCGACCTACGGTGACCGCCCGATCGAGGTACGCCTCCAGGACGGCACCACCTTCACCGTCCGCGTCACGGCGGTCCGCGAGCGCACCCCGGCCCTGGCGGGCACCGAGTTCCTGCTCGTGGACCGGGAGTTGCTGCCGGGGGCGGCGGCCCGCCCGACCGCCCTGCTCCTGACCGGCGCGCGCATCGACGCGGCGGCCCTGCGCGAGGCGACGGACGGCGCGGGGCACCTCCAGCTGAAATCGCGGGAACGCGCCCGCTACGCCGGCTCGCCGCTCCAGTCGGGCGCCGAGGACATCTACACGGCCGCGGTGGTGGCGGGCGCGGGCTACGCGGTCCTGGCCCTGCTGCTGTCCCTGCTCCGCGCGGCCCCGGAACGCGTCGCCCTGCTGGCCCGGCTGCGCACCATGGGACTCACCCGCGCCCAGGGCCGTCGGCTGCTGATCCTGGAGTCCCTGCCCCAGGCGGTACTGGCGGCGGTGGGCGGCGCGTTGACGGGGTGGGCGACCGTGGCCCTGCTGTCCCCGGGCATCGATCTGACCACCATCGCCCTGGCCACCGCCCAGTCGCCCGCGGGCCGGGCCGAGTTGAGCACCTCCCCGCTGTCCCTGGCGGTCCCGGCCGCGGCGGTGGTGCTGGTGACCGTGGGGGTGGCCGGGGTGCAGGCGTGGTGGTCGGGGAGGCGGGGCTCGGTGGGCGAGCTGAGGGCGGGGGACGCGCGATGAGCAAGCCGGACGACTTCAGGAGGCCGCAGTGACCACGAACCCGACCCTCGCCGACCTGACCACCCGCGCGACCTCGGCCCGCGACACTCCCGCCTACGGCCACGACGCCCTGATCACCTGCGACCGCCTGGTCCGGATCTTCACCACGGACGGCATCGAGGTCCAGGCCCTGCAGGGACTGGATCTGCTGGTCCGCGAGGGCGAGCTGATGGCCCTGGTCGGCGCGTCCGGCAGCGGCAAGTCCACCCTGATGAACATCCTCGCCGGGCTGGACACCCCCACCGCCGGCGCGGCCCGGGTCGCCGACCACGACCTGCTCGCGATGACCCCGAAGGACCGCCTCGCCTACCGCCGCAGAACCGTGGGCTTCGTCTGGCAGCAGACGGCCCGCAACCTGCTCCCCTACCTCACCGCGGCCCAGAACGTCACCCTGCCGATGCAACTGGCCGGCCGCGTCGGGCTGTCCGGCCGGACGGCCCGCAGGGCACAGGGCGAGCGCGCCCTGGAGCTGCTGGACCTGCTGGAGGTGGCGGACTGCCGGGACCGCCACCCGCGCGAGATGTCCGGCGGTCAGCAGCAGCGCGTGGCGATCGCCGTGGCCCTCGCCAACGCGCCCGCCGTCCTGCTCGCCGACGAGCCCACCGGTGAGCTGGACTCCCACACCGCGGAGCAGATCTTCGCCGCGTTCCGCACCGCCAACGAGCGGCTCGGCACGACCATCGTCATCGTCACCCACGACCAGGCGGTGGCGAGCGAGGTCCGCCGCACGGTGGCCATCCGCGACGGCCGCACCTCCACCGAGGTGCTGCGCCGCAGCGAGGTGGACGCGACTACCGGCCACGAGACGGTCGTGGCCCGCGAGTACGCCATGCTCGACCGCGCCGGCCGCCTGCAGCTCCCCGCCGAGTACACCGAGGCCCTGGGCATGCGGGACCGCGTGGCACTGGAACTGGAGACGGACCACATCGGCGTGTGGCCGGACGACAGCGAGCACGGCTGAGGGGGCACGCGGGGGCCGTTCAGGCGTGCCGGACGGTGACCGTGGGGGAATTCAACCGCGGGGAACGCTGGGGGATACGACCGCGGGCGGATTCAGCGGACGCTGACGCCCAGGGCGCCAAGTCCCCCGCGCCGCACGGCGATCGAGCCGTAGGGCGTGCGCAGCCGCAGCCACGCGCCCGACGCCAGCAGCGCCAACTCCTCGGTGGCGGACCGCAGGAACCCCAGCGACTGGGCCGCGTGCACGGCCCGCACCGGCAGCTCGGTGTCCCCGACCGTCCGGGACCAGATCTCCCGCCCGATCCGGTCGAGTTCGGCACGGGTACGGCTCTCGGCCGCCAACCCCTGCGTACGGGACCGGAATTCGGCGACCCCCGCGCCGACCATCGCGCGCAGGTCATCCGCCGCGGGCAGCCCCGGCACCGGTTGCCACCCGCCACGCGGCGGCAGCACCCCGGCCCACGGCGGCCCGGTCACGGCCCCCGGCACCGTGGCGGTCGCGCCCGTCTCGTCCACGGTCTCGAGCAACTCGCCCGCGGACACGGTCACGTCGAGCGTGGCGTCCAGCCCGTTCTCGTACGGCTTGGCCAGCCGCACCGCGCGGATCGCCAGCACCTCGAAGGACGGCGGCCGCCCGAACACCGCGAGCGCGGTCCCGGAGGCCTGGAGCCGAACGGCCGCCCCACGGTCGTAGTGGAGCAACCGCGAGAGGAAGGCCGCGAGATCCGCCGCCTCCCCCTCGTCGGCGAGATGGAGCACCGTCATGCGGCGACGGCCTCCTCCTCGGCGTCGTCCCGGTACCCCTCGAGGAACTCCCGCTCCTCGGCGGTGATCCGGCGCGGCCGCTGCGTCTCGAAGTCGAACGGCACGATCACCGTCGAGGCGCGTACGTAGATCTCGGCGCCGTCCTTCACCTCGTAGGAGATGGTGAAGGACGCCGCCCTGATCTGCGTGACCCACAGCTCGATGTCCACGGGCGTGTGCCGGTGGACGAGCTGCCGCTTGTAGTCGATCTCATGGCGCGCCACCACGGACCCCTGCTTGAAGTCCTTCTCCGGGCGGAACAGGAAGTCGATACGGGCTTCCTCCAGATAGCGGAGGAACACCACGTTGTTGACGTGGCCGTACGCGTCCATGTCCGCCCAGCGCAGCGGGCAGTGGTAGATGTGCCGCAAGATCGATCAGCCCCGGGTCAGCTTCTTGTAGGTGGCACGGTGCGGACGCGCGGCCTCGGCGCCCAGCCGCTCGATCTTGTTCTTCTCGTACGACTCGAAGTTGCCCTCGAACCAGAACCACTTGGAATCGCCCTCGTAGGCGAGGATGTGCGTGGCCACCCGGTCCAGGAACCACCGGTCGTGGGAGACGACCACGGCCGCACCCGGGAACTCCAGCAGCGCGTTCTCCAGCGAGCCGAGGGTCTCGACGTCGAGGTCGTTGGTCGGCTCGTCGAGGAGCAGCAGGTTGCCGCCCTGCTTGAGGGTGAGCGCGAGGTTGAGGCGGTTGCGCTCACCACCGGAGAGGACACCGGCGGGCTTCTGCTGGTCGGGCCCCTTGAAGCCGAAGGCCGAGACATAGGCACGGCTCGGCATCTCGACCTGACCGACGTTGATGTAGTCGAGCTCGTCGGAGACGACCGCCCACAGGGTCTTCTTCGGGTCGATGTTCGCGCGGCTCTGGTCGACGTACGAGATCTTGACGGTCTCGCCGACCTTGATGGAGCCGGAGTCCGGCTGCTCCAGACCCTGGATCATCTTGAAGAGGGTGGTCTTGCCGGCGCCGTTCGGGCCGATCACACCGACGATGCCGTTGCGCGGCAGCGTGAAGCTCAGGTCGTCGATGAGGACCTTGTCACCGAAGCCCTTGGTGAGGTTGTTGACCTCGACGACGATGCTGCCGAGCCGCGGGCCCGGCGGGATCTGGATCTCCTCGAAGTCCAGCTTCCGCATCTTGTCGGCCTCGGCGGCCATCTCCTCGTAGCGAGCCAGACGCGCCTTGGACTTGGCCTGCCGCCCCTTGGCGTTGGAGCGAACCCACTCGAGTTCTTCCTTGAGCCGCTTCGCCCGCTTGGCGTCCTTCTGGCCCTCGACCTTGAGACGGGTCTGCTTGGTCTCCAGGTACTTGGAGTAGTTGCCCTCGTAGCCGTGCAGGCGACCGCGGTCGACCTCGCAGATCCACCCGGCGACGTTGTCGAGGAAGTACCGGTCGTGGGTCACGGCCACGATGGTGCCCTCGTACTTGGCGAGGTGCTGCTCCAGCCAGTTCACCGACTCGGCGTCGAGGTGGTTGGTGGGCTCGTCGAGCAGCAGCAGGTCCGGCGCCTCGAGCAGCAGCTTGCACAGCGCCACGCGCCGCTTCTCACCACCGGAGAGGTTGGTGACGGACCAGTCGCCGGGCGGGCACCCGAGCGCGTCCATGGCCTGCTCGAGCTGGGCGTCGAGGTCCCAGGCGTTGGCGTGGTCCAGCTCCTCCTGGAGCTTGCCCATCTCGTCGAGCAGCGCGTCGCTGTAGTCGGTGGCCATCAGCTCGGCGATCTCGTTGAACCGGTCGAGCTTGCCCTTGACCTCCGCGACGCCCTCCTGGACGTTCTCGAGGACGGTCTTGTCCTCGTTGAGCGGCGGCTCCTGCAACAGGATGCCGACGCTGTACCCCGGCGACAGGAACGCGTCACCGTTCGACGGCTGCTCCAGCCCCGCCATGATCTTCAGAATGGTCGACTTACCGGCACCGTTCGGGCCGACCACACCGATCTTCGCGCCAGGCAGGAAGTTCAGCGAGACGTCGTCAAGGATGACCTTGTCGCCGATTGCCTTGCGCGTCTTGCGCATGGTGTAGATGTACTCAGCCAAGAGAAACCGTCCGGCAGCTTGAAATCTGACAGTGGGCAGATACACCCCATCTTGCCTGAGGTCCAGCGTTGGGTGGTAACCCGTATGGCTGGGCGGCTGTGACCTGGGCGTTCGTCGTCGACGGCTGTAGATCAACTGTCACTGTCGGTTGTCTTCGAGTGACCTCGGGGAGCGTCGGACGGCCCGGGGACGGCCCAGGATCGGGGCTCCTCACTCAAGCGGCTGGGGCGCGACCCGCAACTGCTCGCTGTGGAGCCAGGTGAAGGTGCGGTCGGGTTCGAGATGGGCGTCTCCCCAGTGGATGACATGGATGCCGTTCTCTGGGTCGGCTGTGAAGAAGAGGCACACGAGCTTCGTGGAGGCGCCGAGGGCCTCGAAGGTCTCGTGCAGCTCCTCGTACTCCTCGGTGGTGAGCTCGTCGTCAAGAAGGAAGAGACCGTCTTGCGGTTCCGGCCCGTGGCTCAGGAGCATCCTCCTGCGCGTGGGGGAAGCGTTGGCCGCCAGCCGCGCACGTTCGAGGGGCCTGGGGCGGTCGGCGTATTTAAAGGGGAAGAGCGCGTGGTCATTGATGACGGCGTACTCATACCCGCGCACGTCGCGCACGGCTTCGTCCAGCTCACGAGCCGTGTCCGCGAGATTCTCGCGCACTGCCTCGGCCAGGGCGACACCGTAAGGACTGCGCTTCTTCAGCCTCGCGGTGAGGTGAACGGCATGAGCCCGCGCGTGAGCCCTGGCCAGTTGTTCCGGAATCGCCTCGACCAGCCTGCCGGCATGCCGCCCAAACCGCTTCATGGCCCAGTCCGACGGCTCACCGCGATTGCCACCCAGCACGGACATACAGAGTCCCCCTCCCCCAGTCACCCCGCCTATCAACTGTGTGACACGTACATGAAGCGCCAACAAGGCCGCGGATTGAGCCACACGGCGTGAAGGGGCCTGCTGGGGCGTATCGGGAGGCTTGGAGCGAGCGCTTGGAAGGCGCTGGAGCGGACCATTGGACGAGCGTGGCTGACCTGACCTTTTACGGGCGCCAAGTTCAGACGTTCGGCAACTCCGACACGCATTCGACAGACGAGGACCCACGCACGGCGGACTGATGACGATGTGGAGCATGTCAAGCCAGATCATCCGGCACCCTACGACGCTCGGGCGGAAGGATGGTCTTCTCGTCTGTTTGTACTTCCGTGAGTGGCTGAGTGAAGCCTCGAACCTCCGACAGGTCCGTGCCTCGTAAGTCGGCCCCGGCGAGGTCGGCACCGGTGAGCGTCGCGCCGCGGAGGTCGGCCCCGGCGAGGTCGGCACCGGTGAGTTTCGCCTCGTGCAGGTAAGCGCCGACGAGCGTCGCTTGGTGCATTTTGGCCCCGGTGAGCGTCGCTCCTTTCAGGTAGGCCCTGGTGAGGTCGGCGTGCCTTAGATCTGCGCCGGCGAGGTGCAAGTCAGGGAGGGATAGGGGTTCGCGGATAGCAACATACGGCCGCAAATCTGCGCGGGTCAGGAAGGTCAGAGCCGTCTGGACGTCGGGGGCGACCTCGTGGGGCAGTCCTTCGGTATCCAGCAGAGTAGAGGTGGGGGCCGCCTTAGGGGTGCGGTCGCGAATGAAGTGGCGCAGGACAGTGGCGGCATCGGTGGCGGCTTGCTCGGGTGCGTCTCGAAAGATCTGTTCCATGGCGAGAATGCCGCCGATGCGTACGTATTGCTGCTCTGAGCCGAGGCGTTCCAGAGCCTTAGTGAAGCGATCGGTGATCTGCCCCCGCCGAGTGAGCCGGTATGTGCGGGCGGTGTAGAGCAGGGCCGTGCCTGCGCCTAGGGCGGCGATGCAGGCGACTATGGCGGTGCGCAAACCAGTTACTAGAGCAGCTGACCCCTTCGCCAGTTCGTTGCGGTCTAGATACTCTCCGTCGATCACGTAGGGGCCCCGCCACACCAGCCATGGCAGCCCGACGAGCACGGTCATCGCCCCCACCACGGTGAGCGCGAGCATGACCCGTCGGCGGTTGTCGGCCCTCTGATTGATCCTGATTCGCCGTTGCTGAAGGCGGGGCAGGTCATTCCAGGGGACGCCATAGCGTGCCTGGAAGCGGTGTGCATGTATGCCGCGCAGGATCCGGCGTAGGGTAAGCGAAGTCTTCATACCCGCTACATGCCCAGTGCTTCGCGGTTCGATTGTGTACGCGTCCGCTTCAGGAGGGCATGACTGCCATCCTGTGTCGAACCTCTGGAATTCCTCAACTCACCTTTGGGGATGGCGCCTGTGCCGGTGATCGGAGCACTGTCTCTGAGCAGGGGGAGAGCCGTCGTCGACTGTCGTCACCTGTCGTCGTTGGCTCTCCCTCGGACGGCCCAGCCCACCGAGGGTGGGCCATCATTGACATGTGACGTACCTGCCCCACTGCCGTCCCGATCCATGACGCACACGGCTCCGGAGTTCCTTCCGGTCCCACGGAACGTTCCTGGTCTGGCCACGTCTTTGATCAATGGAGCGGGGCCTGTCCACGATGGCCAAGGCGGTTCGGAGGCGCCTATTGCCGAAAAGCCACCCGGGTGCTCCCATCCAGAGATGCTTGACCCATGACTCGTCGTAACGCCACCCAAGACTTCATGGCGCACAACCAGGCCATGATGCATACGTACTGCCATCAGTTGGCCGCGATGTGGCTTGAACTGCATCCGGAGGCCACGGCCAATGAGTTGGTGGCGTTCCTGAGGGAGCGGGCGGAGACAGCCCAGACTGCCGCTGCCGAGGTCTATGTGGCCAAGGAGGGCATGAGCATGGACGAGGCGATGGAGTTTCAGGTGCGCCACTACGACTACCGCGACATGATGCGTCGAGAGCTGTCAGCGAACGACTGAGGTCGACTTTCACTCGCCACCACTCAGAAACGATGGCTCCCCGGCACTAGCGACGTGTGCGGCTACGTGAGGACATCATCTTCCTTGCCGGGCCAGGCCAATGTGATGCCCACTCGTTGGCACAGCTCGATCCATGGCGCTTCGCTGGGCTCGTACTCCACCGTTGTGCGCGTCATCACTGAGGAACGGCACACCCGTGATGCGACCGCGCGCAATCAGCCCACCGCGTGGACCGGTCAACTACAGGACGAAGCCGTCACCCTCAGCGAGTTCCGATCGGTAGCGAGCCACACTCCAGTTGTCCAACTGGCCCCCATCACGCCGGAACGAATCCAAGTCGAAGACGTCAGGGTTGCAAGTAAGGAGCCAAGCGGTCATGCACGTCACCTCGTAACGGCTGTATGTCAACGTGCCGTCTCGCGGCACTGCGACGGAGGTTACGCGAAGGGTCTGACATGGCCACCTTGGCGTCGCGGCTCGCCTGTGTAGTCGTCGGGGCGCTCGCCAAGACCTCGAGCACTGAGGCGTTCATTACACGCGCCGCTGATTAGCCGCGTCAGAACCTGAATCCGGGGCTCAGCGATTCACGCATGGCGACACGAAGTCGGCGGAACGCGTCATCGTACGGGACGTGGATGGCGTGCCAGCCTGCGGAGTCGTCGCTCACACGACGTTGGTCGTGGCGATGGCTACTCGCACAGCTCTCAGCCGGTCGTACGCCTCGTGCGCAGCGGTGTACACGCTTGGGGGTGCTACAAGGAACAGCTCGTATCGTGCTGGCACCAAATGGCGTGAGCGAAAGGCCTCGACCACGTCGGCGTTCGCGATGGGTGGCGAATGACTTAGCGCGAGGGCCTGGAGCGCGGCCTCGGTCTCGGTGAGCGCAGTGAGGTACCGGACGCATGCCGTGCGTTGCAGCTCTGCATAGCGGTGTCCTCGCTCTCGCTTGGCACGAACAGCTTCAACGACCAGTGTCGAGCCCACACCGAGCACGCCGCCGCTCAGCGTACTGATCAAGGTCAACCATTCCACTCGGTCAACGTACGAGCAGAGCACGGCGACCAACAGGCGCATCGTCGGCGCACTGATGGACTAGGCGACTTTTACGAGGTCGGCGGAGTCTCAATGACCGAGTCGAGCTGGCGGGGCGCCGGCCATGAGCTGAGATCGGCCCCTCGTGCACGCCTCGCGTCAACGGGCGGGACGGTCTCCGAGGTCATCCGCCCTGGCCACAAGGCGGCTCACGGTCTGCCTCAGTCACCAGCGGCCGAGGCGGTTGCTGTACTCCACTGCTGTACCGCAGCCCGGAGCGAAGCAGGGGGCGGACCCTAAGTGGGTCGTCTCATTTGGCGAGTCTGCGGTAGCAGATGAGGCGGCAGGCGATGGCGGTGAAGGCCAGGAAGTGTTCGGCCTTGCGTTCGTAGCGGCGGTGCAAACGGCGGCAGCCTCCCAGCCAGGACATCGTGCGCTCGACCGTCCAACGGTGTCGGCCAAGCCGTGTAGATGACTCGATGCCCTTGCGGGCGATGTGGTGGCGGATACCCCTCTTACGAAGCCATCGCCGCAGGTGGTCGTAGTCGTAGCCCTTGTCCGCGTGGAGCTTGGCAGGACGGCGGCGGCGCGGGCCGCGGCGGGAACGGATCGGCGGGATGCCCCGCACTGGCGGCTCGACTGCCGGACTGTCGTGCAGGTTCGCGCCGGAGATACCGACCGAGAGGGGTAAACCGGTCCGCTCGGTGATCAAGTCGACCTTCGAGCCCTTCTTGCCTCGGTCGACAGGATTCGGACCTGTCAGGTCTCCCCTTTCAGGGCCCGCATGTTCACCGAGTCGATCGCGCAGCGCGACCAGTCCAGCTCTCCGCGCGCGCCCAGCCCACGCGGTGGATGTCGACGTTGGTCGGGCCGAACGCGGTCCACACATGGTTCGCGTCTTGCCCGAGTCGGCGGGCTGCCTGGTCGGCCACGGCGAGGAACTCGCGCACGGTCGAGCGCTCCTCTGCCCGGGCGGCTGCCATGGATCCAGCGAGGAAACGCGTCCCGTAGATCGACAGGAACTCCGGGCCGGCTCCAGAGAGACCCGGCCGAAGGTAATCAGATGGTCAGGCCCCCTCAAGACCGCTCCGCCAGGTAATCAGGCCCTCACAGAACGTCAGGCGCCCTGGACCTCAGTCCCGCGCAGGTGTCTTCTTCCTGCGCACCAGCACCAGGGACGCCCCGCCGATCAGTACCAGCCCGATGGCCGACCCGGCGATCACCGGTGTCGCGCTGGAGCCGCCCGTCGCGGCGAGGTTGGTGCCGGCCGCGGTGTCGTCCGCCAGGAGGGGGGTCGGCTCGCTCAGGGTCTGGGTCGTGTCGCCCGTCTCGGCGCCCTGGGTCCGGCAGTCGAGGATGCCGGTGAAGCGCTTCTCGAGGCCGCCGGGGCCGGTGATGGTGAAGTCGTACGCCTGGTCCTCCTGGAGCGGGATCGTGACCGTGCGCGTCTCGCCCGCCGCGATGGTGTGTTCGATGCCCGACAGCTCAAAGGTGAAGGCGGCGTCGCCCTCGTTCGTCGCCGTGATGTCCACGCCGCCCTCGGCGCAGTTCTCCGCCGCGGACAGCGCGGGTATCGCGCCCCGATCCGCCCAGGACGCGCTCGCCGTCGCCGAGACCGTCGACTCGCTGGAGCCGGCCAGGATCTGCGTCTGGCTCCTGCTCTCGGAGGTGAAGGCGCGCCCCACCGGCACGGTGGTGGACGCCTGCACGGTCAGCTCGGCCGAGCCGGGCGCCGCGTCCTCGGGCACGTCGAAGAACAGCTCGGTGCCGTTCTTCGCCGAGGTCAGGGGCTTGCCGTCCTTCCCCACGACCCGCACCCCGCCCGTCACCGCGTCCGCGGGCGGCGCCACCGTCACGCTGCCCGCGTTGGTGTGCACCGTCACCGGTCCGAGCAGTCCGCCGGGGCGGCCGGAGACCGCGGCGGGGTCCAGGCTCAGCGAGGCCGCGGGCTCGGCCAGGTCGCGCGCGCTCTTGTGGAGGTAGTCGGCGAGCCTCTCGGCCTGCGGGTCGACGGCGTCGACGTCCGCGGCGTCCGAGTAGCGCCAGATGGCCACCTGGGTGCCGGCCGCCGCGTCCTGCTCGGTGAGGCCGCCCGGGATGCCCGCCTTGGCGGCGAGCGCCGCGAGGTCGTTCACCTGCGGGTAGGAGTTCTGGAGGATCCAACGGATCTTCCCGGCGTCCTTGTTGGCGGCGAGCGAGGTGCCGCTCCACGCCGTCTCGTGGTACCGGGCGTCCGCCTGCGTGGGGGTGTGGAGGTCGACGCAGTACGTCTGCAGGGTGCCACCGCCGTCGACGGACATCTCGAACAGGCCCGCCGAGACCTCCAGTTCCCCGGAGTCGTCGTGCAGGACGGCCTCGCCGTACGTCTTCAACCCGCCCATGGTCGCGGTGGCCCCGCCCTGGTTCTGTGCCGTCCCCTCGGCGGCGACGGCCGGGCCGGCACCGGCCGCCAGCGCACCTGCCGCGACCAGCGCGGACACCAGCGTCGCGGCGGCACCGCGGACCGCTCCTCGCCCGCACGCGGAAAACAACGCAGAAAACACAGAATTCCCCTTCTGGCAGGACCCGTTGACGTGGGGGAACGGTCCCACCAGCAGAATCAGCAGCCCCTCGAGCTCTGCCCGGCATCCTAGGTACGTGCCCGCACCACGGTTCCCGGTGATGCGGTCGGGCGGCCGATCCGACTCGGAATCGTTATCGCCAAGATCGCCGCCGGGCAGGGCTTATCGACAAATCCACCGGGGTCGTTCGGTACGCATTCGCCGATAAGCCGCACTTCGGTCCGCTGACGTCATGTCACCGCGACGGGCTCCGGCTCCCGTTGGGTCTCGGTGTCGTCGGCCGGAGTCGCCCAGTTCGGTTCGGGCCGGGCGGGCAGGCCGTTCGTCTCCGGTTTCTGCTCCCGCCGGAACATGGACGTGCCCCGCGCCATGTCGTGCCCGATCGCCACCGCGTCGATGTCCGCCGAGGTCCGGCTCTTGCCGTCGACCACATCCGAACGGATCTTCAGCCGGCCCTGCACGACCACCGGCTCCCCCACGGACAGACAGGCCGCCACGTTCGCGGCGAGCTGCCGATTGGCCCACACCGTGAAGAAGTTGGTGTGCCCGTCCTTCCACTCGCTCCTCTCGCGGTCCCGATAGCGCGCGGTCACCGCGAGCCGGAACCGCGCCGAGGCGCCGTTCTCCGTCTCCCGGAACACCGGCTGCGTCGCCACGTTCCCCACCACGCCGATGATCGTCTCGTTCATCTCGAACCCCTCCCGGATACGCCGACGGGCCCGTCCCGTACGGCTGCGTCTGCTCCGCCGACCGCGTCCGTCGCGATCGCCGTGAGGCCAGACTGCCTCCGTCGGCCCGAGCCCACCGAGCCCTGTGGACCACCGGCCCGCCTGTGGACAACCCCGTCACCCGAACGAGAGCGACCCGCCCTCGCGAGGAGCCCGCGAACTCACGTGGAGTGCGCGAACCGCCCTCGCGGGAGACCACCCCACCAACGGGATCGCGGGAGACCACCCCACCAACGGGAACGACCGCCCCGCGAGAGATCCACACCCCGCCCCCACGAGGAGTCACCGCACCGACAAGAGCCCGCCCCAAGACGAGCCCCAAGACGAGCCACCGTCCCGCCCACCCCGCCGGCACTCACCGCACCCCGGCCTCCACCCCCAACACCCTCCCGTACTGCTCCCGGACCTCCCGGTACCGCAGCAGTTCCGACGCCACCGGATCCAGCACCCGGGCCCGCCCGCACCCGGAGGCCGCCTCCCTGAGCCGCCGCTCGGCCTCCATGCCGTAGCGCCGCGCGGGCCCGCGTGCCGCCATCCGGCAGCTCCACTCCACCAGCGGCCCGCCGATGATCCCGGCGACCATCAGCAGCACGGGCACGCCGAGGTTGGGCGCCATGAACCCCACGATCTGGCCCACCAGCCACAGCCCGCCCACGACTTGGAGCAGCGTCATGGACGCCTGTGCGAACACCGCCGCCGGCCACCACCCCGGTCGCGGCGGCCGCCCCGGCGGCAGTCCCGCGCGCGCGGTGAGTTCGTCCAGCGCCTCGGGCAGCCCCTGAGAGCCCCGCGCGGCCGCCTCCCGCACCGCCAGTGCCCACGGCGCCGGAAGCCCGGCGGAGGCCCGTTCGGCCACCGTGCGCACCGCCTGCTCGACGCGCTGCCGTGCCGTGGCCTCCTCGTCGGCCGGCGCGCGCAACGGCAGTCGCCCGGTGGTCGGTTCGAGCCGGTCCTGGTACCACCGCCACAGCCGCAGCCACGGCGTCCCGCACGCGCGGTTGGCGTTGCGCAGCCACGCCCGTTCGGCCGCCTCGCCCGCCGCCGTGGCACCCACCGCGTCGGCGAGCCGTGCCGCGAACTCGTCCCGTGCCTCCTCGCTGAGGCCGGTGCGCCGCCCGGTGGCGTACACGGGCCGCAGCCGCCACGCGGCGGCGTCCACGTCGGCCGAGATGCGCCGCGCGGGCGCCCCGCGCTCGGCGACGAACTGTGCGAGCGCCTCACGGAGTTCACCGACGCCGTCGCCCGTCATCGCGGACAGCGCGAGCACGGTGGCCCCCGGTTCGCCGTACTCGCCCAGCGCGATCCCGTCCTCGTCGAGCAGCCGCCGCAGATCGTCGAGGACCTGCTCGGTGGCCTCGCCGGGCAGCCGGTCGATCTGGTTGAGGACGATGAACATGACCTCCGCGTGTCCCGCCATGGGCCGCAGATACCGCTCGTGCAGCATCGCGTCGGCGTACTTCTCGGGGTCCACGACCCAGATGACCGCGTCGACGAGGTCGAGGATCCGGTCCACGTGCTCACGGTGCTGCACGACCGCCGAGTCGTGATCGGGCAGGTCGATCAGCACCAGTCCGCGCAGCAGTGCCTCCGACTCGGCGCTCTGCAGGGGGCGCCGCCGCAGCCGGGGCGGGATGCCGAGCCGCTCGATGAGGCTCGCCGAGCCGTCGCTCCAGCTGCACGCGATGGGCGCGGCCGTCGTGGGACGTCGTACGCCCGTCTCCGAGATGGCCACCCCGGCCAGCGCGTTGAACAGCTGGGACTTCCCGCTGCCGGTCGCGCCCGCGAGGGCGACGACGGTGTGTTCCCCGGACAGTCGGCGCCGTGCCGCCGCCTCGTCGAGCACCCGCCCGGCCTCGGCGAGCGTCCGGCTGTCGAGCCGGGTCCGGGAGAGCCCCACGAGCTCGCGCAGCGCGTCCAGACGCGACCGCAGGGGCCCGTCGTACGCCAGCGGAGCCGCGGGCCGGACAGCGGCGCCCCGGGTCTCGACGACGGCCACCGGCTCGGCGCTGGTGGTCTCCCCGACCCGTCGCGCGATCAGCCCGTCGTCCCAGCTCTCCGGCGAGTCGGTAGCCTCCTCGCCCCGTTCCGTACGCCCCTTCGCGCGATCCACGCGATCCATACGTGCCTCCTCGCGGCCGGGGTCCCGGTCGTCCGCCACGCGCGCGTGCTGCTCGCCGCCGGCCTCCTCACGCTCCTCCTCGGCAGGGTCCACGGCGTCGTCGCCCTCCCCCGGCGCGGTGCCTGTGTCCTCGGAGACGGCGTCCTCCGTGTGATCGGTGTGGTCCTGGTCAGTGACGGCGGTCACGGTCACCTCTCCTTCTGTAGTACGGACAGCGCGGCGATCAGTTGGGCCTGGGGTTCCGGGTGTACGTCGAGGGCGTCGAGCGGCGCGAGCCGGCGCTCACGTTCCACCTGGACCACCCGGTCCAGGTGCTCGGCGAGCAGCCGTCCGCCCCGGTCACGCAGCCTGAGCGCGCCGTGCGCGCCGATCCGCTCGGCGAGCCCCTCGCCCGCCGTGCGTGCCCGGCGGCCGCCCAGCAGCACGGTGGCGACGAGCGCGGCGATCACCTCGGGGTCGGGCGCGACGGTCCGGTCGAGGTCGCGCACCTCCTCCTCGGCGAACTCCTCCAGCTCGCGCCGCCACCGTCGTACGGCCAGCCCGATCCGGTGCTCGGCGCTCTCCGGCGACGGCTCCCGTGCGGTCAGTTCGGGGGCGCTCGCCGCCGGTTCGCGCCGCCAGGCCTCGTCCACGCGCTCGTCGGCGGCGCTGACGGCGCACAACAGGAGGGCGGCAAGGCTCTCCACGAGCGCGTCGAGCAGTTCGCCGGCGGTGCAGTCGAGGGGGAAGGCGCGCCACCGCTTGAGCGCGTCCCCGGCGAGCACCGAACCGGCCTGCAGCCGTCCTCGCACGCGCGCGTACTCGCTGTCGTACGCCCCGTCCACGGCGGCGGTGAGCCGGAGGGCGGCCGCGTACTGGGCGGCGGCCGCGCTGGCCAGCTCGGGCATCCGGGACTTGAGCGAGTTGAGGACGCCGTGCGCGGTACGGGCCAGGGTGTGGTGGCGGGCGGCCGCGTCCTGGGTCTGGTGCACCAGCCAGGTCCGCAGCGGTGCCACGGCGCTGACCGGCAGCAGCCCACCGCCCCAGGCGGACTCGGGCAGCTCGGGCACGGTGAACCGCGGCACCTCGCCGAGCCCGGCCTTGGTGAGCAGGGCTCCGTACTGCCGTGAGACCTCCGAGACGACCTGGTGGGGGACCCGGTCGAGCACGGTGACGAGGGTGACGTCGTACTCCTTGGCGGTGCGCAGCAGATGCCACGGCACGGCGTCGGCGTAGCGGGCGGCCGTGGTCACCATGACCCAGATGTCGGCCGCGCAGATGAGTTCGGCGGCGAGGGTGCGATTGTCGGCGACGAGAGAGTCGACGTCGGGTGCGTCGAGCAGGGCGAGGCCGGGCGGGAGGGAGTCGGCGGTCTCGACGCGCAGCACGCGCGCGGGATCCTCGCCGGGCAGCAGGAGTTCGTCGCTCGCCTCCTGGTGCGGCACCCACACGCGCGTGAGGTCGGGCAGTACGCGCATCCCGCTGAACCAGTGATGGTCCTCCGGATGGCACACCAGCACCGGGGTGCGCGTGGTCGGCCGCAGCACGCCCGCCTCGCTGACGCGTCTGCCCACAAGGGAGTTGACGAGGGTCGACTTCCCGGCCCCGGTCGATCCCCCCACGACGGCCAGCACCGGCGCTTCGGGTTGGCGCAACCGGGGCACCAGATAGTCGTCGAGCTGGGCGAGCAGTTCGTCGCGGTTGGCACGCGCGCGTGGAGCCCCCGCGAGGGGCAGCGGGAAGCGTGCGGCGGCGACACGGTCGCGCAGGGCGGAAAGTGCGTCGAGCAGCTGAGGCCGTACGTCCAAGGTCACCACATGCGAAGAATGCCCAATTTTAGGGGATTTCTGAAGCATATGAGCATGTCTGCGCGCCGAGGGAACACAAGGGATGGAAGGGATGACTGGGACAACGGCACAGTCCAGGCATAACGAGTGCACAACACCCGGGGCGCGAGGCGCCAAAAGCGATGCACGATTCGTACCTGCCTGCGATTATCAGGACCGCTTCACCGAACCTCCACATTGAGCCACGGAGGCGAAGCAGCAGGGACAAGGAGCGGGGAGCCCTATCCTTGTCCCCGGCAACGTCACGGATCAGCCCACACCCGGGCACCAGGCACGAGGCCACCACACCGGCCCCCGTAGCTCAGTGGATAGAGCAGGCGCCTTCTAAGCGCTTGGCCGCAGGTTCGAGTCCTGCCGGGGGCGCCCTTTCCTCAGCTCTCCTCCGGGAGGGCTTTTTTGTTGGCCGAAGCGGGCCCAGCCGCAGGCGGAGGTCCCCAGCGACCCCCGTCGCCGATACTGGGCCGCGAAGGGCGCGGAAACGCCAGGGGCAGGCAGAGAGGGACCGAGACGTGCGGCTGCGTTGTGCTGTGCTCGACGACTTCCAGCGGGTGGCGACCGAGATGGCCGACTGGTCAGCCGTCGCGGACGACGTCGAGGTCGTGTCCTTCACCACCCACCTCGACGAGGACGCCCTGGCGCGGACGCTCGCCGAGTTCGACATCATCGTGACCCTGCGCGAACGGGTGTCCTTCCCCGCCTCCCTGATCTCCCGGCTGCCCCGGCTGAAGCTGCTCGTCGCCTCCGGGATGCGCAACAGCGTCATCGACTACGCCGCCGCCGAGGCGCACGGCGTCACCGTGTGCGGCACCGCCAGCTCCTCCACGCCGCCCGTCGAACTCACCTGGGCGCTGCTGCTCGGTCTCGCCCGCGGAATCGTCGAGGAGAGCAACGCCCTGCGCTCGGGCGGCCCCTGGCCCTCCAGGTCGGCGCCGACCTGGAGGGCCGCCGACTCGGCCTGCTCGGGCTCGGCAGGATCGGCGGCCGGGTGGCGCGGATCGGACTCGCCTTCGGTATGCGGGTGAGCGCGTGGAGCCAGAACCTGACCAGGGAGCGCGCCGACGAGGTGGGCGTCGAACTCGCCCCGAGCAGGGAGGACCTCCTGCGCGACAGCGACTTCGTCTCCGTGCACCTCGCCCTCGGCGACCGCACCCGAGGCCTGCTCGGCCCCGCCGAACTCGCCCTCCTCAAGCCGACGGCGTATCTGATCAACACCTCGCGCGCGGCGATCGTCGACCAGGACGCCCTGCTCGCCGCCCTCCACGAGGGCCGGATCGCCGGCGCCGGCATCGATGTCTTCGACGTCGAACCACTGCCCGCCGACCACCCGATGCGCTCCGCCCCACGCCTGCTCGCCACGCCCCACCTGGGCTATGTCTCCCAGGCCAACTACCGGACGTACTACGCCCAGGCCGTCGAGGACATCCAGGCCTACCTCGCGGGTTCCCCGGTACGACGGCTGCCGTGACGTCAAAATCCGCCCGGAAGCGGGCTCACGCCGCTTCAGCCACCCGGTAGATCCCCTCGCTCCGGCTCAGATGGTGCAGGTCCACCAGGTAGCGCCGGAGCGTCACATGGTCGACGTCGCCCTCGTCGCACCAGCCGCGCAGCTTCTCGTCGACGGTCCGTTCCGGGTAGTCGACACCTCGCTCGAAGGTCTGCTCGGCGATGTACCTGAGTACGACCTTCTTACGGGCCCACTGCGCCGGCAGCCGCACCAGCCGGCCCTGCCGGACGAAGGTCCGCAGCGTCAGCTCGTCCCCCGAGCCGGGGTCGTCGGTGCCGTCCGCCGACCGCTCCACGCGCGCGTGCTCCCTGAACACCTCGTACGCCACGCTCAGTTCGCCGCTGTCCGCGGCCGCCGTCAGCACGCCCCGCTCCCGCAGCTTCAGCAGCGCCAGGGCCGTCTCCCGCGCCGACAGCCCGGCCGTCCGCGCGGCTTCCTCCGGGGTCCTCGCGCCCAGGGCCACCGCCGCGAAGGCGCGTACCCGGGTCTCGTCGGTGAACAGACGCATGAGTCGGTCGGTAGCCATGCCGGGAGGCTAGTGGAGGCGCCCGATCCCGGACCAGGCGATTTTCCCGCCCCCCGACGGCCTCCACCCTCCGGCCCGGCCGTCCACCGACCGCCTCGCCACGCGAACCGCAAAAAGGGTGATCCGTGCACAATCGCCGTTACCAGCCGTGAGCGGAGACGTTGAAGGGGGAGTGCGGCGGCGAGCCCTGCTGTCGCGCTCACCGATTCAGAAGGAGAACGTGATGTCTCGCATCGCGAAGGCTGCCGGTGTCGCTCTCGGCGCCGGTGCCGTGGCGCTCGGCAGCGCCGGTATGGCCATGGCGGACGCGGACGCGCAGGCCGCCGCCGCCCACTCGCCCGGTGTCGCGTCCGGCAACGTCGTCCAGGTTCCGGTCCACATCCCGGTCAACGTGTGCGGCAACACCGTCAACGTCATCGCCCTGCTCAACCCGGCCTTCGGCAACACGTGCGCCAACGTCAGCGACGGCCACGACGGGGACAAGGACGACCACAAGGGCGGCCACGGCTACGGCCGCTGACCCCCTGTCACTCCAGAAGGGCCCCGGCACTCCGAGCGCCGGGGCTCTTCCGCGTGCCCGGCGAGTCACCCGCGCACGCACCGCCCTACCCCTGCCCCCATCCACGCGGAGCGACGGACCTCGCCGCCCACGCAGAACGGCGGGCCCCTCACCCACGCACAGCGGCGGGCCCCCTCACCCACGCACAGCGGCGGGCCCCCTCACCCACGCACAGCGGCGGGCCCCCTCACTCACGCATAGCGATAGATCCCGCTCACGTCCTCCAGCGAGTCCGGCGTGACATCCCACGGCGGCAGCTTCTCGTGCCGCGCGACGATCCGCCGGTACTGGGAGCTCCCGGCGGCCGGCGGCCTCGCGGGCAGGTAGCGGGCGCCCCGGTGCCGCCGCTGCCAGCGGTACCACTGGAGGTCGACGAAGGCGTGGTGCATCCAGAAGACCGGGTCGTTGACGGACGCGCCGCCGACCATGGCGCCGCCGACCCACCGGTGCACCCGGTTGTGGTTGCGCCAGGCGGCGGGCCCGCGCCCGCTCCCCCACCCCTCCAGCCGGTTGCGGAACCCCTTCGTGGACGTGGAGTCCCACGGCGCGACGTCGTAGACCGGGTCCGCCAGCGCCGCCTCCAGGTCGCTCCTGGTGGGCAGTTCGAGCGGGTCACGGGCGCGCCCGAGGTCCCGGGTGAGGTACTGCTCGTCGGTCACGCCCTCCGTGAGGGTCCAGTTGCCCGTGGACCAGGCGAACGGCCCGGTCATCACCCGCCGGTCCGAGGGCCGCCCGGTGCCGCCGAGCAGGTCCTTGGTCCAGGGCGCCGCGCCCGCCCTGCGGTCCTTGGTCCAGTCCCAGTACGGCACCGTCACCGAGGAGTCCACGCGGCGCAGCGCCCGCTCCAGGTCGAGCAGGAAGCGCCGGTGCCAGGGCAGGAAGGACGGCGCCATGTGGGCCGTACGGAGTCCGCCCTCGCCGTCGGTGACGTAGTAGTCGATGTGCATGCGTACGAACTCGTCGTACTCGCCCCGCCGTTTGAGCTCCAGCAGTGCCTTCACGAAGCGCCGCTTCTCGGCGCTCGTGAGGGTGCTCGCGTCCCTACGGATGTACGCCATGGTGGCCCCCCTTGTGTGTCTCGCGCAGCTGCTGTCCCGGCGACAGTTCGTCGACGGCCGCGCGGGTGGCGTCGAGGGGTGTCGCGTACGACCGGTAGTGGTCGACCATGCTCAGCCAGGTGCCGTCGGCGCGGCGCATCAGATGCAGGGGGCGGTCGTCGACGGTGACCTGCCACTGGGCGGCGCCGAGGTCGCGGCCGGAGGTCTCGACGCCGCGGATGCGCCGGCCGCGGTAGGTCTCGTCGAAGCCGACGCGCCCGGGGTTGTCCGTCCGTCCCGTCGGCCGGGAGGCTGCGACGACGGGGGCCAGCGCCATGGCGCCCGCCGCGGCGAGGAGCCCCCTCATCACATCCCGCCGGCTGTCCCGGGCCGCGCCGGGTCTGCCCTGGGCCTGCCCCGCGGGCTCCGCCCCTACCGCCACTGCGCCGACACTGACGACCATCGTGTGCTCCTCGTCCGGTTCGGTTGATCCGTAGCGGTAACCGCGAAGGAGCCCGCACGGTCACCATCGGGTGGTCCGAGCGGGCTCCTGGGAGCGGTCGAGGTCTAGAGGCCCGGGCCCATCACCAGGTCGGCGGCGGGCACGGTCTGCAGGACCGGCGTGAGGACGCCCACCTGCGGGAGCTTGGTGTCCGGCAGGCCGAAGTTCTCGGCGTTCGGGGCGGTCAGCGGGGCGTCCAGGGCCAGCCCGGGGGCCAGCGTGCGCAGGTCGGAGGCCGGGGTGCCGACGCCGACGTGGTCGAAGTCGTCGCCGAGGAGGTGCGGCAGGGGCGCGTGCAGGCCGAGGCCGGGCAGTCCGCCGCTGACCGGCAGCTGCGGGATGACCCGCTCGGGCAGGAGGTGGCCCTCGACGTACCGCGGGCCCTCGGGCGCGCCCGGCATGGGCAACGGGATCTCGCCGCCGACCTTGGGCAGTTCCACGTTGAGGGACTTCTCGATGCCGTCCAGCGGCACCGGGACGGGGACCGTCTCCACCGCTGCGGCGGGGGTCGCGGCGGCGCCCACCGCGGCCGCGACGCCCGTGATGACGGCGGCAATGGTTCCTCGGGTGGTCGACTTCATCTCAGGTACGGTCCCTTTCCGGATGTGTGTGGCTCGACGTCCGTACCTCGTAACGACCTCGGCCCGGTCACCAGTGCAAGATTCGCCCGTTTGCCGCAGTAGTACGACGTGTGACTGGTCAGCTCGTCCAGAAGTCCCACCAACGGGTCAGGATCAGCGTGCCGACGATCCCGAGGTGCACCACCGGTGCGACCCAGGCGAACTCGGTGAGGAACGACCTCGCCCGGGCCGGTGCGGGCAGGAAGCGGTCGCGTACGGCGAACGAGGTCACGCACCAGAACAGGACGATGGTGGCGACCCACGCCAGACAGCACCACAGGCACAGGGCGTTGATCCGGTACAGCGACTCGAACTGGAGCCACGTCACGAACCCGACGCCGAAGAGGCAGCCGGCGCCGAAGGTGAGCCAGTACCAGCCGGGCAGGCGCGCACCGGCCAGCAGGCTCACGCCTACGGCGATCACGATGCCGTAGGCGACCAGGCCCAGCATCGGGTTGGGGAAACCGAAGGCCGAGGCCTGGTCGCTGCGCATGACGCTGCCGCAGGACACCACGGGGTTCAGGCTGCAGCCCGGGGTGAAGTCCGGGTCCTGGAGCAGCGTGAACTTGTCGAGGGTGATGACCCAGGAGGCCAGCAGTCCGGCGGCCCCCGTGAGCACCATCAGCCCGGCGAAGCCGCGGCCGGCGCCCGCGGTCCGGGTCATCAGCCGCGCAGGCTGCGGGCGGGGAGGACGACGTGCGCGGCGGCGTTCAGGGTGTCGTCGGCGCCGGCGAAGGCGGCCAGGGCCTCGGGGTCGACGGGCTTGCCCGGCTCGGCCTCGGGCCAGGGGCGGGTGGTGAAGACGAAGTACGCGAAGCCGCGCTCGGCGACCGCCTCCAGCCACTCCTCGGGCGGGGCGCACTGGGCGTTGAAGCCGGGCATGTTGACGACGGCCGTACCCGCCTCGACGAGCAGGCTGACCGGCAGGTTCTGCCGGGCGTTGCCGTCGACGAGGTCGCCGCCGACGGGCAACCCGTTGTTCTCCAGCAGCGCTTCGACGGCGGCCGTGGCGGCCTCCGGGCCGCTCGCCGAGTCCCCGAGGGTGTAGGCGAGGAGGTAGGGCATGTGGCCGTCGGGGGCATCGCCGCTCCAGGCCATCACGACGAGCGTGCCCAGGTCGGCGGCGTTGAAGGGGCGGGTTTCGCTTCGGGTTGAGGTCACCGCGCGACCATATCGACGGGCCGGAAGCCCACTCGGCCCGTTCTCACCCGACCGGGTGATACCCGGCACGGGGTCCACACGAACGAGGTACGCGGCCTCGAACAGCGCGGGACGTACCCGGGGGACGGCGTGCCGGACGCCTTGAAGGGCCGATTCCCGTCACCACGGAATCGGCCCTTTTCCCGCGGCAGGAATACGTCAGCCACCCAGCGGAAGCCCACCGAGCAGACCGCTGTTGTTCAGCGTGGCGGTCGCGCCCTTCACGGTGTTGAGCACGGAGTCCTTGTTCTCGGTGTCGAGGGCGTTCGACTGGTGCTGGAGCGGCATCACGTCGGCCGGGGCGAGCTGACCGCTGGTGAGCGTGTTCACGGCGCCGGTGAGGCTGGTGGGCGTGACGTCGGCGGTGTTGTAGGCGAACGCGGGCGCGGCAGCACCGGCGAGGGCTACGGAACCGGCAACAACGGCGGCAGCCTTCAGGGACTTCATCGTGTTCCTTTCTTCGGCAACTCACGTCACCAGAGAGAATTCTGACGCCGTGCCTAACGATCCCCGACCGGCCCGGAAACCCTGTACGCAGAAATTTCTGCGACCCATCCGCCGGGATTCCCGGCGGAGATGAGAAAGCAATAGGAAAAAGAACAGCCGTTGTGCCGGTCCGTCCGACCGGCACAACGGCTGGGGTGACGACTGCTTCGCCTCAGGCGCCACCCCTGGTCCGAGAGAGAAAAGAACCGCCCAGGCTCTCCGGGGGGCTCCGGGCGGCTCACGAGGTGGGCGGCAGACCTCCGGCCGGCTGCCCGCCGACCGCACCGGGCGCGGCGTCCGTCGGCAGCCCGCCGGGCGGGAGCGGCAGCGGGAGCCCGCCGCCCAGCAGCAGCGCCACGGTGGCGTTGACGAGCTTGCCCACCACGGCCGTGGCGGCCGCGAGGACCTTCGAGGCGCTGGGGGGTGTGGCGGATGCCGCCGCGAGCAGGTCGCTGACGGCCGTCTGGAGGGCGGCGAGCGCGTCGCCGCCGGCGTCGGCGGAGGGCGCCTTGGAGTCGCCGGTGCTGTCCGCGGGCAGCGGGAGCGCCAGCAGCGTGACCGGCACCGGCAGGGCGGTGGACGGCGCGGGGACGGCCGACGGCACCGTCGGGACGTTCGTGGCAGGCGTGAGCCCCGGGTCGGCGGGGGTCACGGGCGCCTGCGGCACCGGCACGGGGGCCTGCGCGGTGGCCGCGGCGATGGCGTCCTGGACCGTCTTCAGGAGCTGGGTCGCCTGTGCGGGGCTGATCCCGTCCTTGGCGTTGAGCACGGTGTCGAGCACCTCGGTGACCGGCTTGAGCACGGCCACCAGGTCACCCAGCGTCTTGACCTGCCCGAGCAGCGCGTCGGCGCCCTGAACCGGGTCCTTCACCCCCGTCAGCGCGCGCTCGTGCTGCGGCTCGTGGTCGACCGCCACCGCCGCTGGAGCGGCGATTCCGATCAGGAGGGTGGCACTGAGGGCAGCGGATGCGAGACGTCGTGCGGACAGAGCACGCATGGGTGATCCCTTTCGATCTGGGACGGATCTCCTCCTACCGTGGAAGCGCCCATCGTGCTCTGCAACCGATCGTATTCGTAGGGTAACCATCCCTTGGGCGCGTCCTCGCTGGTGAGGCGCCCCGTCAGGCCCAGCTCACCGCGTCGCCACCCCCACCGCCCATTCGGGGGAACGCAAACCGGCCGCCCACCCGGGGGGAAACCACGGGAAGGCGGCCGGCAAAGGGCGGTTCGCGCCGACGTCAGTCGTTGACGCAGGTGTTGCCGAAGGCGGGGTTCAGCAGACCGATGACGTTCACGGTGTTGCCGCAGACGTTGACCGGAATGTGGACCGGGACCTGGACGGCGTTACCCGACAGCACACCCGGGGAGTGGGCGGCAGCGCCGTGCGCGTCGGCGTCGGCGGCGGCGATTCCGGCGCCGCCGGCGACGGCCGCGACGGCAGCGGAGGTAAGGACCAGGCCCTTCGCGATACGCGACATGGAGAGGTGCTCCTTGGGGTTGACACAAACACCCGGGCGGGGATGCCCGGCGCTGTGTCAACGCGCGGGGCGCGCGCGGGTTGTGCCGCCAATGGGGTGATCTCACGAAAGGACGGCTTCACGATTCCACCACACTTGTCCGACACACTTGTCGGGTTTCGGCGGATTAGTACAGATAGTGGCTACAGTTGCGGACCTCGCGACGCACCCCTGTAGCCAGCAGATCGCCCTCATGACGCCCTGGCACCACGAGCCGGGCGTGCCACCCGCTCGCGCACCTCTTCCCGGAAGGCCACCCCGGTCATGCGCCATCCCCTGCGTCCGTCGCTGCGCCGAGCGACGGCGGCAGCCCTCGCCCACGCCACGATCAGGATCCCCGGGGGCGCCTCCGGACCGGCCGGACCCGTCGCCCGCGCCGGCGACCACGGCTGTACGGGTGAGTCCGGATCCACTCCGTCACACCGGTTCACCTCGTGTGCGAACACCCTTCGGTACGGCCCCGATGTGTTCGATCCCGGCAAGGCGCCGCGAGCCGGTGGTGACCAGCTGGCCTTCCGGCTCGTTCCCCAGCGGGACGCGGCGAGGGCCGGGGCGCTCATCGTCGCCGTCGACGCCCAGCGCTGAGGCGCGTTCCCGCCCCTCCCGAGTGCCGTCCGTGAGCGAGGAAACCGCGCAATGCACCAGTCAGCAACCGACCCTCGGCCACGGGTCCTGCACCTTACGCAGCCCGTGGCGGGCGGGGTCGCCCGCGTCGTGACGGACCTGGTGCGGGCCCAGCTCGCGGCCGGCCTGGAGGTCGCGGTGGCCTGCCCGGCCGGCGCGTTCGCCGACGGACTGCGGGCGCTGGGCGCGGACGTACGCCGATGGCGGGCCACGCGCTCGCCGGGGCCCTCGCTCCTCGGCGAGGTACGACAGCTCGCTCAGGTGATCGAAGAGGTACGGCCCGAACTGGTGCACGCGCACAGCGCAAAGGCCGGTCTGGCCGGGCGGCTCGCGATCCGGGGGCGGGTGCCGACGGTGTTCCAGCCACACGCCTGGTCCTTCGAGGCGGTCGACGGCGTCACCGCGGCGCTCGCGCTGAAGTGGGAGCGCTGGGGGGCGCGCTGGGCCTCCCGGGTGGTGTGTGTGAGCGCCGCCGAGCGCGCGACCGGCGTGCGCGCCGGGATCGCCGGGCGGTGGAGCGTCGTCCCCAACGGCATCGACCCCGCCCGCTTCCACCCCGCCGCCGTGGACACCGTACGGGCGTCCCTGCTGCCGGACGTCGGTCCGGCAGCCCCGCTCGTGGTGTGCGTGGGGCGGCTGTGCCGGCAGAAGGGGCAGGACGTTCTGCTGGAGGCGTGGGAGGCGGTGCGGGAACGGGTGCCGCGGGCCCGGCTCGTGTTCGTCGGCGACGGACCCGAGCGGGACCGACTGGCCGCCCGCGCACCCGAGTCGGTGGTGTTCGCGGGGGCCGTCGCCGACCCCGTCCCCTGGTACCAGGCCGCCGATCTGGTCGTCCTGCCCTCCCGCTGGGAGGGCATGGCGCTCGCCCCGCTGGAGGCGATGGCGTGCGGGCGGCCGGTGGTGCTGACGGACGTCGACGGTGCCCGCGAGAGCCTGCCGCCGGATCTCGCGCCCCACTGCCTGGTGCCCCCCGAGGCCCCGGCCGCGCTCGCCGGCGCCGTCGCCGAGCTGCTGCTCGATCCGCTGCGCCGCGAGGCGCTCGGTCATCAGGGGCGCCGTCACGTCCTGTCCACGCACGACGTACGGCACACGACCGAGGCGGTGGCGGGCGTGTACCGCGAACTGCTCGGCACCGCAGCCCATGCCGTGCCTTTCGAGTACAGGGAGTCCATCCACTCGTGACCGCCGAAAGTACCGTCCCCTCGCCCGGCGGGCAGCCATGGGATCACGGATTCTCGCCCGTCTCGGTCATCCCCTCGCGCGGTGCCGTCGGCGGGTTCCGGTTCCCCCACCGCCGCCCGCAGCCCCGGCCCGCCTCCCCGGTGCCGCTGCTCGCCGCGGACCTGCTCGCGGCACTGCTCGGGGCCCTCGCGCTCACCGGGACCGAGCATCAGCCGCTGCTCGCGGCCTTGTCGGTGTCCGCGTCGATGCTGCTGCGCCCGCAGCTGCCCCGGGCCGTCCCCGGCGTCCTCGAAGAACTGCCTACCGTCTGCGGCCGGATCGCGGTGTCCTGGCTGGCGCTCGGCGCGCTGGTCGCCGCGTACGCCCCGCAGCACGCCCTGTCCGCCCGCACGCTCGCCCTCGGTCTCCTGCTCCAGTCGGCGGCGGCCTGCGCGACCCGTGGCTTCGTGCACTGGCGGCGCCGCACGGCCCTGCTGAACCGGCCGCGCGCCGCCCTGGTCGTCGGCCCCGCCGCGACCGCGCAGCGGGTGGCCGCGGGCATCCTGCGCCATCCGCGGTGCGGGGTACGGCCGGTGGGTGTCGTCGCCGAGACGCCGGACGGCAGTGACGGGCTGCCGGTGCTGACGACCGGCGAGGAGGTCGAGCGGGCGCTGATCCAGAACGGCGTCCGGGACGTCCTGGTCGTGCACCCCTCGGCGCGCACCCAACAGGGGCCGCTGCTGCGGGCGTTGGCCGAGTCGGGCTGCGCGGTGTGGGAGGTCGACGCGGACTGCCCGTCGTACGCCAGCCGTGAGCAGCTCGCCGGGTTCGCCTGCCGCCGCCTGGACATGGGGGGCCGGCGGCGGGGCAGCGTCGGCAAGCGGGTGCTGGACGTGCTGGTGGCCGGGGCCCTGTTGCTGCTGGTCAGCCCGCTGCTGCTGGTGTGCGCGGTGGTGCTGCGGCTGACCGACGGGCCCGGGGTCGTCTTCCACCAGGAACGCATCGGCAAGGACGGACGTCCCTTCACCCTGCTGAAGTTCCGCACCCACCGCCCGGTCGACGAGCACGAGTCGGCGACCCGGTGGAGCGTGGCGAACGAACGCCAGATGTCGTGGTTCTGCCGCTTCCTGCGCCGGAGCTCGCTCGATGAGCTGCTCCAGCTGTGGAACGTCTTCTGGGGCGACATGAGCCTGGTCGGCCCGCGGCCCGAACGCCCCTACTTCGTCGCCCAGTTCAGCCAGAGCTACCCCGGTTACGCGGCCCGCCACCGGATGCGGACCGGTATCACCGGGCTCGCCCAGATCCATGGGCTGCGCGGCGACACCTCCATCGAGGACCGGGCCCGCTTCGACAACGCGTACATCGACAACTGGTCGCTGTGGCAGGACATCTGCATCCTGGCGCGGACCGCGGTCGCGCTCGTGCGTCCGACGGGGAGCTGAGCATGGACCGGGTGCGGGGGTTCGCACCGGTGCTCCCGGTGGTGGCGGTCGTCGCCCTGCTGGGGCTGCCGACCGGGCCGGGCGGCGAGGGGGGCGCGGGTCCCGCCGACGCGCTCTCGGCGCTCGTGGTGCTGTACTGCGGCATCCGTCTCGTACGGGAGAGGCGGCGCCCGCTGTCCCGTACGGCCCTCGTGGTGCTGGGGCTGCCGGTGGCCGGGCTGGCGGTCGCCGCCGTCGGTGCCGCCTCGCCGGGCGTCGGGATCACCGGGATGGGCCGCTACCTCCAGGTCTTCGTGCTGGTGCCGGCCGCGGTGCTGCTGCTGGTCCGGGACCGGCGCGACTTCCGCGTGCTGGCCTGGTCCTTCATCGGACTCGCCCTGTGGCAGGGGGCGATCGGGGTGCACCAGTTCCTCACCGGGACCGGGGCCTCGTACCAGGGCCGGGAGATCCGTGCCGTGGGCACCTTCGGGGCGCAGGACGTGATGGGCATGGCGACCGTCGTGTGCTTCGGGCTGGTGTGCGCGACCGGGCTGGCGCTGGGCCGGTCCCCGGTACGGCAGCGGGTGGTCGCCGCCGCTTGCGCGACGGCCCTGCTGGTCCCCCTCGCGCTGTCCTTCAGCCGCGGGGCGTGGATCGCGGCGGCGCTGACCTGCACGGTACAGCTGGTACTGGCCGGGCTGCGGCGGGCGTTGCGGGTCGGGGCGGTGGTGGCCGCGCTCGGTGTGATCCTCGTCGGCGGCTTCGGCGTCGGTTCGGCGATGCTCCAGGAGCGGGTCGACAGCATCACGCGGGTCACCGACGCGCCCGACCAGTCCGTCACGGACCGCTACACCATGTGGGCGGCGGCCCTCGACATGTGGCGCGAACAGCCGCTGACCGGCGTGGGGTTGAAGGGTTTCCCCGACCACCGGGACGCGCACGCCTCGCTCGCCCTGTCCGCCGGCAGCGACACCGACGGCGCGGGCGCGACCTTCCGCAAGCAGCCGCTGCTCTCCCCGCACAACATGTACCTGCTGGTCCTCGCCGAGCAGGGCCTCGTGGGCCTCCTCGCCCTCGCGGGCGGCTGGTTGGCGCTGCTGGTGTGCGGACTGCGCCGGCTCGTCCGCGTCCGGCGCTGCGGACCGGGCCTCGACTGCGCGCTGATCGCCTGCGGATTCCTCGTCTGGCAGCTCACCGACTTCGTCTACGCCGACATCGGCGGACCCTCCACGGTGCTCACCGCGGTGTGCTTCGGGCTGGCCGCCTGGTGGGCCCTGGCCGACGACACCCCGGCGAACGCCCCGGCGGTCCCGGCCCCGCTGCCCGACCGCGCCGAGGAGGCGGCCACCCGATGAGGGCGATGCCGCCGCGGACCTCCGGGGCCACCCCGGACACTCCGACGGAACGGGACACGGGGGCCACCGGACCCTCCGACCAGACCACGGCCGGCCCGGGAGACACCCCACCCGCGGCCCTCTGGCCCCGCCCACCGCAGGCACGGGACGCGAGCGCGACCGAGCCCCGCCCGTCGCAGGCACGGGACGCGAGCACCACGGAGCCCCGCCCGTCGCACGCACGGGACGCGAGCGCCACGGAGCCCCGTCCGTCGCAGGCACGGGGCACGGCCGCCGCCGAGCCCTCTCCCCGCGTCCCGCCCAAGGACCCGCCCGGCCCTCCCGATCTCGCGCCCGTCTCCCGGCGTTTCCTCGCCAAGGCCACGCTCGTCACCGCTGTGCTCTCCGTCGCCGGGGCCGTGCTGGGGCTGGCGCGGGACCAGGCGTTGGCGCGGTTGTTCGGGGCCGGGAGCGAGACCGACGCGTTTCTCGTGGCGTGGACCGTCCCGGAGTTCGCCTCGACGCTGCTCATCGAGGACGGGCTGGCCTTCGCGCTGGTCCCGGCGTTCAGCCTGGCGCTGGCGCGGCGGGCGCAGGGGGTCGCCGGGGACCCGGTGCGGGCGCTGGTCGTGGCCACGCTGCCGAAGCTGTCCCTCGCCTTCGTCGCAGTGTCCGCGCTGCTCGTCGGCGCCGCCCCGTACGTCGTCGAGGCCCTGGCACCGGGCCTGCCCGACCCCGCGCTCGCCGTCGACTGCACCCGGCTCACCGCGGTCTGCGTGCTGGGCTTCGGGCTCGCCGGGTACTGCAGTGCCGCACTGCGCGCCCACCGCAGGTTCCTCGCGCCGGCCGCGATCTACGTGGCGTACAACACCGGCATCATCACGGCGATGTTCGTGCTCGGCGGGCAGTGGGGCGTGCGGTCGGCGGCGGTCGGGGTGGCGATCGGCGGCGGACTGATGTTCCTGGTGCAACTGCCTTCCTTCGCACGCCAGTTGTTCCGGCGGCAGCAGCTCACCCCGCAGGAGCCGGGCGGGAGCGGCGACCGCGCGGTGACCGCGGCCCTCGTCGTCACCGTCCTGCTCTTCGCGCTGTGCCGGCAGTCCCAGACCCTGATCGAGCGCTACCTCGCCTCCACCCTCGACGCCGGGGCCATCTCGCACCTGAACTACGCGCAGAAGGTCGCCCAGATCCCGATGACCCTGTCGTTGATGCTGTGCACGGTCACCTTCCCGGTGGTCGCGCGCGCCCTCGCCGACGGTGACGTCGAGCGGGCCCGTTCCCGGGTGGAACGCGACCTCGCGCTCGCCTCCTGCGTGGTCCTGCTCGGCGCCGCCACGGTGATCGCCTGCGCCCCGCAGATCATCGAACTCCTCTTCCAGCGCGGCGCGTTCACCGCCCGGGACACCGCCGCCACCGCGGGCGTCATGCGCGTGTACGCCCTCGGGCTGCTCGGCCAGACCCTGACCGGGGTGCTCGTGCGGTCCTACTTCTCCGCCGCCCGCCCCAGCTGGTACCCGTTCGCAGCGATGGCCGCCGGTATCGCCGCCACCTCGTGGATCGGCGCCTGGACGGTCGGCCCGTGGGGCGTGGCCGGTATCGCCGCCGCCAACGCCACCGGCATCACCGTCGCCGCCGTACTGCTGCTGGCCGGGATGGGCCCGGGCAGCGTCCCGATCCGCCGGCGGAGCGCGGTGCGCGAGCTGGGCAGACCGGTGTGCGCCGCCGTGGTCGCGACGATCGCCGGGGCCCTCGTCGCCTCGCGGGTGCCGTCCGCCATGCCCGGCCTCGTCGCGGGCGGCGCGACCGTCGCCGCCGTGTTCGTCCTGCTCGCCTGGGCGCTGGACGCCCAGGGTGTCGTACCCGCACTGAGATCCCTACGTTCCGTCACACGAAGGCTCACTCATGGCCGCTGCCGTTGATTCCGCCCCCGTCCCGTGGATCGCGATGTACCACTCGGTGGGTGACTGCTCCGACGACCCCTACCGCGTCACGGTCACACCCGAACGTCTCGACCGGCAGCTGACCTGGCTGAGCCGGCGCGGTCTGCGGGGCGTGTCCATGGCCGCGCTGCTGGCCGAACCCACCCGCACCGACCTCGTCGGCCTCACCTTCGACGACGGGTACGCCGACTTCCTCGACCACGCCCTCCCGGTGCTCCAGCGGCACGGCTTCGGCGCCACCCTGTTCGTGCTGCCCGGCCGGCTCGGCGGCGACAACGCCTGGGACCCGCTGGGCCCGCGCAAGCCGCTGCTGACGGCGGACGGCATCCGGCGAGCCGCCGAGGCGGGGATCGAGATCGGCTCGCACGGACTCACCCACGTCGACCTGACCCGGGCCGACGACCTGCGGCTGAAGTCCGAGACGGTCGAGAGCCGGGCCGCGCTCCAGGAGCTGACCGGCGCGGCCATCGGCGGCTTCTGCTACCCCTACGGCACCGTCGACCAGCGCGCCGTCGACGCCGTACGGGACGCCGGATACACGTACGCCTGCGCCATCGACCCCGGTCCGCTCACCGGCCCGCTCGCCCTCCCCCGGCTGCACATCGGCCAGAACGACACCGCCGTGCGCCTGTTCCTCAAGCACCGGCTGCACCGGCTGCGCCGCCGTCCCGTCGAGGGGCTCTGAGATGCGGGCCCTGCACGTCATCACCGGCCTCGGGGTCGGCGGCGCCGAGCAGCAACTGCGGCTGCTGCTGCGGCATCTGCCGGTCGACTGCGACGTCGTGACGCTCACCAACCCGGGCGCGGTCGCCGACGGCCTGACCGCCGACGGGGTACGCGTCACCCACCTCGGCATGGCCGGCAACCGCGACCTGGCCGCCTTGCCCCGCCTGGTCCGCCACATCCGGTCCGGCGGCTACGACCTCGTGCACACCCACCTGTACCGCGCCTGCGTCTACGGCCGGCTCGCGGCGCGGCTCGCCGGGGTGCGCGCGGTCGTCGCCACCGAGCACTCGCTCGGCGACTCCCAGATGGAGGGCCGCCGGCTCACCGCCGGGGTCCGCGGGCTGTACCTGGCCAGCGAGCGCCTGGGCCGCGCCACGGTCGCCGTCTCCCCCACGGTGGCCGCCCGGCTGCGGCGCTGGGGCGTGCCCGCACCCCGCATCCAGGTCGTCCCCAACGGCATCGACCTGCCCCGCTTCCGCTTCGACGCGCTTCAGCGCCTGCGCACCCGGCGCCGCCTCGGCCTGCCCGAGGAGGCGTACGTCATCGGCGGTATCGGACGGCTCACGGCGGGCAAACGCTTCGACACCGCGATCCGCGCCCTCGCCCGGCTCCCGGAGAACTGCTGGCTGCTGCTGGTCGGCGGCGGCCCGGACGAGCATCTGCTGCGCCGGGTCGCCCGGGAGGCCCAGGTCGCCGACCGGGTGCTGTTCACCGGCGAGCGCCCGAGCGTCCCCGACGGCTCCCCCGGCCCCGATCTGCCGTCTCTCGCCGCCGCGATGGACCTGCTCGTCTCCCCGTCCGCCGAGGAGGCGTTCGGCCTCGCGGTCGTCGAGGCGCTGGCGTCCGGGCTGCCGGTGCTCTACAGCTCCTGCCCCGCGATCGAGGACCTGCCCTCGCAGGCGGCCCCCGGCAGCCGCCAGGTCCTCGGCGGCGTCGAGGAGTTCGCCCGCGCGATCGCGGCGGTCCGCGCCGAGGGTCCCCGCCCGCGCACCGCCCCGGACGCCGCCCACCACTACTGCATCACCCGCAGCGCCGCACAGCTGATGGATGTGTACGCGGCCGCGGTCTCGCCCCCCAAGTCGCCCACGTCGGCCACCTCGCCCACGTCACCCCAGGAGGTCAGTTCCCCATGACCGAGAACCCCACAGGGCCCCGCCGCCCCGCCGCGGTCCTCACCCGCGCCAAGACCCTCCCCGCCTGGTCCCTGCTCGCGGCCGGCGCCGTCACCGGCGGTCTGCTGGGCGGCGTGTACGGCCTGGCCGAGCCGCCGGAGTACACCGCGACCAGTTACGTCGTCGCCGTCCCCGCCGAGAGGTCCGACTCCGCCACCGCGCTCGGCTTCGCCCAGGCCTACGGCCGGGTCGCCACCCAGCTCGCGGTGCTCGGCGACGCGCAGGTGTGGGCGGGCGTCCCGGTCGGGACGCTGAGGTCGAGCGTGCAGACGGCGACCTCGCCGGACGCCCCGATGATCGGGATCACGGCGACCTCATCCCGCCCCGACCTCGCCGCCGACATGGCCAACGCGGTCGCCCGGGCCCTGACCCGGCACGCGGACACCACCCAGAACGCCACCCACGTCGAGCTCCAGCAGTTCGCCCGCGCCACCAGACCCACCGAGCCGACCTCGGCCTCCCCCGCGGTGACCGGGCTGGTCGGGGCGAGCGCGGGCGGGCTGCTCGGCGGCCTGGTGCTGCTGGCGCGGCCGCGGCGGTCCGCCCCGGAGCCGGGGCGCCCCGCCTCGGTGCCCGGCCCGACCGTCGCCGCCGACGCCCACGGCCAGCTGTGACGTACCGGACGGAACTCGTCACCGACGACACCGTCTTCGCCGCACTCGCCCCCGACTGGCGGCGCCTGTACGGCCGTTGCTCCACCGCCACCCCGTTCCAGAGCCACCCCTGGCTGCACTCGTGGTGGCTGTCCTACGGCCGTCCCGGGCGGCTGCGGGTCCTCGTGGTCCGCGACGGGGACAACCTGGTCGCCGCCGCGCCCCTGATGCGGGTCCACCGACCCGTGCCGTCCCTGGTGCCGCTCGGCGGGGCGATCTCCGACTACGGGGACGTCCTGCTGGACGACGAGCGCGGCGCGCAGGCGGCGGCCGCGCTCACCGCGGGGCTCGCGGCGGCGGCCCGGACCGCGCTGGTGGACCTGCGCGAGGTGCGGCCGGGCGGCGCGGCCGAGCGGATCTACGACCACTGGTCCGGGCCCCGGCGCCGGGTCGGCGACTCGCTGTGCCTGGAGCTGCCCGCCGTGACCATGGACGAGCTGGTGGCCCGGCTGCCGTCGGCCAAGGCCCAGCAGCGGGCCCGCGCCAAGCTCCGCAAGCTGACCGCGCTCGGTGTCGAACGGCACGTCGTGGAGCCGGACGAGGTCGACAAGGCGGTGCGCCGGCTGCTGGAGCTGCACCGGTTGCAGTGGCAGGGGCGCAGGGTGACGGGCGAGCATCTGCTGCCGCGGTTCCGCGAGCACCTGGTGCGCTCGGTCGCCCCGATGGTGGCCGCGGGGGACGCGGCCGTCACCGAGTTCCGGCTGGACGACGACGTGGTGGCCGTCGATCTGACGCTGCTGTCGCGACGCCTCACGGGCGGCTATCTGTACGGCGCCCATCCGTGTCTGCGGGAACGCAAGGCGGATGTGGCGGTGATGCTGCTGGACGCGTGCAGCCGGCACGCCCGGGGCACGCTGAGCCTGCTGCGCGGGAACGAGCCGTACAAGCACCACTGGCGGCCCGAACCGGTGGCCAACCAGCGGCTGTTGCTCGCCCGGCGGCGCACCGCCCCGCTGCTGGAGGCGGCCCTGTGCGACGTCGCCGCCCGCAGGCGGGGCAAGGAGCTGGTGCGCCGGTGGCGGGAGCGCGGTGGCGGCGGGCCGTGAGCGACCCGCCGCCTGGGCGTCACCGGCTGCGCGACCACCAGTCGAAGCGCATGCACAGCTTCCCGCCGATCCAGTACTCCACCCAGTCGCCGAGTTCCAGCGGCGAGCAGTCGGCCGGGTTCGTCGGCGTGGGCTCGGGCGTGGGCTCGGTGGGCGTCGGCGTCGGCATCGGCTCGGTGGGCGTCGGGGTCGGCTCACCGGTGCGCCCGGAGAGCACGGACCGGTAGATCTCCGACGCCCTCGGGTTGTCGTCGCACTGCCAGACGCCGTGCGGACAGTAGTCGGTCAGCGTGTTGTACAGCGGTTTGTGCTCGTCCATCCATGCGAGCATGCGCCGCATGTACTCGGCGTTGTCTCCGTTGCGGAAGAGTCCCCATTCAGGATAGGAAATTGCCTTGCCGTGGGATTTCGCGAATTCCACGTGCTCCTGAAGCCCGAACGGCTCTTTCACCTGCTGGTCGAACGAGAGGCCTGCCGGCTGGTCGTACGAGTCCATGCCGATGATGTCGACGGTGTCGTCGCCGGGATAGCACTGCGTCCAGCCGATGGCGTCCTTGCCGCGGCTCGGTGTGAAGTCGAAGCGGAATTTCTGGCCCGGCACCGAACGCATGGTGGTGACGATCCTGTTCCAGTACTTCTTCCAGGCCTCCGGGTCCGGCCCGCAGCGATGGGTGTACGTGATGCCGTTCATCTCCCAGCCGAGCACGAGGACCGTGTCCGGCACCTTCAGCTCCACCAGCCGTTCGGCCAGGCGGCGGAAGTGGTGATCGTAGGCGCCGGCCGCGCCCTGCCGCAGCAGCCGCGCGACCTGGTGGTCGGGGACGCCGTCCTCGTTGCGCTCCAGCATGGGGACGTTGAGGACGAACATCCGGTCCTCGCGCGCGTTGCGCCAGTCGGCCCACGAGGTGAGGAAGTCGGGGGCGCCCTCGATGTTGCTCCAGCGGTCGCCGGGCAGATAGGTGTGGCCCACCCGCAGCTCGGCGCCGCCCAGCCAGCGGCTGAGCTCGGCGATGCGGTCCACCCCGCGTGGGCCGTAGTCGAGATAGGCGCCGAAGGCGGGCGGCTTCGGCACGGGCTTCGGCTCGGTCACCGGGTCGGCGCTCGGGGTGCCGGTCGGCTGGGCGGACGGGGAGGGGACGGTCGGAACGGCGGGCGTGGGAGCGGGCGGATCGGTGGCCCGCGCCACCCCCGCTGCGAATCCGGGCCCCGAGGCCAGGGCGGCGGCCGCGGCGACCGACGCCGCGATGAACGCCAGCCGTCTGGTCCGAACCCGTCGCTGCTGTGAGTCCATGCCTGCTCCTTTCTCACTCTCGCGCTAATCCGATAACTGACACTCAGTCACGCCAAGGCGAACTCCGCCACCGTGCTTGCGGCTTTCGAGTGGCCCGATCGCCCGCACGAGTGAAACAACCGAAGGAATTGAGTCCGTGTCGCTGTTCGACACCCGGGTCCCCGCCGTGCTGCTGCGGATCGACCGGAATCCCTTTCACCACGGAACGCTGGGCGCCGTACGCTCGCTCGGCAGAGCCGGAGTGGAGGTGCACGTCGTCGCGGATTCCACCGGAAGTCCGGTGTCCCGGTCGCGTTTTGTCCGCGCGATCCATCCCCCGCCGCCGCCCGGCGCGCCCGCTCCCGCCATCGGCGTGGCCCTGCGCCGCATCGCCGCCCGCGTCGCGCGCCCCGCGGTGCTGATCCCGATGGACGACGCGAGCGCGGTCGCGGTGGACCGGCTGCGCGCGGAGCTGGCGCCCGCCTATCTGCTGCCCCCGGCGCGGGGCCCGCTGGCCGAGCGCGTCGCCGACAAGGCGGAACTGGCCGCCCTGTGCGCCGCCGTGGACGTACCGCATCCGCTCACGCTGATCCCGGACAGCGCGGCCGAGGCGGCGCGGGCCGCCTGGCGGCTGGGCCTGCCGGTGGTGGCGAAGTGGAGCCGTCCCTGGCTGCTGCCGACGGACAGCGGGCTGCGCAGCACGGTGGTGGTGCGCTCCCCGCAGGAGGCGAGGGAGCTGTATCTGCGCACCGAGGAGGCGGGCAGCCGGCTGCTGCTCCAGGCGTTCCTGCCGCCGGGCACCGACCGCGACTGGTTCTTCCACGGGTACGCCGACCGTACGGGCGCGGTGCGCGGCGGGGGTGCCGGTGTGAAGCTGCGGGCCTGGCCGCGCGGGGCGGGGCTGACGGCGGTGGGGCGCTGGACGCCCGACCCGACGGTGCAGGCGCTCGCCGAGCGGATCGCCGGCGAGCTGGGCTACCGGGGCATCTTCGACCTCGACTTCCGCCGCGACGCCGAGGGCCGCCACCATCTGCTCGACTTCAACCCGCGGCCCGGCGCCCAGTTCCGGCTCTTCAGCGACACCGCGGACCTGGACGTCGTCCGCGCGCTGCACCTGGACCTGACGCACCGTCCGCTGCCGGACGGGGTGCCGCGGGCCGGGCGGGAGTTCGTGGTGGAGAACTACGCCCCGCTGACCGCGCTGCGCCCCGCGCCCGCGGGCCGGGAGCGGGCCTGGGGTGCGCGCGACGACCGGGCGCCGGGCCGGGCGATGTGGGGTCTGTGGGGCCGGCATGTGTCCCGACGGCTGCTGGCGCGGCTCCGGGGGCTGTGCGCCCCGGCCGGCGAGCGCGGGCGGGTGCCGTCGGCGCGCCGGGCGACCGCCGTGGCGGCCGAGCCGACCGGCGAGGAGAAGGCGGGCAGCCGCTGATGTACGACCTGCTGGTGGTGGGCGCGGGCCCCTACGGCCTGTCCATCGCGTCCCATGCCGCGGCCGCCGGGCTGGGCGTGCGCGTCCTCGGCCGCCCCATGGCGTCCTGGCGCGACCACATGCCGCGCGGGATGTTCCTCAAGTCGGAGCCGTGGGCCTCGCACCTCTGCGACCCCGGGCGCCGCCGGGGCCTGGACGTCTACTGCGAGAGCCGGGGCGTGACGGTCCGGCACGGGGAGCCGGTCCCGGTGGAGATGTACGCCGACTACGGGCTGTGGTTCGCCCGCACGGCCGTTCCCCCGGTGGACGAGCGCACGGTGACCCGCCTGGTGGCGCTGCGGCCGGGCGGCTTCGAGGCGGTCCTGGAGGACGGCGAGGTGTTGCCCGCCCGCACGGTCGCGCTGGCCGTGGGCATGATGCCGTTCGTCGAGATCCCGGCCGCGCTGGCCGGCCTCGACACCTCCCGCGTGACGCACAGCAGCCACCACGGCGACCTCGCCCGCTTCCGCGGCCGGGACGTCACCGTGATCGGCGGCGGCCAGGCGGCCCTGGAGACCGCGGCTCTTCTCGCCGAACAGGGCACCCGGGTCCGGGTGCTGGCCCGCGCCGACGAGCTGTGCTGGAACGACGTACCGCCCCCGTGGCAGCGCCCCTGGTGGCGGTCGGCCCGCTCCCCGCACAGCGCCCTGGGGTGCGGCTGGCGCAACTGGTTCTACGCCGAGCGCCCCGGCCTGTACAGCCGGCTCCCGGGGCCGACGCGGGCGCGGATCGCGGCGACGGCGCTCGGTCCGGCGGGCGCCTGGTGGGTGCGGGAGCGGGTCGAGCCGGCCGTGGAGGTGCTGCTCGCCCACGAGGTGGCGGCGGCGCGGGCGGTGCCGGGCGGGGTGCGGGTCGACGTGCTGGACCGGGCGGGCGGGGCGGGGGCCTCGCGCACCCTGGAGACCGAGCACGTCATCGCGGCCACCGGTTTCCGGGCGACCACCGACCGGCTGGGCCTGCTCTCGCCCGAGCTGCGCGCGTCCCTGGCGACCGCGGCCGACGGTGCGCCGGCGGCCGGCCGGGACTTCGAGTCCCCGTCGCATCCCGGCCTGTTCCTGGCGGGCCTGATGACGGCCTCCGCCTTCGGCCCGGCGATGCGTTTCGTGCACGGCGCGACCTACACGGCGGGCGCGCTCGTACGGGGGGTGCGGCGCCGGCTGCGCACCGGTCCGGGCGCGGGCGTGATCCCGGCTCCGGCACGGGGCGCATCGCCCGAGCGGGTACGGCGGTGAGGGGCGCGGGTGCCGGACCGAGGGGCCCGGCACCCGGCGCGACTACAGATGGGCCGCGGCCTGCTTGCGGCCCCGGCGGTACAGCACCGCTCCGGCCGTGATCATCACGGCGCTGCCGATGGCGGCGGCCGCCATGGTCTCACCGCTGCCGGTCTCGGGGAGCTGTGGCGGCGGACCGTGCGGCCCCGGGGGCGGGGTCGAGACCGACGAGGTGGGGGACGGCGTCGGCGTGTGCTCCCCGCCGTTCGGCGGGGTGTGGGTCGGCGTCGGCGTGTGCTCCCCACCATGGGGCGGCGTGTGGGTCGGCGTCGGCGTGTGGTCCCCGCCGTTGGGCGGCGTCGGGGTCGGCGTCGGCGTGTGCTCCCCACCGTTCGGCGGCGTGTGGGTCGGCCCCGGTGTGGTCGGCGTCGGCGTCGGGGTGTCGCCGTACCCCGGGGACTCCTCGTGGCCGCCGGTCCCGCAGTCGTCGCCGTAGGCCCCGCCGCCGTCCGCCATGTACTCGCACGCGTGGGGTGCCCCGTGACCGGAGGATCCGTGGCTGCCCCCGTCGTGGCCGGACTCGTCGCCGTAGGAGGCGCCGCCCTTGGGCGAACCCGAGTCATGGACACAGGAGTTGCCGAACGTCGGGTTCAACACGCCGACGGGGTCGACGGAGTTGCCGCAGGCGTTCACCGGTACGTCGACCGGGGCCTGGACGGAGTTGCCGGACAGGACGCCCGGCGAGCCCTTGGCGCCGCCGTCCGCGTCCGAGTCGGCGAAGGCGGGGCTGCTGCCACACAGGGACAGGATGCTCGTCGCGGCGGCGGCCGCGACCATTCCCCTGCTCAGGGTCTGTCGCAATCTCGTTGTCCTCCTGCTTGAAGAAGTGGAAAAAGCCGGCCTTGGAAGGCGAGGAAGCAGTCCAAGGCCGGCTCGATCAGCCGGAGTGGCTGGAGGCGTTACGACGTCAGTCGTTGACGCAGACGTTGCCGAACGCCGGGTTCAGCAGGCCGACGACGTTGACGGTGTTGCCGCACACGTTGACCGGGATGTGGACAGGAACCTGGACCAGGTTGCCGGAGAGGACACCCGGCGAGTGAACGGCGGCGCCCTCGGCCTCCGCGTCCGCGAAGGCCGGGGCGGCCATACCCAGGGCCATGATCGCGCCCGCGACGACAGCAGCGGTCTTCTTCATGAGCTTTCCCTTCTCTGCGGTCATGCCCCTATGACGTGACCTACAGGCTGTAAACGAGGGATAGACAGATGAAGAAACTCCGGAACGTGCGTCGTCTGGTAATTCACTCGAACGCCTCCACAGAATTGACACGACGCGTCCAAATGAGCAGAAACCATTCGCCTGAGGGACGGAAAAAGCCCGGGCGGTCCGCTGGAGACGGACGGCCCGAGCGATGTCAGAAACGACGGATCAGTGGTTGCCGACGCCGTTGCCCGAGAGGGCGGAGATGTCGTCCAGGATGTGCGACAGCGGCTCGTCACCCTTGGCCTGGGTGGAGTTCTCGGCGCACTGCTGGTTCTGCGGGGCCGACAGGATCGGCACGTCCTGGAGGACACCGACGGCGGCGATGACGCCGACGATGGCCTGAGCGTTCACCTTCGCCGGCAGGCCGACGCACAGCTTGTTGGCGGTGCTCTGCACCAGGGTGGCCTGCGGGCTCAGGTCACCCTTGGTGACCGAGTTGGCGAACTTCGAGGTGGCGTGGTTGCCACTCGCCGACGTGGTGCCTTGGTCGTTCCCGATGGCCATGGCCGGCGACGCCGCACCAACGACGGAAGCGGCGACCGCCGTGGCGGCCATTGCCTTCTTCAGCATTTCAGTTCCTTTCCTGGGTGCATCACCGAGACGCACGCTCCTGCCCTCGCATCAACCAGCCCCGCCGGGTTTGGTTTCGGCTGTTCACCCGATCGGACCGCACCGCTCCCGGAATTCACGGACGCCACGGGACTTCGCCGTGTCGCGGCGGTGACTCTTTTCGCTGGGCCATCGGAGTGAAGAGGAGGAACCAAGCGGGCCCCGGCCAGTTGACCAGAGCGCTCCGGTGGACGGGGTTTCTCCAGAAGGGACTAGCAAGTGATCAAGAAGGTTCTGGCTTCCGCCGCGGTCGCCGCTTCCGTCGTGGGTGCCGCCTCCCCCGCCATGGCGATCGGCAACGACGACGGCACCAAGTCCGCCAGCGGCAACGGTGCGCACCAGTCGTTCGGCAACTCGGCCACCTACGGCAACATGAGCCCGCAGATGGCGCTCATCCAGGGCTCGCTCAACAAGCCCTGCATCGGTCTGCCCGCGAAGGCGAACCTGCAGGGGATCGTCGGCCTCGCCGCCGTCGGTGTCCTCCAGGACGTGCCGATCCTGTCGGCGCCGCAGAACCAGCAGTGTGTCGAGAACTCCACCCAGGCCAAGGGTGACGAGCCGCTGTCGCACATCCTGGACGACATCTCCGCCCTCTCGGGCAACGGCACCGGCAACGGCTGAACCGTCCTCGGAGATTCCACTCTCTGAGCCTGAGGCTGCGATCTGAAGCCCCGTCAGCGGGCCGCCGGTTTCCCCGGCGGCCCGCTGTTTTCGCGTTCGGCGGGTGTCGCCAGCCCGCGGGAGCCCGGTGCGGGGCGGCTCCCTCGCCCGTAAATGAACTCGTACGACCAGGGCGCCCACGCCCTGGCGCCGCGCGCTGGGCCAATCGGGGCACAGAGCGCAACCCCGGCCGGGGTACGGCCGTTGACGATCATGCAGCTCCTCACCGGAGTCCGCTTCTCGAAGGGAATGAACATGAAGAAGCTGTGGGCTACCGCGGCTATCGCCGCCTCCGTCGCCGGTATCTCGGCCGCGGCCGCGCCCCAGGCTCTTGCCATCGGTGACGACACCGGCACCACCTCCGCCAGTGGCAACCACGCCTCGCAGGAGTTCGGCAACTCGGCGACGTTCGGCGACATGAGCCCGCAGCTCTCGCTGGTCCAGGGTTCGCTGAACAAGCCGTGTGTCGGCCTGCCGGCGAAGCTCAACGCCCAGGGGGTCGTCGGCCTCGTCGCCGTCGGTGTCCTGCAGGACGTGCCGATCCTGTCGGCCCCGCAGAACCAGCAGTGTGTCGAGAACTCCACCCAGGCCAAGGGCGACGAGCCGCTGTCGCACATCCTGGACGACATCTCCGTGCTGGCGGGCAACGGCGCCGGCAACGGCTGATCCTCGGATCTCCGCCGCGGCGGGTCACCGGTTCCTCCGGTGGCCCGCCGCTTTGCGTGTCAGGTGCGGTAGATCGCCTCGATCTCCCGCGCGTACGCCGCCGTCACCGCGTGCCGCTTGACCTTCAGGGACGGCGTGAGCATCCCGTTGTCCTCGGTGAACTCGCCCTCGACCAGGGTGAAGGCGCGGATCGACTCGGCGCGGGAGACGGCCGCGTTGGCGTAGTCCACGGCCTTCTGGACGTCGGCGCGCAGCCGGGGGTCGGTCTCCAGCTCGGACAGGGGGGTGTCGGCGGGCAGCCCGCGGACCGACAGCCAGTGGGCGACCGCGTCGGGTTCCAGGGTGATCAGGGCGGCGACGAAGGGACGGTTGTCCCCGACGACCAGGCACTGGCCGACCGGTGGGCGGCTGCGCAGCCGGTCCTCCAGGACGGACGGGGAGACGTTCTTGCCGCCGGAGGTGACGAGGATGTCCTTCTTGCGGCCGGTGATGGTGAGATAGCCGTCCTCGTCGAGGGAGCCGAGGTCGCCGGTGGCGAACCAGCCGTCGGTGAGGACGGCGTCGGTGGCGGCCGGGTTGTTCCAGTACCCGCCGAAGACGATGCCGCCCTTGATCAGGACCTCGCCGTCGTCGGCGATGCGGACGGCGGTGCCGGGGACCGGGGGGCCGACCGTGCCGGGGCGGGGCCTGAGGGGCGGGACGATGGTGGCCGCGGCGGAGGTCTCGGTCAGGCCGTAGCCCTCGTAGACGTTGATCCCGGCCGCGTGGAAGAACAGGTTGAGGTTGCGGTCGAGCGGGGAGCCGCCGCTGATGGCGTAGCGCATGCGGCCGCCGAGTTCCTTGCGGACGCGGCGGTAGACCAGCAGGTCGTACAGGGCCCAGGCGGCGTAGAGGCCGGGGCCGGGGCCCTTGCCGCGGTCGAGGAACCTGTCCAGGTACTGCTCGCCGAAGCGGACGGCGATGCGGTCGGCGCGGTCGAAGGAGGCACCCCGGCCGATCTTCTCGGCGGTGGCGCGGCCGGTGTCGTGGATCTTCTCGAAGAGGTAGGGGACGCCCACGAGGAAGGTCGGGCGGAACTCCTTGAGGGCGGGCCTGAGTTCGTCGGGCTTGATGCTCGGGCAGTGGCCGATCTCGATGCGGGCCATCAGGCAGGCGATCTGGAGGGTGCGGCCGAGGATGTGGGCGAGCGGGAGGAACAGGAGGGTGGAGGCGACCTGCCGGGTGACCTCTTTGAAGATCGGGTGGAGCAGCTCGACGGTGTTGGCGGCCTCCGCGTGGAGGTTGGCGTGGGTGAGGACGCAGCCCTTGGGCTTTCCGGTGGTGCCGGAGGTGTAGCAGATCGTCGCGACCGTGCCGGGGGTCAGGGCGGCGCGGCGCTTGGTGACCTCCTCGTCGGGGACGTCGCGGCCGAGGCGGGTGAGGTCGGCGAGTGCGCCCGCGTCCAACTGCCAGATGCGGGGCCGCTCCTGGTGGCGGGCGGTGCCCGTCGTGACCGTGTCGGCGTTCTCGGCGGTCTCGGTGACGACGAGGCGGGCGCCGGAGTCGCGGACGATCCACTCGACCTGTTCGGCCGAGGAGGTCGCGTAGACGGGGACGGTCTGGCCGCCCGCGGCCCAGATGGCGAAGTCCAGGACCGTCCACTCGTAGCGGGTGCGGGACATCACCGCGACCCGGCCGCCAGGTTGGAGACCGGCGGCGATCAACCCCTTGGCGACGGCGGTGACTTCGCGGGCGAAGGCGGCCGCGGTGACCGGGTGCCAGGTGGCGCCCTGTTTGCGGCGCAGGGCCACCGCGTCGGGGGCCTCGGCCGCGTTGGTGAACGGCAGGTCCGCGGTGCTGCCGGTCAGCGGGTGCGGGGCGAGGGGCGCGGTGCGGGCCTCCCGCACCGCGCCCGTGTCGTCCCTGGTGATCTCGACCTTGGCGCGGCCGGCCAGGTCGCTGCGCCGTTTCGCCCTCTTCAGGTCTTTGCGTACGCCCATGACGGCCCCCAGACATTGCTTACCCGAGAGTCAACTTACTCACGCGTAATAAAAGGTCAATGGGTGCGGCAGGACCCGGTGGTCAGTCGCCGTGGCGGTCCGCCTGGTCGATCGCCTCGGCGAGGGCGGAGACCTCCTCGTCCTCTGTGGACCGCGCCAAGTCGTGGGCGTGCTCGCCCAGTTCGCCGAGGGAGGGGGTGCCGGGCAGGGGGCGGGCCTCGGCGCCGTAGGAGCGCAGGGCGTCGGCGAAGTAGGCGGCCACCGCGGTGATCTGGAGGCGGGGGCCGGCGTCCCAGAGGTCGTCTTCGAGGTCCTCGCTCTCCAGTTGGCCGGACTCCTCGTGCGGGGTGCGGGACTCCGGGTCCAGCCAGCGGACGCCGGCGGTGGCGAGGTGGCCTTCGGCGTGGGGCTTGTGGCGGACGGCGTAGAGGGCGGTGACGGTGTGGCCGGGGCCGATCTCGCCGCCGTCGACGCTGTCGTCGCGGAAGTCCTCGTCGTCGACGCGGCGGTTGTCGTAGCCGATGAGGCGGAACTCCTTGACCGTCTCGGGGTCGAAGGCGACCTGGGCCTTGGCGTCGCGGGCGGTGAGGTCGATGTTTCGCGGGAGTTGCTCGACGAAGACCTTGCGGGCGTCGTCCTCGCTGGAGACGTAGGCGGTGTGGCCGTCGCCCTTGTCGGCGAGTTCCTCCATCAGTTCGTCGCCGTAGTCGCTGCCGACGCCGACGCCGAAGAGGGTGATGCCGTGCTCGCGGCGTTCGCTCGCGATGCGTTCGAGGATGGTTTCGGAGTCGGTGTCGCCGGTGTTGGCGAGGGCGTCGGAGATCAGGACGACCCGGTTGGTGGCGCCCTCGCGCAGGCCGTCCTCGGCGGTCTCGTAGCCGGTCTCGACGCCGGCGCCGAGGTTGGTGGAGTCGGTGGGCTCCAGGCCGTCGATCGCGTCGTGGATCTCGTCGCGGTTGCCGTCGAGGCGGGTCATCGGCAGGACCCGCTCGGCCTCGTCGCTGAAGGTGACGAGGGCGACCGAGTCGTCGTCGCGGAGCTGGTCCGTCATCGTGCCGAGGGAGTCCTTGGCGAGGTCCAGGCGGCCCGGCTCGGCCATGGAGCCGGAGATGTCGATGACGAAGGTCAGGGCGGCCGGCGGGCGCTCCTCGCCGTCCTCGGCGGTGCGGGTGGCCAGGCCCACGCGGACCAGGGACCAGTCGTCCTCGTCGGTGCGGGCGCCGTCGACGGTGACCGTGAAGCCGTTGCCCTCGGGACGGTCGTAGTCCTGGCGGAAGCTGTTGACGAATTCCTCCGGGCGGACCGTGGCGGGGTCCGGCAGCCGGCCCTCGGCGAGGGTGCGGCGGGCGTAGCCGTAGGAGGCGGTGTCCACGTCGAGGGCGAAGGTGGAGAGGTAGTCCGGCTCGGGGGCGACCTCGCGGGAGTCGCTGTCCGAGCTGTCGGGGCTGCCCTGTTGCTCGCCCTCGGGGGCGGGTGCGTAGCCGCCGCCCTTGCGGCTGCCGTCGTACGAGGAGCCGCCCGCGCTGCCGCCGTCCGCGCTGCACCCCGTCAGCAGCAGGCCGCCCGCGGCGGTGAGCGCGAGCAGGGCGGTGCGCACGCGTCGTGTTCGGTACTGCTCCATCTTCGGTGCCCCCTTGGTCCGTTGACGTCGACCTTTGTGACTGTGACGGGCCGGGGGGCCGGAACGTGCGCTACGAAGCGTTGCGGAAGCGTCTCGATGAGGCCACGGAGCAGGCCTGTCGAGACCGGTAGGTGATCTTCCGTTGACCTAGGAGACCACGTCCTTGCGGGCGAAACCGCGGAAGGCCAGGGCGAACAGCACGAGGGCGTACGTTATCGAGACCGCGGTGCCCTGGATCATGCCGGACCACTCGGGGGTGGGCTGGACGGCGTCCGCCCAGGCGAACTGCCAGTGCGCGGGCAGGAAGTGGCGCCAGTCGCCGAGGGCGGTCACGGCGTCCAGGACGTTGCCGACGATGGTCAGGCCGACCGCGCCGCCGACCGCGCCGAGGGGGGCGTCGGTCTTGGTGGAGAGCCAGAACGCGAGCCCGGCGGTGACCAGTTGGGACACGAAGATGAAAGCGACGACGATCACGAGCCGTCCCGCGGCGGTGCCCGGGGCGAGCGAGCCGCCGGTGGGCAGTTCCAGCGGTCCCCAGCCGTAGGCGGCCGTGCCGACGGCGAGGGCGACGACCGGGAGCAGGATCATCGCGGCCAGGCTGAGGGCGAGGCCGATGACGAGCTTGGACCACAGCAGGCGGGCCCGGGGCACGGGGGCCGCGAGCAGGTAGCGCAGGGAGGACCAGCCGGCCTCCGAGGCGACCGTGTCCCCGCAGAACAGGGCGACCGGGATGACCAGCAGGAAGCCCGCCGAGACGAACAGGTTGACCGCGGCGAAGTTGGCGCCGGACGCGGTCGCCGTGTCCATCAGGGAGACCGTGTCGTTGCGGCCGCCGGGCTCGCCGCCGATGGCGAAGGCGATGAGCAGGACGAAGGGCAGGGCGGCGAGGATGCCGCCCATCACCAGCGTGCGGCGGCGCTTGAGCTGGCGGGCCAGCTCGACGCGCAGCGGCAGCGTACGGCCTGCCCGGTAGCCGGAGGCCGTCTCGGTCAGGGTGCTCACGCGGCACCTCCGATCAGGGTGAGGAAGGCGTCCTCCAGGCGGCGGTGCGGGCCGACGGACCGGACGGGCACTTCGAGGCGGACCAGTTCGGTGATCAGGCGCTGGGCGCTGCCGTCGACGTCCAGGCGGACCAGGATCCCGTCGTCGGTACGGACCGCCGAGGCGATGCCCGCCAGCGCCGCCACCTTCTCGACGACCGGTTCCTCGACGGGTGTGGCCGTGCCCACCAGCAGGGTGTCGCCGGAGCCGACGATCTCGGCGACCGGGCCGGCCTGGACGAGCCGGCCGCGGTCCATGACCACGAGGTGGGTGCAGGTCTGCTCGACCTCCGACAGCAGGTGGCTGGAGACGATCACCGTGCGCCCGGCGGCCGCGTAGCGGATCATCACCTCGCGCATCTCGCGGATCTGCGGCGGGTCCAGGCCGTTGGTGGGTTCGTCGAGGATGAGCAGGTCCGGCAGGCCGAGCATGGCCTGGGCGATGGCGAGGCGCTGGCGCATGCCCTGGGAGTAGGTGCGGACCGCGCGGGCGAGCGCGTCGCCGAGACCGGCGATCTCCAGCGCCTCCTCCAGGTGGGCGTCCTCGGCCGGGCGGCCGGTGGCCCGCCAGTACAGCTCCAGGTTGTCGCGGCCCGAGAGGTGCGGCAGGAAGCCCGCGCCCTCGACGAAGGAGCCGACCCGGGACAGGACCGGGGCGCCGGGGCGGATGGCGTGGCCGAAGACCCGGATCTCGCCGCCGTCCGGCTTGATCAGGCCCATCAGCATGCGCAGGCTGGTGGTCTTGCCGGCGCCGTTCGGGCCGAGGAGGCCCAGCACCTGGCCCTTCTCGACGCGGAAGGAGAGGTCGCGGACGCTGTAACGGTCGCCGCCCGCGTACTTCTTGCTCAGGTCCGTGATCTGGAGCGGGACGTCGGCGAGCGCCGGGTCCGGGGCGGGGCCGGCCGTGCGGCGGCGGCCCGTCAGGAGCAGGGCCAGCGCGATCAGGGCGCCCGCGAGGGGCAGCCACCAGACCCAGGAGGGCAGCGGGGCGGCCGCGGTGGAGAGGCCGGGGGCCGTCGGTACCTCCAGGTCGCCCTTCAGGGAGACGGTGTACGTCGCCGGGGTCACCGGGGAGGCGTAGCCGAGGTCCGTGGAGGCGAGGACCAGGCGCAGGCGGTGGCCCTTGTCGATCTCGTGGTCGATCGCCGGGAGGGTGAGCGTCACGTCCTTGCCGGCCTTGGCGCCCTCGACCCGCAGCGGCGCCACCAGCTGGGACGGGAGCACCTGCCGGGTGCCGCCGGGGCCGACGTCGTAGACCTTGGCGAACAGGACGGCGTCCTCGGTGGTGGACCTCACGTGGACGGTGGCCGTCGGGGTGCCGGTGACGCGGAGGTCGTCGCGGACCGGGGCGGAGTCGAAGCGGGCGTACTGGCCGGGGAAGTCGAGGGAGACGCCGACGCCGAGCGCGGAGAGCTGGGCGAGGCCTCCCGTGCCGCCGAGTCCGGGGAGGGCGGAGACGGCCGGGGGGTTGGCGCCGGCCGGGTTGGCGAAGCTCTGCTCGCGGCCGGTCAGGGCGATGGCCTTGCGGCCGCTTCGCAGGCCGGGGTAGGTGTCGTCGCCGGCGCTGCGCAGCTGGGCGGCGCCGTCGGTGGAGTCGACGCCTCCGGTGCGGGTGACGCGGAAGGCCGGGCCGGTGTCGGTCCCGGGTTCCTTCTTGAGCCAGCGGTCGAACCAGGACTCCACGCGGGATTGGACGCGGCTCGTCTCCATGTCGCCGCCGTCGTGGCCGCCGGCGATCCAGTCGACGTCCACGGGGGCGCCGTTGGCCTTGATCGCCCGGGCGGCTGCGTCGGCCTGGTCGAGGGGGAAGAGGGAGTCGCTCTGGCCCTGGATCAGCAGGGTCGGGACCTTGATCCGGTCGCCGACGGCGGCGGGCGAGCGTTCCTGGAGCATCTTCTCGGCGGCGGTGTCCGGGGTGCCGGACTCGGCGACGCGCTGGTACATCGCGCAGATCTCCGGCTCGAACTTGTCGCAGCCGCCCGCGGTGTTGACGAAGACGCCGGCCCAGAGCTTCTTGAGGACACCGTTCGGGAAGAGGGCGTCGGAGAGGTTCCAGTAGGTGATCGCCGGGGCGATGGCGTCGACGCGGGCGTCGTGACCGGCGGCGAGCAGGGCGATCGCGCCGCCGTAGGAGGCGCCCGCCATGCCGACGCGGGGGTCGCCCGCCTTGTCGAGCTGGACCGTGGGCTGCCTCGCCAGCCAGTCGATCAGCTTCGAGACGTCGGCGACCTCGGCGTCGGGGCCGTTGAGGCCGACCTTGCCGGTGGACCTGCCGAAGCCGCGGGCGGACCAGGTGAGGACCGCGTAGCCGTCCCGGGCGAGGGACTCGGCCTGGTCGCGTACGTCGTCCTTGCTGCCGCCGAAGCCGTGGCCGAGGAGGACGGCGGGGTGCCTGCCGGCGGCTTCGGGGGTGAAGTACGAGGTGTCGATGTGTACCCCGTTCACCGCCATGACCCGGTCCGCGCGGTGCACCGGGGGCGCGTCGTCGGCTGCGACGGCCGTCCATGTACCGGCGCCCGCGAGGACGGCGACGGAGGCCGCGGCGGCGATCCACCGCCGCGGCCTCCGGGGGCGCCCTCGCAGTCCGGGGGGTCGAAGATCCATGGTTCAACGGTACGGGGTGAAACTGTCGGGGAGTTGTCGACCGGAGGCTGAACCGGGCACCTCCCGTGGGGGTGTGCCGAGGGGTTCGTGTACCGCGTTCGCTGTACGGTCTGGAGCTCGGTCCGGTCCGTCAGGTGCCGGGGGCGGCTCCGTTGCGGCTGGTCGCGCCCGCGCGGCGGAGCCGCACATCGGCACAGCCCCGCGCCCCTGGAGGGGCGGCGCTACTCCCCCGTCGGGATCGAGACCAGCCACCGCGTGTCCTTGCGCGGGCGGAGGTACAGCGCCCAGTACAGGGTCGCCGCCGCGGTGATGCCGCCCGTCCAGAGCAGGTACGACGTCTCCTGCTGGGTCAGGATGTACGTCAGGACCGCGATCAGGAGGACCGGCGCCGCCGGCCACAGGGGCATGCGCCAGGCGGCGGAGTGCTGGTGGCGGCCCTTGCGGGAGAGCAGGGCGGCCACCGCGACCAGGAGGTACATGCCGGTCACCGAGACGCCCGTGATGCCGTACAGGGTGTCCAGGTCGACGAAGCAGAGGGCGGCGCCGGGGATGCCGACGGCGAGGGTGGCGACCCAGGGGGAGCCGAAGCGGCCGAGCCGGGCGAAGAGGGTGTTGACCGGGGTGGGCCAGGCCTGGTCGCGGGCCGAGGCGAACAGGACGCGGGAGTTCTGGATGACCATGACGATGCCGGCGTTGATGATCGCGAGGGCCACGCAGAGGCTGACGAAGGTGCCGACGGCGGAGTTGGACCAGGTGGTGACCATCGTGCCGATGTCGCCGCCGGTCAGCTCCGTGAGGTCCTTGGCGCCCAGGGTGATCGCGATCACCGGGACCAGGATGATCACGGAGGAGATGGCCAGGGTGGCGAGGACCGTGCGGGCGACGTTGCGGCGCGGGTTCTCCAGCTCCTCCGAGAGGTAGACGGCGGTGGAGAAGCCCTGGGTGACGAAGAGCGCGATCGCCAGGCCCGACACGATCAGCATCGCCGTGACCGTGTCCGTGTGAGCGTCCGCGCCGGCCACCTCCAGGGAGAGGAGGCTGTCCGCGCCCCGCTCGCTGTGGGCGAAGCCCAGGACCGCGACGACGGCCGCCGCCACCACCTCCAGGACCAGGAAGACGCCGGTGATCCAGGCGTTGGCGCGCAGGTCGAGCAGGCCGGCGAGGGTGGCGAGGAGCATGACGCCGGCGCCCGCCAGGGACGCGTCGAGGTGGACGACCGGGGCGAGGTAGTCCGCGGTGCCCATCGCGATCACCGGCGGGACGATCATCACGACCAGGAGGGAGAGGACGAAGACCAGCCAGCCCGCCAGGCGTCCGGCCATCGTCGAGACCATCGCGTACTCGCCGCCCGCGCTGGGGATGAGGGTGCCCAGCTCGCAGTAGCAGAACGCGACGGCGACACAGAGCAGGGAGCCGATGGCGATCGTCAGGGCGGTGGCGGTGCCGAGCGAGCCGAACAGGTCCGGGACGACGACGAAGAGGGTGGAGGCGGGGGTCACGCAGGAGAGGGTGAGGAGGGTGCCGCCGACGACTCCGATGGAGCGCCTGAGCTGGTGGGGACTGTCGGGCGCCTCGGGGAGGGCGGCCTCGGCAGGGCGGAGCGTGTCGGTCATGCGGCGGTTCCGATCGACTTGTGCGACAGCGAACGTCGTGCAGCGGTTGCGGCATGGAACCCCGACGAAAACTATTGCGTCAATGGGTACTTACCTACGGAATCAGTAGATCAGCAGCCTCTTGGCGGTCGGATACGACACTCAAACCCTTTCGCCTACCTGCCCTTGGGGCCTACGGGAACCGCACCGGGTGCGGCGAAAAAATCTCGTCGCTGGACTGTCGGTGGCGCCCGCTACAGTCATGTCGCACAGCACTCACATACGAATCACAGCTATGGGTGGGGATCATGCAGCTGAAGCACACCGCTGCCTGGGTGGGGCTCACGGCGGCGGCGCTGGTGGCGACGACCGCGTGCGGGGCGGAGTCCGTGAAGCAGGCGGCCGAGACGGTCGACAAGACCGACGCGATCATGGCGGCGCTCACCCGGGCGACCGACCGCACCGAACAGCTCGGCTCGGCCGAGATCAAGATGACGACCGACCTGGGCACCGGCACGCCGGTCGTCATGAACGGCACGTACTCGTGGGGCGACGGCATGGCCTACGACGTCCAGATGGACACCGTGGCGGCGCAGATGCAGACCGTGCAGGACGACCCGACGATCCACTGTCTGCTCGTCGACGGCGTGTACTACTACGACGTCGACCCGCAGGCCTCGGGCCCGCTCCAGGGCAAGGAGTGGATGAAGGTCGACGCCTCCGCCGTGCTCGGCGAGAGCGGCGCCGCGGCGATGAGCGGGGGCGGCGCCGGCAACCCGACGGCCTCGATGAAGGGCCTCAAGTACGCCAACGACGTCGACGACCTCGGCTCGCAGACCATCGACGGGCAGAAGACGACCCACTACCGGGCCGTGATCGACCAGTCGCAGATGGGCAAGTTCAAGGACGCCTACTCCGGCGAGGACAGCCTGCTGAGCTCGATGACCGGCGGCGCCGACTCCATCACCATGGACGTCTGGCTGAACGACAAGGACCTGCCCGTCCGGCTGAAGCAGGTCATGGGCAAGATCACGGCCACCATGGACTTCTCCGAGTTCGGCGCCACCGCCGAGGTCAAGGCCCCGCCGGCCGCGGAGACCGCCGACATGACCCAGGCCCTCAAGGACTCCCAGGGGCAGTGAGACGGCACGACTGAGCCCGGGCACCCCCAGCGGGGTGCCCGGGCTCGTCAGTCGCTCAGTGGTTGCGCGGGAAGCCCAGGTCCACGCCCGCCGGGGCGTCGGCGGGGTCCGGCCAGCGGGTCGTGACGACCTTGCCGCGGGTGTAGAAGTGGGTGCCGTCGTTGCCGTAGATGTGGTGGTCGCCGAAGAGCGAGTCCTTCCAGCCACCGAAGCTGTGGTAGCCGACGGGAACCGGGATCGGGACGTTCACGCCGACCATGCCGGCCTCGACCTCCAGCTGGAAGCGGCGGGCGGCGCCGCCGTCCCGGGTGAAGATCGCGGTGCCGTTGCCGAAGGGGGAGGCGTTGATCAGCGCCAGGCCCTCCTCGTAGGTGTCCACGCGCAGGACACTCAGCACCGGGCCGAAGATCTCGTCCTGGTAGGCCTTCGCCGTGGTCGGCACCTTGTCGAGGAGCGAGATGCCGATCCAGTGGCCGTCCTCGAAGCCCTCCACGGTGTGGCCGGTGCCGTCCAGGACGACCTCGGCGCCTTCCGCGGCGGCGCCCTCGACGTAGGAGGCGACCTTGTCGCGGTGGACCTTGGTGATGAGCGGGCCCATCTCGGAGGCCGGGTCGTTGCCGGGACCGATCTTGATCTTCTCGGCGCGCTCGCGGATCTTGTCCACCAGCTCGTCGCCGATCGCGCCGACCGCGACCACGGCGGAGATCGCCATGCAGCGCTCGCCGGCCGAGCCGTAGGCCGCCGACACGGCCGCGTCCGCCGCCGCGTCGAGGTCGGCGTCCGGGAGGACCAGCATGTGGTTCTTGGCGCCGCCGAGCGCCTGGACGCGCTTGCCGTTGGCGGAGGCCGTGGTGTGGATGTAGCGGGCGATCGGGGTCGAGCCGACGAAGGAGACGGCCTTGACGTCCGGGTGCTCCAGGAGGCGGTCCACGGCCACCTTGTCGCCGTGGACGACGTTGAAGACGCCGTCGGGCAGACCGGCCTCGGCCAGCAGCTCGGCGATCTTGATCGAGGCCGACGGGTCCTTCTCGGACGGCTTCAGGACGAAGGTGTTGCCGGTCGCGATGGCGATCGGGAACATCCACATCGGCACCATGGCCGGGAAGTTGAACGGCGTGATGCCCGCGACGACACCGAGCGGCTGGCGGATGGAGGCTACGTCCACCCGGCTGGCGACCTCGGTGGACAGCTCGCCCTTCAGCTGCACGGTGATCCCGCACGCCAGGTCCACGATCTCCAGGCCGCGCGCGACCTCGCCGAGGGCGTCGGAGTGCACCTTGCCGTGCTCGGCGGTGATCAGCTCCGCGAGCGCGTCCCGGTTCGCCTCCAGCAGCGCCCGGAACCTGAACAGGATCGTGGTCCGCTTGGCCAGCGAGGACGTGCCCCAGGTCGCGAACGCGTCCTTGGCGGCGGCGACCGCGGAGTCCACCTCCTCGACCGAGGCGAACGCGACCTTCGTGGTGACCGCGCCGGTCGCCGGGTCGGTGACCGGCCCGTAGGTGCCCGACGCGCCGTCGACGGTCTTGCCGCCGATCCAGTGGTTGACGATCTTCGTCATGCCCAGTTGCTCCTTCACAGATGGCGGCGTCGGGTTGAGACGTGCCGGTCGTACTCCTCGCGGGCCTTCACCGCAGACGGTCGGGTCGCGGTCTCGGCCACAGGTACATCCCACCAGGCTTGCGCCGGAGGCGCGCCCGACACTGTGTCTGCCGTTTCGGTCTCGACGTAGACACATGTGGGAGTGTCCGCCGCGCGTGCCTGAGCGAGGGCCTCGCGCAGGTCACTCACGGTCTTCGCGCGCAGAACGCGCATGCCCAGGCTGGCCGCGTTGGCGGCCAGGTCCACCGGGAGCGGGGCCCCGGTGTAGGTGCCGTCGTCCGACCGGTAGCGGTAGGCGGTGCCGAACCGCTCACCGCCCACCGACTCCGACAGCCCGCCGATCGAGGCGTACCCGTGGTTCTGGATGAGCAGCATCTTGATCGCGACGCCCTCCTGGACGGCGGTCACGATCTCGGTCGGCATCATCAGATAGGTGCCGTCACCGACCAGCGCCCAGACGTTGCGCTCGGGGGCGGCCATCTTCACGCCGATCGCCGCCGGGATCTCGTAGCCCATGCAGGAGTAGCCGTACTCCAGGTGGTACTGGTCCCGGGAGCGGGCCCGCCACAGCTTGTGCAGGTCGCCGGGGAGCGAGCCGGCCGCGTTGATGATCACGTCGGACTCGTCGACGAGCGCGTCCAGCGCGCCGAGGACCTGCGGCTGCGTCGGGCGCAGGTCGGGCTCCTCGGCCTCGTAGCAGGCGTCGACCCGGTGCTCCCAGCGGTCCTTGTCCTCGCGGTACTCGCGGACGTACTCGTCGCCGACCCGGTACCCGTGCGTGCGCAGGGCCGCGGTCAGCTCGGCCAGGCCGCTGCGCGCGTCCGCGACGAGGGGCTGCCCAGCAAGCTTGTGGCCGTCGAAGGGCGCGATGTTGAGGTTGAGGAAGCGGACGCCGTCGCCCGCGAAGAGGGTGTGGGAGGCGGTGGTGAAGTCGGTGTAGCGGGTGCCGACGCCGATCACCAGGTCGGCCTGGCGGGCGAGTTCGTTGGCGGTGGCGGTGCCGGTGTGGCCGACGCCGCCGACGTCCTGGGGGTGGTCGAAGCGCAGGGAGCCCTTGCCGGCCTGGGTGGAGGCGACGGGGATGCCGGTGACCTCCGCGAACTCGGCGAGGGCCGCCTCGGCCCGGCTGTGGTGGACGCCGCCGCCCGCGATGACGAGCGGGCGTCGGGCCGCCCGGATCGCCCGTACCGCCTCGGCGAGTTCGGTGGGGTCGGCGCCCGGGCGGCGTACGGCCCAGGTGCGCTCGGCGAAGAACTCCTCGGGCCAGTCGTAGGCCTCGGCCTGGACGTCCTGCGGGAGGGCGAGGGTGACCGCGCCCGTCTCCACCGGGTCGGTGAGGACGCGCATGGCCTGGAGGGCGGCGGGGATCAGGGCCTCGGGGCGCGTCACCCGGTCGAAGTACCTGGACACCGGGCGCAGACAGTCGTTGACGCTGATGTCGCCGGCGTAGGGGGCCTCCAGTTGCTGGAGGACCGGGTCGGCGGCCCGGGTGGCGAAGGTGTCGCCGGGCAGGAGCAGGACCGGGAGGCGGTTGATGGTGGCGAGGGCGGCGCCGGTGACCAGGTTGGTGGCGCCGGGGCCGATGGAGGTCGTCACGGCGTGGGTGGACAGGCGGTTGGACTGCCGCGCGTATCCCACCGCCGCGTGCACCATCGACTGCTCGTTGCGGCCCTGGTGGTAGGGCATGTCGGCGCCGTACTCGACGAGCGCCTGGCCGAGGCCCGCGACATTGCCGTGGCCGAAGATGCCCCAGGTCGCGGAGATCAGCCGCTGCCGTACGCCGTCGCGCTCGGTGTACTGGGCGGCCAGGAAGCGGACCAGCGCTTGCGCGACGGTCAGGCGGGTGGTCATCGGTACCCCTCCGTGTGGTCCGGGTGGAAGCAGATCCGCCACTCCCGGGTCTTCCCCGGTCCCGCCATGACGTTCAGGTAGTACATGTCGTGGTCGGGCTGGGCGATGGACGGCCCGTGCCAGCCGTCGGGGACGAGGACGGCGTCGCCGGACCGGACCTCCGCGAGGACGTCCGATCCGCCCTCGCGGGAGGGGGACACGCGCTGATAGCCGAAACCGTTCGGGCCGTCGATCTCGAAGTAGTAGATCTCCTCCAGCTCCGCCTCTTCGCCGGGCCGGTGCTCGTCGTGCTTGTGGGGCGGGTAGGAGGACCAGTTGCCGCCGGGGGTGATGACCTCGACGGCGATGAGCTTGTCGCAGTCGAAGGCGTCGGCGGAGGCGAAGTTGCGGACGTGGCGCAGCCGGTTGCCGCTGCCACGCTCCTCGGTGGGGACCTCCGGCGCGGGGCCGTAGCGGGCGGGGAGTCGTCGCTCGCACTTCGCTCCTGCCAGGGCGAAGCGGCCTCCCGCGCCGGAGGCGATCGTTGCCCGGGCGTCGCGGGGCACGTACGCGAAGTCGGAGACCGACGCGAACACGCTTTCCCTGCCCAGGAGTTGGAACTCGTTCTCGTCTGCTTGTACGGTACATCCGCCTTCCAGCGGAAGGATGATCCACTCGCTGTCGCCGGTGGTGAACGTGTGAGCGCCGCCTGGCTCCAGCGTGACGACCCGCAGAGCGCAGTAGGTCCAGCCGGCCCGCTTCGGGTCGATGTCCACGGTGTACCGGGCGCTGCTCGAGGCGCCCTGGGGAATGTACAGATCCTTGGTCGTCATCCGGCCCTCACAGCAGTCCTACGGCGGTGTCCACGGCGGCGGCCACGTCACCGTCCGCCGGGTAGAGCAGCGAACGGCCGACCACCAGGCCCTGCACGGTGGGCAGTTGGAGTGCCCCGCGCCACTTCTCGTACGCCCCGTCCTGGTCGTCGCCGACCTCGCCGCCGAGCAGCACCGCGGGGAGCGTGGAGGTGGCCATGACCTCGGCCATGTCGTCGGGGTTCTCGGTGACGGGGACCTTCAGCCAGGTGTAGGCCGAACTGCCGCCCAGACCCGAGGCGATGGCGATGGACCTGGTGACGGCCTCGGCGGAGAGGTCGTTCCTCACCTTGCCCGCTTCGGTGCGGCCGCTGATGAACGGCTCGACGAAGACGGGGAGTCGGCGCGCGGCCATGTCGTCGATGGCGCGGGCGGTGGACTCCAGGGTGGTCAGGGAGCCCGGGTCGTCGTAGTCGATGCGCAGCAGCAGCTTGCCCGCGTCGAAGCCGAGGCGCTCGATGTCCTCGGCGCGGTGGCCGGTGAAGCGGTCGTCCAGCTCGAAGCGGGCACCCTGGAGGCCGCCGCGGTTCATCGAGCCCATGACGACCTTGCCGTCGAGGGCGCCGAGCAGCAGCAGGTCGTCGAGGATGTCGGCGGTGGCGAGGACGCCGTCGACGCCGGGGCGGCTGAGCGCAAGGACGAGCCGTTCCAGCAGGTCGGCGCGGTTGGCCATGGCGAGCTTGCGGTCGCCCACACCGAGGGCGCCGCGGGCCGGGTGGTCGGCGGCGACGATCATCAGACGGCCGTTGTCGCCGAGCAGCGGCCTGCGGGTCCGGCGGGCGGCGGCCTCCGCGACGGCCTCGGGGTGCCGGGTGCGCAGGCGGACGAGTTCGGAGACGTCGACGCTCACTTGACGGCCCCCGCGGCGATCGCGGCTTCGATCTCCCGTGCTGTCGGCATGGCCGAGCTGCACTCCAGCCGGGAGGCGACGATGGCGCCGGCCGCGTTGGCGTGCCGCATGATCTTCTCCAGGTCCCAGCCTTCGAGGAGGCCGTGGCAGAGGGAGCCGCCGAAGGCGTCGCCGGCCCCGAGCCCGTTGAGGACGTCCACCGGGAGCGGCGGGACCTCGGCCTCGTCGCCCTTGCTGTCGACGGCCAGGACGCCCTTGGGGCCCTGCTTGACGATGGCGATCTCGACACCCGCGTCCAGCAGCGCCTGGGCCGCGGCGCGGGGTTCGCGCACGCCGGTCGCGACCTCCACCTCGTCGAGGTTGCCGACCGCGACGGTGGTGTGGCGCAGGGCTTCTTCGTAGAAGGGGCGGGCGGCGGCCGGGTCCCGCCAGAACATGGGGCGCCAGTCGAGGTCGAAGACGGTGGTGCCCGCCTTGGCCCGGTGGGCGAGGGCCGCGAGCGTCGCCGTACGGCTGGGCTCCTCGCTCAGGCCGGTGCCGGTGACCCAGAAGATCCGGGTGTCGTGGATGGCGTCGAGGTCGAGCTCGTGAGCGTCGATCTCCAGGTCCGGGGCCTTGGGCTCGCGGTAGAAGTAGAGCGGGAAGTCGTCCGGCGGGAAGATCTCGCAGAAGACGACCGGGGTGGGCAGCCCGGGGACCGGGGTGACCCAGCGGTCGTCGACGCCGAAGTCCTTCAGCGCCTGGTGGAGGTAGGTCCCGAAGGGGTCGTCACCGGTCCGGGTGATCACCGCGGTACGGCGTCCCAGGCGGGCGGCGGCGACCGCGACGTTGGTGGCCGAGCCGCCGAGGAACTTGCCGAAGGTCTCCACCTGCGGCAGCGGGACGCCCGTCTGCAGCGGATAGATGTCTACTCCGATCCGCCCCATGGTGATCAGGTCGTACGCCATCGAGTTCCCTTCGCATCGACTCTCCCCCGGCTTTGTAGCCTCCGGCCCGGCGCCCTGTCAATGTTTTGTCCAGACATTCGGACCAGACCTTGACAGCGCTTGCTGCCCACCCGGAAGCTGACCGGCATGACGTCGTTGTCACCTCAGCCCTCACTGTCGCGCATCCGGATCGGGTCGGCTCCCGACTCCTGGGGTGTGTGGTTCCCCGACGACCCCCAGCAGGTCCCCTGGCAGCGCTTCCTCGACGAGGTCGCCGACTCCGGCTACGAGTGGATCGAGCTGGGGCCGTACGGGTATCTGCCGACCGACCCCGCGGTCCTCACCGAGGAGGTGCGCCGCCGCGGCCTGCAGGTCTCCGCCGGCACGGTCTTCACCGGACTGCACCACGGCGAGTCGGTCTGGGAGAAGACCTGGGCGCACGTCGCGGACAACGCGGTGCTGGCGCAGGCGATGGGCGCCTCCCATCTCGTGGTGATCCCGTCCTTCTGGCGGGACGACAAGACCGGTGAGGTGCTGGAGCCCGACACGTTGACGCCCGAGCAGTGGCGCGACCTCACCTCGCTGACCGAACGGCTCGGACAGCGGGTCCGGGAGGAGTACGGGCTGCGGATCGTCGTCCACCCGCATGCCGACACCCACATCGACAGCGAGGAGAACGTGGTCCGCTTCCTCGACGGGACGGACTCCTCACTGGTGTCGCTGTGCCTGGACACCGGGCACTACGCGTACTGCGGCGGCGACAGCGTCAAGCTGATCGAGACCTACGGCTCGCGGATCGGGTATCTGCACCTCAAGCAGGTGGACCCGGAGATCCTCGCCGACGTACGGGCCAAGGGGACGCCGTTCGGGCCGGCCGTGGCGCAGGGCGTGATGTGCGAGCCGCCGTCGGGCGTGCCGGCACTGGGACCGGTGCTGGAGGCCGCGCAGAAGCTGGACGTGGACCTGTTCGCCATCGTCGAGCAGGACATGTATCCCTGCGAGCCGGACAAGCCGCTGCCGATCGCACGGCGGACCCGGGCGTTCCTGAGGTCCTGCGGGGCGTAGAGGGCGCCGGTGGGGCGTGGCGCCCGAGGGGGTGCCGGGTTTGGTGCAGGGGCGCGTGCGGGTGGCGCGTGGCTTGTCGCGCGGTTCCCCGCACCCCTGTCGGCGAGGGGCCCTGGGAGCCCCGGGAGCCGCCTGTCAACGCGACTCGCCCGTGCGCCCGCGTGCGCCTTTGCTGCACTCGCGTCACAAACGCCCCCTTCGTGTCACGCATGTCGCGTATACGCGGGTTCTGTGTCACACGCGGTGCACAGGCCCTGACCTGCGGTCACGCTGCGTCGTTCACCGGGCACAGGCTTTGTGATCGCCAGCGCAGCGCCCGGTACCCCCGACGGCCGTTCCCGGCCGCCGCCGCGGTGCGCGCGGGGAGGTGCCACTCATGACCGACCGAAGGCTCTGGTCGTACAAGGAGATCGCGGCGCACATCCGGGTGCAGCCGGACACCGTGCGCTCGTACCGCAAACACGGGCTGCTGCCGCCACCCGACCACGTCGAGGGCGGCAAGCCGTTCTGGTACGCGGACACCGTGCGGGCCTGGGTCGCCTCGCGGCCGGGCAACCGCGGGCGCAGAGAGGACTGACCCACCCTCCCTGCCGGGTCGTGTCGAGCGGGCGCCCTCGGGGCCGTGGCTCGCGGGCACCCGGCGCCCCGCGGAAAACGCCGGGCCGGAAGGAGGCCGGCTCTGGCACAGTCCCGCCATGAGCGACTTCTCCGTCAAACCCGTGCTGGCCGGCGAGAAGACCGTGCTGCGTCCGTTCGTCGAGGCCGACGCCGAGGTCATGTGGGAGATCATCGGTGACGCCGAGGTCCGCCGCTTCACCGGCGACCCGGCCGACGAACTCACCCCGGAACGCCTACGGGCCTGGTACGGCTCCCGCTGTGAGCAGCCCGACCGGCTCGACCTCGCCGTGTGCGACCCCGTCAGCGGTGAGGTCCTCGGCGAGGTCGTGCTCCACGAGTGGGATCCGGCCGCCCGCAGCTGCACCTTCCGCACACTGATCGGGCCGCGAGGGCGCGACCGGGGGGTCGGAACGGAGGCGGTCCGGCTCCTCGTCGGCTACGCCTTCGAGCACCTCGCTCTGCACCGCGTCCAGTTGGAGGCGTACGCCTTCAACCACAGGGCCCTGCGCGTGTACGAGAAGGTCGGCTTCGTACGGGAGGGGCTCCGGCGGGAGACCGAGTTCAAGAACGGCGCCTGGGTCGACGAGGTCGTCATGGGCCTCCTCGACCACGAGTGGGCCGCCCTCACCGCCACGGCTCGATGACCGTCACCCCCGCCCCCGGTGCCGTCCCCATCGCGGCCAGCGCCGCGGGCGCCGCGTCCAGGCCGATCGCGGACGTCACCAGCAGATCGGGCCGCAGGAGACCCGCCCGGACCAGCTCCAGCATCGGCGGGTAGGTGTGGGCGGCCATGCCGTGGCTGCCGAGGAGTTCCAGCTCCAGGGCGATCGCGCGAGCCATCGGGACGGGGGTGGTGCCGGTGGCCGACGGGAGCAGGCCCACCTGGAGGTGACGGCCGCGGCGGCGCAGCGAGTGGACCGAGGCGGCGCAGGTCACGGGTGAGCCGAGGGCGTCCAGCGAGAGGTGGGCGCCGCCGTCGGTCAGGTCACGGACCGCCGCCGCCGTGTCCTCGGTCCGGGACGCGTCCACGCCCTCCACCGCGCCGAAGGTCCGCGCCAGGTCGAGCGCCCGCGGTGACACGTCCACCGCCACCACCCGCGCCCCCGACGCCGCCGCGATCATCACCGCCGACAGCCCGACCCCGCCGCAGCCGTGCACCGCGACCCACTCCCCCGCGGCGACCCTGCCCTGTTGCACGACCGCCCGGAACGCCGTGGCGAACCGGCAGCCCAGCGCCGCCGCGGTGGCGCAGGAGAGGTCGTCGGGGATCCCCACCAGGTTCACGTCCGCGTGGTCCAGGGCCACGTACTGGGCGAAGGAACCCCAGTGCGTGAAGCCGGGCTGGGTCTGGTGCGGGCAGATCTGGTGATCCCCCGCGGCGCAGGTGGGGCAGGTGCCGCAGGCGCAGACGAAGGGGACGGTGACGCGGGCGCCGGGGCGCCAGTGGTTCACCCGGGCGCCGACCGCCTCGATCACACCGGCGAGCTCATGGCCGGGGACGTGCGGGAGCGTGATGTCCGGGTCGTGGCCCTGCCAGCCGTGCCAGTCGCTTCTGCACAGGCCGGTGGCCTCGACCCGTACGACGACACCGTGCGGTGCCGGCCGGGGGTCGGGGAACTCGCTCACCTTGAGCGGCTCACCGTATTGCTCGAACACCACTGCCCGCATGAATCGGCTCTCCCGTCGCTGTTCTTCCGCGGGTACATCGTGGCCGGTCGCGCGCTTCCCCGCGCCCCCTCGAACGGGAGCGGACGCGGACGCGGCACGAGCCCCCTTGGAGAAATACCCCCTAGGGGTATAGGCTGTGCGACACCACAGAACGTCACACACCTCATCGAGGAGAACGACATGAGCGCCCAGACCGACACCCAGGGTTCCGTCACCGCGGTCTACAAGGTGAGCGGAATGAGCTGCGGACACTGCGAGGGCTCCGTGTCCGCCGAGATCTCCGAGATCGCGGGCGTCAGCTCGGTGAAGGCCGTCGCGTCGACCGGCGAGGTCACCGTGGTCTCCGAGGCGGCGCTGGACGAGGCGGCGGTCCGGGCGGCCGTGGACGAGGCCGGGTTCGAGCTCGTCGGCAAGGCCTGACCCGGAGGAGACCGCGAAGCGTCGAGCCGCGACGGGCCGTGCAGCATCCGCGGCACCCTCGTGGCTCGGCGCGCAGTTCCCGCGCCCCTGAAGGGCGCTCCCCCACCCGGAGTACGAAGATGGCCGGCACCCCTCACGCCCCGATGACCCCCACCTCCGAGGTCGAGCTGCTCATCGGCGGGATGACCTGCGCCTCCTGCGCGGCCCGCGTGGAGAAGAAGCTCAACCGGATGGACGGGGTCACCGCCACGGTGAACTACGCCACCGAGAAGGCGAAGGTCACCTACGCCGAGGGGGTCGGGGTCGCCGACCTGATCGCGACGGTCGTGAAGACGGGGTACACCGCCCAGGAACCCGCGCCGCCGCGTGAGGAACCCCCGGACGAGGACCCGGAGTCGGCCGCGCTGCGGCAGCGTCTCGTCGTCAGCGCGCTCCTCGCCGTCCCGGTCGTGCTGCTGTCGATGGTCCCCGCCCTCCAGTTCGACAACTGGCAGTGGCTCGCGCTCACCCTCGCCTCCCCCGTCGTCGTCTGGGGCGGCCTGCCCTTCCACCAGGCCGCCTGGACCAACGCGCGGCACGCCGCGGCCACCATGGACACCCTGGTCTCACTGGGCACACTGGCCGCCTTCGGCTGGTCGCTGTGGGCGCTGTTCCTCGGGGACGCGGGCATGGCGGGCATGAAGGACGAGTTCGCGTTCACCGTCTCCCGCGCGCGGGGCGCCTCGACCATCTATCTCGAAGTGGCCGCAGGGGTCACCGTGTTCATCCTGCTCGGGCGGTATCTGGAGGCCCGTTCCAAGCGCCGCGCGGGGGCGGCGCTGCGGGCGCTGATGGAGCTGGGCGCCAGGGACGTGGCGGTGCTGCGGGAAGGGCGCGAGGTGCGGGTCCCGGTGGACCGGCTGGCGGTCGGGGACCGGTTCGTCGTACGGCCCGGGGAGAAGATCGCCACCGACGGCACCGTCGTCGAGGGCGCCTCCGCCGTGGACGCGTCCATGCTGACGGGCGAGTCGGTGCCGGTGGACGTGGGCGTGGGGTCCGCCGTCGCGGGCGCGACCGTGAACGCCGGCGGGCGGCTCGTCGTGGCGGCCACGCGCGTGGGCGCCGACACGCGGCTCGCGCGGATGGCGAGGCTGGTGGAGGAGGCGCAGAACGGCAAGGCGGAGGTGCAGCGGCTCGCCGACCGGATCTCCGCCGTGTTCGTACCGGCCGTCATCCTCCTCGCCGTCGCCACCTTCGGGGCCTGGCTCGGCCTCACCGGGGACACCGGCGCCGCGTTCACCGCGGCCGTCGCCGTGCTGATCATCGCCTGTCCGTGCGCGCTGGGGCTGGCCACGCCGACCGCGCTGATGGTCGGGACGGGCCGTGGGGCACAGCTGGGCATCCTCATCAAGGGTCCCGAGGTGCTGGAGTCCACGCGCCGCGTCGACACCGTCGTCCTCGACAAGACCGGCACCGTGACCACCGGACGGATGACCCTGCGGGAGGTCCACGCCGCCGAGGGCACCGACGAGAAGCAGCTGCTGCGGCTCGCGGGCGCCCTGGAGCACGCCTCCGAGCACCCCGTGGCCCGGGCGGTCGCGGCCGGCGCCGAGGAGCAAGTCGGGCCGCTGCCGGAGGTCGAGGGGTTCGAGAACGTGCCGGGGCGTGGCGTACGCGGACGCGTGGAGGGCCATGACGTGGCCGTGGGGCGCCTCTACGACGTCCTGCCGCGGGAGTTGGCCCGCGCCAGGGAAGAGGCCGAGAGCGGCGGCTGTACGGCCGTGGTGGTCGGCTGGGACGGCGTGGCGCGCGGTGTGGTGGCCGTCGCCGACGCGGTGAAGGAGACCAGCGCCGAGGCGGTACGGGAGCTGCGGGCGCTGGGGCTGACGCCGGTGCTGCTGACCGGGGACAACCAGGCGGTCGCGGCGGCGGTGGCCCGGCAGGTCGGGATCGAGCGGGTCGTGGCCGAGGTGCTGCCCGAGGACAAGGTCGACGTCGTACGGCGGCTGCGGGACGAGGGCCGGGTCGTCGCGATGGTCGGGGACGGCGTCAACGACGCGGCGGCGCTCGCCACGGCGGACCTGGGACTGGCCATGGGGACGGGGACGGACGCGGCGATCGAGGCGAGCGACCTGACGCTGGTGCGCGGGGACCTGCGGGTGGCCGCCGACGCGATCCGGCTGTCGCGGCGGACGCTGCGCACGATCAAGGGAAACCTCGTATGGGCGTTCGGCTACAACGTGGCCGCGCTGCCGCTGGCCGCCGCGGGACTGCTGAACCCGATGATCGCGGGCGCCGCGATGGCGTTCTCCTCGGTCTTCGTGGTGACGAACAGCCTGCGTCTGCGCGCATTCCGTTGAGGGGCCCCTCTGGAGTCCGGCGCGCCACTCACATAAGCTCTTCACAAGGCTCGCGCATCATCCTTACGCTTGGGTCTCGATCGACGTATCGGGCCCCTTGCGTATTTATCGGACATATGCAAGAGACGCAGATCACAGTGACGTGAACGTAACCATCGAAGGGCTTCGAAGGTCTAAGTTTGCGATGTCAGGCCGCGTCTTGGGGGGCGCATCCTGGCATCTGGGGATGTCTTGGGGGACTTCCTCAGAGATGCGTTGCCGGGACACGTACGCCGGGAAGCTTTGAGCGGCCCTCCCGACCGTGCGCTGTCCCGGCAGATCGCACACAGGAGTAGTACGGCGACTTTTGCTCGTTCTGCTCAACGGCAGTACCAGGCAGTACCAGAAGACAGCGAATTCAGGCGCTGGTCTCTCAGACGCCCGGCCGGATCCCGTGGGGGGAATCCGCACCGGGACATGGGAAGGCGCCCTGGTCGTCGGCCCGTGGGGGGACTGGCGCCGGGGCGCCTTCTTCTTTGCCCGCCCGGGTACGCGCCGCTCCTGCATGCGCCCGGACACACGAAGGCCCCGCACACTCCAGGTGTACGGGGCCCGGTCGCCTCAGAAGCGGATCAGCGCTCTTCGACGGGGACGAAGTCGCGCTCGACCACGCCCGTGTAGATCTGGCGGGGGCGCCCGATGCGGGAGCCGGGCTCCTTGATCATCTCGTGCCACTGGGCGATCCAGCCCGGGAGGCGGCCGAGGGCGAACAGGACCGTGAACATCTCGGTCGGGAAGCCCATGGCCCGGTAGATGAGGCCGGTGTAGAAGTCGACGTTCGGGTAGAGGCTGCGCGAGACGAAGTAGTCGTCGGAGAGCGCGTGCTCCTCGAGCTTGAGGGCGATGTCCAGCAGCTCGTCGGACTTGCCCAGCGCCGAGAGGACGTCGTGCGCGGCGGCCTTGATGATCTTCGCGCGCGGGTCGAAGTTCTTGTAGACCCGGTGGCCGAAGCCCATCAGACGGACGCCGTCCTCCTTGTTCTTCACCTTGCGGATGAAGGAGTCGACGTCGCCGCCGGAGGCCTGGATGCCCTCGAGCATCTCCAGCACCGACTGGTTGGCGCCACCGTGCAGCGGGCCCCACAGGGCGGAGATGCCGGCGGAGATCGACGCGAACATGTTCGCCTGGGAGGAGCCCACCAGGCGGACGGTCGACGTCGAGCAGTTCTGCTCGTGGTCGGCGTGCAGGATGAGCAGCTTGTCGAGCGCCGAGACGACGACCGGGTCGAGCTCGTACTCCTGCGCCGGGACCGAGAACGTCATCCGCAGGAAGTTCTCGACGTAACCGAGGTCGTTGCGCGGGTAGACGAACGGGTGACCGATCGACTTCTTGTACGCGTACGCCGCGATGGTCGGAAGCTTGGCGAGCAGCCGGATCGTCGAGAGGTTGCGCTGGTTCTCGTCGAAGGGGTTGTGGCTGTCCTGGTAGAACGTCGACAGGGCGCTGACCACGGACGACAGCATGGCCATCGGGTGCGCGTCGCGCGGGAAGCCGCGGTAGAAGTTCTTGACGTCCTCGTGCAGCAGGGTGTGCTGCGTGATCTCGTTCTTGAACGAGGTGAGCTCGTCGACGGTCGGGAGCTCGCCGTTGATCAGCAGGTAGGCGACCTCCAGGAAGGTGGAGCGCTCGGCCAGCTGCTCGATCGGGTAGCCGCGGTAGCGGAGGATGCCCGCCTCGCCGTCGAGGTAGGTGACGGCGGATTTATAGGCCGCGGTGTTGCCGTAGCCGCTGTCCAGCGTCACCAGACCGGTCTGGGCGCGGAGCTTGCCGATGTCGAAGCCCTTGTCGCCGACGGTGCTGTCGATCACCGGGTAGGTGTACTCGCCATCGCCGTACCGCAGTACTACAGAGTTGTCGCTCACGTCTTCCCTCACCCGACGTTGTGCCTCATCTTCGAGGTTGCCCTGACTGTCTCTACCATCCCCCATTCGGCGCAGGAGAGTGCACTGGGGGTCGACCATTGGGCCTATTGGCGGCACTCAGTGCCGCCAACTTGCCCATCCTGCCCCTCCCGACCCGGTTCCGGAAGGGCTCTGTGACCTTCATGACTCATTTGATCGATCATTTTTCGTGATGCGTGGCACCGCGTCCCGTCTCACCCCCGCAGGGGGCCGGGTGAGAGGCGGAAATCCAGGGCGGTGCAGCGCCGTCCCGCCGACACCGTGCGCACCGCCTGACCGATCGCCTTGCGTGAACCGACGAGCACGACCAGCTTCCTGGCCCGGGTGACCGCCGTGTAGAGCAGGTTCCGTTGAAGCATCATCCATGCTCCGGTGGTGACGGGGATGACCACGGCGGGATATTCACTGCCCTGGGAGCGGTGGATGGTCACCGCGTACGCGTGGGCCAGTTCGTCCAGTTCGTCGAATTCGTACGGCACCTCCTCGTCCTCGTCCGTCAGCACCGTCAGGCGCTGGTCGACCGGGTCGAGCGAGGTGACGACGCCGACGGTGCCGTTGAAGACGCCGTTCTCGCCCTTCTCGTAATTGTTGCGAATCTGGGTGACCTTGTCGCCGACCCGGAACACCCTTCCGCCGAACCGCTTCTCGGGCAGCTCGGGCCGCCCCGGCGTGATGGCCTGCTGCAACAGGCCGTTGAGGGTGCCGGCGCCGGCGGGGCCGCGGTGCATGGGGGCGAGCACCTGGACGTCCCGGCGCGGGTCGAGCCCGAACTTGGCCGGAATTCGCCGAGCGGCGACGTCCACGGTGAGCCGGCCGGCCTCCTCGGTGTCGTCCTCGACGAAGAGGAAGAAGTCCCGCATGCCGTCGGTGAGGGGGTGCTGCCCGGCGTTGATCCGGTGGGCGTTGGTGACGACGCCGGACTGCTGGGCCTGCCGGAACACGCGTGTGAGGCGCACCGCGGGGATCGGGCCGCCGTCGGCGAGCAGGTCGCGCAGGACCTCCCCGGCGCCGACGCTCGGCAACTGGTCCACGTCACCGACGAAGAGCAGATGCGCGCCCGGCGGGACCGCCTTCGCCAGCTTGTTGGCGAGCAGCAGGTCCAGCATGGACGCCTCGTCGACCACGACCAGGTCCGCCTGGAGGGGGCGGTCCCTGTCGTACGCCGCGTCGCCGCCGGGCTTGAGCTCCAGCAGGCGGTGGACGGTGGAGGCCTCGGCGCCGGTGAGCTCGGCCAGGCGCTTGGCGGCGCGTCCGGTGGGCGCGGCGAGGACGACCCGGGCCTTCTTGGCGCGGGCCAGCTCCACGATCGAGCGGACCGTGAAGGACTTGCCGCAGCCGGGGCCGCCGGTGAGGACGGCGACCTTCTCGGTGAGCGCCAGCCTGACCGCGGCCTCCTGCTCGGGGGCGAGGTCGGCACCGGTGCGGCCCTTCAGCCAGGTCAGCGCCTTGTCCCAGGCCACGTCCCGGAAGCCCGGCATGCGGTCCTCGTCGGTGCGCAGGAGGCGCAGCAGCTGGGCGGAGAGGGAGAGTTCGGCGCGGTGGAAGGGGACGAGGTAGATCGCGGTGACGGCCTCGCCGTGCTCGCCGGGGACCTTCTCGCGGACGACACCGGGCTCCTCGCCCTCCTCGGAGGGCTCCGCCAGTTCGGCGAGGCACTCGATGACCAGGCCGGTGTCGACCTGGAGGAGCTTGACCGCGTCGGCGATCAGTTTCTCCTCGGGCAGGTAGCAGTGCCCCTGGTCGGTGGACTGCGACAGGGCGTACTGAAGGCCCGCCTTGACGCGCTCCGGGCTGTCGTGCGGGATGCCGACGGACTGGGCGATCCTGTCGGCGGTGAGGAAGCCGATGCCCCAGACGTCGGAGGCGAGCCGGTAGGGCTGGTTCCTGACGACGGAGATCGAGGCGTCGCCGTACTTCTTGTAGATGCGCACGGCGATGGAGGTGGAGACCTCCACGCTCTGGAGGAAGACCATGACCTCCTTGATCGCCTTCTGCTCCTCCCAGGCGTCGGCGATCTTCTTGGTGCGCTTGGGCCCCAGGCCGGGCACCTCGATCAGCCGCTTGGGCTCCTCCTCGATGATCCGGAGGGTGTCCAGGCCGAAGTGCTGGGTGATGCGGTCGGCGAAGACCGGACCGATGCCCTTGACCAGGCCCGAGCCGAGATAGCGGCGGATTCCCTGGACGGTGGCGGGCAGGACGGTGGTGTAGTTCTCGACGGTGAACTGCTTGCCGTACTGCGGGTGGGAGCCCCAACGGCCCTCCATGCGCAGGGACTCGCCGACCTGGGCGCCGAGCAGCGCGCCGACGACCGTGAGCAGGTCGCCGCCGCCCCGGCCGGTGTCGACACGGGCGACCGTGTAGCCGTTGTCCTCGTTGGCGTACGTGATCCGCTCCAGCACGCCTTCGAGCACGGCGAGCCGGCGTTCGCCGTCGCCCCCGCCCACCGTCTGATTGGCCATGATCCGACGGTACCGCCCGCCACCGACAGCCCCGCCGGGGCCGCGGCCCGCCCCTATCCGGCGTGCTCCTTCACGTAGTTGATCACCGTCTCGAACTCCTCCGTCGGGGAGAACTCCACGAGATCGCAGTCCTCCAGCGCCTCCGGGACGTGGCCGGGGCCCCAGTGGTAGGCCTGGCCCGCCTCGTAGTCCTCCGAGCCCGAGGCCGTGCGGATGCGCACCTTGCCCTTGAGCAGGTAACCCCAGTGCGGGCACTGGCAGGCGTCGTCGGGCATGCCCTTGAGGGCCGGCCCGAGGTCGGTGCCCTGGGGCAGGTGGAAGTAGCCGATCGACATGCCGCCGCCGATGGGCGCCATGCGCAGTTCGATCCCGTCGCCTTCCATCGCGACAGGGACGTCGTTCCGGGCCATGGACGTCATGACTCCTCCGTCTCCGGCCCCGCGGGGCCTGGACGCGACACTCCGCTCCTTCCAGCCTGATCCGCCTGGCCGCCGACCGCGACATCACGATCCGGTCTCGGGGTCTTGTCATCCTCCGTGTAATCGATTCCAATCCTCTACACACATCGATGTAATCGATTCCATGCGTTTCCCGAGGTTCCACGAGGAGGTGGAGCGGCGATGGCGAGCATCAAGGACGTCGCTGCCGAGGCCGGGGTGTCCGTCGCCACGGTGTCGCGCGTCCTGAACGACCATCCGTCGGTCAGCGAGGACGCACGCGCACGCGTGCTGGCCGCTGTCGAGACCCTGGGCTACCGCCCCAACGCCGTCGCCCGGTCGCTGCGCACCGACCAGACCCACACCCTCGGTCTGGTCATCAGCGACGTGATGAACCCCTACTTCACCGAGCTGGCCCGCTCCGTCGAGGAGGAGGCCCGCGCGCTGGGGTACAGCGTCATCATCGGCAACGCCGACGAGCGGCCGGACCTCCAGGACCACCATGTGAGGACCCTGCTGGACCGCCGTATCGACGGTCTCCTGGTCTCCCCCACCGACGGCGGCTCCCCGCTGATGCTGGACGCCGCGCGCGGGGGGACGCCGATGGTCTTCGTGGACCGGTGGATCCCGGGCGTGGACGTGCCGGTGGTGCGGGCCGACGGGCGCGGGGCCGTACGGGACCTGGTCGCGCATCTGCACGCGCTCGGGCACCGCCGGCTCGCCATCATCGCGGGACCGGCGGCCACCACCACCGGCCGCGAGCGCGTGGAGGCCTTCCGGGAGGCCCTGCACGCGTACGGGCTCGAACTCCCCGACGCCTACACGGGACAGGGCGACTTCCAGGCCGAGAGCGGCCGCCGGGTCACCGAGGGCTTCCTCGACCTGCCCGAGCCGCCCGAGGTCGTGTTCGCGGCCGACAACCTGATGGCGCTCGGCGCCCTGGACGCCGTACGCGCGCGTGGGCTGCGGGTGCCCGAGGACCTCGCGCTCGCCGCGTTCGACGACATCCCGTGGTTCGTGCACACCGATCCGCCGATCACCGCGGTCGCCCAGCCCACGGGCGAGCTGGGCCGGGCCGCCGTGCGCGCGCTCGTCGACCGCATCGAGGGGCGGCCCCCGCGGTCCGTCACCCTCCCCGCCCGTCTCGTCGTACGCCGCTCGTGCGGCGAGCAGCCGGCCTCCCCCGGGCCGGCACCCGCACAGAACAGGAGCCAGTCGTGAGCAACCCGGACGAGTTGCTGCGCATCGAAGGCATCAGGAAGACCTTCCCCGGCGTGGTCGCGCTCGACGGCGTCGACTTCGATCTGCGGCGCGGCGAGGTGCACGTCCTCCTCGGTGAGAACGGCGCGGGCAAGAGCACCCTCATCAAGATGCTCTCCGGCGCCTACACCCCGGACGGCGGGCGGATCCTGGCCGGTGGCAAGGAGGTGCGCATCCAGGGCGCGCAGGACTCCGAGCGCCTCGGGATCGCCACCATCTACCAGGAGTTCAACCTCGTGCCCGACCTCACGGTCGCCGAGAACATCTTCCTGGGCCGCCAGCCGCGCCGCCTCGGCATGATCGACCGGGGGCGCATGGAGGCCGACGCCGAGGTGCTCCTCGCGCGCGTGGGCGTCGACGTCTCGCCCCGCGCGCGGGTGCGTGACCTCGGCATCGCCCGCCTCCAGATGGTCGAGATCGCCAAGGCGCTCAGCCTGGACGCGCGCGTGCTGATCATGGACGAGCCGACCGCCGTGCTCACCTCCGAGGAGGTCGACACGCTCTTCGCCATCGTGCGCACGCTGCGCGAGGACGGAGTGGGCGTCGTCTTCATCACCCACCATCTGGAGGAGATCGCCGCCCTCGGGGACCGGGTCACCGTCATCCGCGACGGCAGGTCCGTCGGGCAGGTCCCGGCGACGACCCCCGAGGACGAGCTCGTACGCCTCATGGTGGGCCGCTCGATCGAGCAGCAGTACCCGCGTGAAGTGCCCGAGAAGGGCGCCGCGTTGCTCACCGTCGAGGGGCTGACGCGAGACGGCGTCTTCCACGACGTCTCCTTCGAGGTGCACGCCGGAGAGGTCGTCGGCATCGCCGGGCTGGTCGGCGCCGGCCGTACCGAGGTCGTGCGGGCCGTGTTCGGTGCGGACCCCTACGACCGGGGCACCGTGAAGGTCTCCGGGACGCCGCTGAAGGGGCACGACGTCAACTCCGCCATGGCGGCCGGCATCGGGCTCGTCCCCGAGGACCGCAAGGGCCAGGGGCTGCTCCTGGACGCGTCCGTCGAGGAGAACCTCGGTCTGGTGACGCTGCGCTCGGCCACGCGCGCGGGGCTCGTCGATCTCAAGGGGCAGCGGGAGAACGCGGCCCGGATCGCCGAGCAGCTCGGGGTGCGGATGGCCGGGCTCGGGCAGCAGGTGCGCACGCTGTCCGGCGGCAACCAGCAGAAGGTCGTCATCGGCAAGTGGCTGCTCGCCGACACCAAGGTGCTCATCCTCGACGAGCCGACGCGCGGTATCGACGTCGGCGCCAAGGTCGAGATCTACCAACTCGTCAACGAACTCACGGCCGCCGGTGCCGCCGTCCTCATGATCTCCAGCGACCTGCCCGAGGTGCTCGGCATGAGCGACCGGGTCCTGGTCATGGCCCAGGGCCGGATCGCGGGTGAACTCCCCGCGGACCGGGCCACCCAGGACGCCGTCATGGCCCTCGCGGTCAGCAACCCCACCACGATCGACAAGGAGGCCCCCCGTGGCCACTGACACGCTCAAGGGCACGACGGGCGCCTCAGGGCTGCGCCGGCTGCTCCTCGACAACGGCGCGCTCACGGCGCTGATCGTCCTCGTCATCGCCATGTCGGCGCTGTCCGGCGACTTCATGACGACGGACAACCTGCTCAACGTCGGCGTCCAGGCGGCCGTGACCGCCATCCTCGCCTTCGGTGTGACCTTCGTGATCGTCTCGGCGGGCATCGACCTGTCGGTCGGATCGGTCGCCGCCCTCTCCGCCACCGTCCTCGCCTGGAGCGCCACGTCCGAGGGCGTGCCGGTCGCCCTGGCCGTCGTCCTCGCCGTCGCGACCGGCATCGCGTGCGGCCTGGTCAACGGTTTCCTGATCTCGTACGGGAAGCTGCCGCCGTTCATCGCGACGCTCGCCATGCTGTCGGTGGCCCGCGGTCTGTCCCTGGTGATCTCGCAGGGCTCCCCCATCGCCTTCCCCGAGTCCGTCTCGCACCTCGGTGACACGCTCGGCGGCTGGCTGCCGGTGCCGGTGCTCGTGATGCTGGTGATGGGTCTGCTCACGGCGTTCGTGCTGGGCCGGACGTACATCGGGCGTTCGATGTACGCGATCGGCGGCAACGAGGAGGCGGCCCGGCTGTCCGGGCTGCGGGTGAAGAAGCAGAAGCTCGCGATCTACGCCTTCTCCGGTCTGTTCGCCGCCGCCGCGGGCATCGTGCTCGCCTCCCGGCTCTCCTCCGCGCAGCCGCAGGCCGCGCAGGGCTACGAGCTCGACGCGATCGCCGCGGTCGTCATCGGCGGCGCCTCGCTGGCCGGTGGCACCGGCAAGGCGTCCGGCACGCTGATCGGCGCGCTGATCCTCGCGGTGCTCAGGAACGGGCTCAACCTGCTGTCGGTGTCCGCGTTCTGGCAGCAGGTCGTCATCGGTGTCGTCATCGCGCTGGCGGTGCTCCTGGACACGGTGCGGCGCAAGGCCGGGGCGACCCCGGTCACGGCGAGCGGGACCGGCAACAAGGGCAGGCAGGCGGCGACCTACCTGCTCGCGGCCGTGGTCGCGGCGGCGATCGTCGGGGCCACCTCCTTCCTGCACAGCGGTTCCTCGGACACGGCGAAGTCGCAGCGGATCGGGCTGTCCCTGTCGACGCTCAACAACCCGTTCTTCGTGTCGATCCGCTCCGGCGCGCAGGCCGAGGCGAAGAGGCTGGGCGTGGACCTGACCGTCACCGACGCCCAGAACGACGCCTCCCAGCAGGCCAACCAGCTGGAGAACTTCACCAGTTCGGGGCTCGGCACGATCATCGTCAACCCGGTGGACTCCGACGCGGTCACCCCGGCGGCGAAGGCCGTCAACAAGGCGGACATCCCGCTGGTCGCCGTCGACCGCGCGGTCAACAACGCCTCCACCGCCGCCCTCGTCGCCTCCGACAACACCACCGGCGGCAAGCTCGCCGCCAAGTCGCTCGCCGAGAAGCTGGGCGGCAAGGGAAAGATCGTGATCCTCCAGGGCCAGGCCGGCACCTCCGCCAGCCGGGAGCGCGGCGCCGGTTTCGCCGAGGGCCTGAAGGCCTACCCGGGGATCGACGTCGTCGCCAAGCAGCCCGCCGACTGGGACCGCACCAAGGGCCTGGACGTCATGACCAACCTGCTCCAGGCCCACCCGGACATCTCCGCCGTCTTCGCGGAGAACGACGAGATGGCGCTCGGCGCGATCAAGGCGCTGGGCTCCAAGGCCGGAAAGTCCGTCCAGGTCATCGGCTTCGACGGAACCGCCGACGGTCTCAAGGCCGTCACGGCAGGCACGTTGTACGCGTCCGTGGCGCAACAGCCGTCCGAACTGGGCAGGATCGCCGTACGGAACGCGGTGAAGGCCGCCGAGGGCGAGAAGGTCGAGAAGTCGGTGATGGTGCCGGTGAAGGTGGTCACGAAGCAGAACGTGGCCGGCTTCACGGGCTGAGGACAGCGGGCGGACGGTTCCCCTTGAGGAGCCGTCCGCCCGAAATCACTTACCAGGGGAGCATTCTCATGTACGACTACGACCTCCTGGTCGTAGGGTCGGCCAACGCCGACCTGGTGATCGGTGTCGAGCGCCGGCCGGCGGCCGGGGAGACCGTGCTCGGCTCCGACCTGGTCGTCCACCCGGGCGGCAAGGGCGCGAACCAGGCGGTCGCGGCCGCCCGGCTGGGTGCCCGTACGGCACTCCTCGCCCGGGTCGGCGACGACGGGCACGGCAGGCTGCTGCTGGAGTCGCAGCGCTCGGCCGGGGTCGACACGGTGGGCGTGCTGGTGGGCGGGGCGCCGACCGGGGTCGCGCTGATCACGGTGGACCCCTCGGGGGACAACAGCATCGTGGTGTCGCCGGGCGCCAACGGACGGCTGACGCCCGAGGACGTCCGGACCGCGAGCAGCCTCTTCCACGCCTCGCGGGTGGTCTCCACGCAGCTGGAGATCCCGCTGGAGACGGTCGTGGAGGTCGTGCGGAACCTGGCGCCGGGCAGCCGTTTCGTGCTGAACCCGTCGCCGCCGCGGCCGCTGCCCACGGAGGTGCTCGCCGCGTGCGACCCGCTGATCGTCAACGAGCACGAGGCGAAGGTGATCCTCGGCGCGTCCGCGGTCGGGGACGCGCCCGAGGACTGGGCGCGGATCCTGCTCGCGAAGGGGCCGCGGTCGGTGGTCGTGACGCTGGGCGCCGAAGGTGCGCTGGTGGCGTCCTCGGCGGGGGTGGCCCGCATCGCGCCCGTGACGGTGGACGCGGTGGACACCACCGGCGCGGGCGACGCGTTCACCGCGGCGCTGGCCTACCGGCTGGGCGCGGGCGCCTCCCTCACCGAGGCGGCGGCGTACGCGGCCCGGGTGGGCGCGGCGGCCGTCACCAGGCAGGGCGCGCAGGCGTCCTTCCCGACGGCGGCGGAGGTCGACGCGCTGTGAGGAGGGCGGGAATCCTGAACCGTCATCTCTCCGGCGCCCTCGCCGAGTTGGGCCATGGCCACGGGGTGCTGGTGTGTGACGCCGGGATGCCGATACCCCACGGCCCCCGGGTCGTGGACCTCGCCTTCCGGGCCGGGGTGCCGTCGTTCGCGGAGGTGCTGGAGGGGCTGCTGGAGGAGCTGGTCGTGGAGGGCGCCACGGCGGCGACGGAGGTGCGGGACGCCAATCCGGCGGCGGCGCGGCTGCTGGACGGGCACTTCCCGCAGGGCCTGGAGCTGGTCGCGCACGAGCGGCTGAAGGAACTCTCGGCGGGCGCCCGGCTGGTCGTGCGCACGGGCGAGGCGCGGCCGTACGCGAATGTGCTGCTGAGGTGCGGGGTCTTCTTCTGAGCCGCCCGGAAACCTTCGAGGGGGCCTGGTCCGTCGACCAGGCCCCCTCGGGTCTCCCCTCCGTATCAGAACCCCCGCGATCCCCCCAGATCCCCTCCCCAGAAGTCCTGATGCCACGTACGACCCGCGAGGTGGAGGGAGGGTTGCACGGATTCTCAAGAAATTTCTAAGCGATCACGAGACGTGCTCCACGAACCGCGCCGCCGTCTCCGCCAGCACCTCGCGCCCGTCCCGTGCCCACAGGACGTCGTTGAAGAGTTCGACCTCGATGGCGCCGGTGTAGCCCGCCGCCGTCACGTGTCCGAGCCACTCGCGCATGTCGATCGTGCCGTCGCCGATCTGGCCGCGGCCGTTGAGGACGCCCTCCGGCAGGGGGGTCGTCCAGTCGGCGAGCTGGAAGGTGTGGATACGGCCGCCCGCGCCCGCGCGGGCGATCTGCGCGGGGGCGTTGTCGTCCCACCAGATGTGGTACGTGTCCACGGTGACGCCGACCTGGTGGGCGGGGAAGCGCTCCGCCAGGTCCAGGGCCTGGGCGAGGGTCGAGACCACGCAGCGGTCCGAGGCGTACATGGGGTGCAGCGGCTCGATGGCCAGCTTCACCCCGCGCTCCTCGGCGTACGGGCCCAGCACCGACAGGGCGTCCGCGATGCGTTCGCGGGCGCCGTGCAGGTCCTTCGAACCGGCCGGGAGGCCACCGGAGACCAGTACCAGGGTGTCGGTGCCGAGCGTCGCCGCCTCGTCGACCGCGCGGCGGTTGTCCTCCAGGGCCGCCGCGCGCTCGTCGGGGTCGATCGCCGTGAAGAAGCCGCCGCGGCACAGGGTGGTGACGGTCAGCCCCGCGTCGCGGACCAGCTTGGCCGTCGCCTCGACGCCGTACGACTGGACGGGCTCGCGCCACAGGCCGACGTTCGAGATGCCCGACTCGCCGCAGGCGGACGCCAGCTCCGGCAGCGACAGCTGCTTGACCGTCATCTGGTTGATGGAGAAGCGGGACAGGTCGGTCACTGGGTCACCCCGTACAGGGACAGCAGGTTCTTCATGCGCTCCTCGGCCAGCTTCGGGTCGGGGAACAGGCCCAGGCCGTCGGCGAGTTCGTAGGCGCGCGCGAAGTGCGGGAGGGAGCGGGCCGACTGGAGGCCGCCGACCATCGTGAAGTGGCTCTGGTGGCCGGCCAGCCAGGCGAGGAAGACCACGCCCGTCTTGTAGAAGCGGGTGGGCGCCTGGAAGAGGTGCCGGGACAACTCGACCGTGGGGTCGAGGAGTTCGCGGAAACCCTTGGCGTCACCGGTGTCCAGCACCCGGACCGCCTCGGCCGCGAGCGGGCCCAGCGGGTCGAAGATGCCGAGCAGCGCGTGGGAGAAGCCCTGTTCGTCACCCGCGATCAGCTCGGGGTAGTTGAAGTCGTCGCCGGTGTAGCAGCGCACGCCCTGCGGGAGGCGGCGGCGGATGTCGATCTCGCGCTGGGCCTCCAGCAGGGAGACCTTGATGCCGTCGACCTTGTCCGGGTGGGCCGCGATGACTTCCAGGAACACGTCGGTCGCCGCGTCGAGGTCGCTCGACCCCCAGTAGCCCTCCAGCGCCGGGTCGAACATCGGGCCGAGCCAGTGCAGGATCACCGGCTCGGTGGCCTGGCGGAGCAGGTGGCCGTAGACCTCCAGGTAGTCCTCGGGGCCCTTGGCCGTGGCGGCGAGGGCGCGGGAGGCCATCAGGATGGCCTGCGCGCCGGACTCCTCGACGAGGGCGAGCTGCTCCTCGTAGGCCGCTCGGACCTCGTCCAGGGTCGCCGGGCCGGTGAGCTGGTCGGTGCCCACGCCGCAGGCGATGAGCCCGCCGACCGACCTGGCCTCGGCGGCGCTGCGGCGGATCAGCTCGGCCGCGCCCGCCCAGTCCAGGCCCATGCCGCGCTGGGCGGTGTCCATCGCCTCGGCCACACCGAGTCCGTGCGACCACAGGTGGCGGCGGAAGGCGAGGGTGGCGTCCCAGTCGACGGCGGCCGGGGAGTCCGGCGTGGAGTCGGCGAACGGGTCGGCGACGACGTGCGCCGCCGAGAAGACCGTACGGGAGGTGAAGGGGGTGCCGGGGGTGGCGGCGAAGGGCTCCTGGCGGGGCTCGTACGCCTTGAATCCCCCGCCACCCGTCGGGAGTTGGATCGTCACAGCGAGACCTCCGGGACGTCGAGGCGGCGGCCCTCGGCCGAGGACTTCAGGCCCAGCTCGGCGAGCTGGACGCCGCGGGCGCCGGCGAGGAGGTCCCACTGGTAGGGGGCGTCGGCGTAGACGTGCTTGAGGAAGAGCTCCCACTGGGCCTTGAAGCCGTTGTCGAACTCGGCGTTGTCCGGGACCTCCTGCCACTGGTCCCGGAAGACCTCGGTGGCGGGGATGTCCGGGTTCCAGACCGGCTTGGGGGTGGCGCTGCGGTGCTGGACGCGGCAGTTGCGCAGCCCCGCGACCGCCGACCCCTCCGTGCCGTCGACCTGGAACTCCACGAGCTCGTCGCGGTTGACGCGCACGGCCCAGGAGGAGTTGATCTGGGCGATGGCGCCGCCCTCCAGCTCGAAGATCCCGTAGGCGGCGTCGTCGGCGGTGGCGTCGTAGGGCTTGTCGTTCTCGTCCCAGCGCTGCGGGATGTGGGTGGCGGTGAGGGCCTGGACGGACTTCACCCGGCCGAAGAGCTCGTGGAGCACGTACTCCCAGTGCGGGAACATGTCGACGACGATGCCCCCGCCGTCCTCGGCGCGGTAGTTCCAGCTCGGGCGCTGGGCCTGCTGCCAGTCGCCCTCGAAGACCCAGTAGCCGAACTCGCCGCGGATCGAGAGGATCCGGCCGAAGAAGCCGCCGTCGATGAGCCGCTTCAGCTTGAGCAGGCCGGGCAGGAAGAGCTTGTCCTGGACGACGCCGTGCTTGATGCCGGCCGCGTTCGCCAGGCGGGCCAGCTCCAGGGCGGCCTCCAGGCCGGTGGCGGTGGGCTTCTCGGTGTAGATGTGCTTGCCCGCCGCGATGGCCTTCTTGATCGCCTCCTCGCGCGCGGAGGTGACCTGGGCGTCGAAGTAGATGTCGACGGTGGGGTCGGCGAGGACGGCGTCGACGTCGGTCGCCCAGTGCTCCAGGCCGTGCTGTTCGGCGAGTGCCTTGAGCGCGTGCTCGCGGCGGCCCACCAGGATCGGCTCGGGCCACAGCACGGTGCCGTCCCCGAGGTCGAGGCCGCCCTGCTCGCGGAGGGCCAGGATGGAGCGGACCAGGTGCTGGCGGTAACCCATCCGCCCGGTCACACCATTCATGGCGATACGCACCGTCTTGCGTGTCACGGCAGTCCCTTCGTAGGAGTCGTACGCAGCTTTCGTACGCGGTCGTGGGCGCCGCGTACGCCTCTACTGGTGAGCGATACAGCAAGCGCTTTCTATCATGGTAGAAGCTAGCCTCTGGGCAGCGGTCCGGACAAGACCGTGACGGGGTTGAGTTGTTCGAGGGGGCGAACAACCGGGGGTGGGGGCCTTAAGGTCTGGGTGGCCTGGTCCGCACGGCCCGCACGAAACCAATGCCGTGCGCCTGTGCGTGTACAACGAGGTACGACTGAGATGCGCGACCGGAGGACGACTAGATGACGGTGACCCTGGCGGACGTGGCTGCGCGCGCCCAGGTCTCGCCCGCGACGGTGTCGCGCGTGCTGAACGGGAACTACCCCGTCGCCGCGACCACCCGGGAACGGGTGCTGCGGGCCGTGGACGAACTGGACTACGTACTGAACGGACCGGCCAGCTCACTGGCCGCGGCCACCTCCGACCTGGTCGGGATCCTCGTCAACGACATCGCCGACCCCTTCTTCGGGATCATGGCCGGCGCGATCCAGTCCGAGATCGGCGGGCCCGGCGGGCGCGCGGGCGGTGAGCGGCTGGCGGTGACCTGCAACACCGGGGGTTCCCCGGAACGCGAGCTGACCTATCTGACCCTGCTCCAGCGGCAGCGCGCGGCGGCGGTCGTGCTGACCGGCGGCGCGGTCGAGGACGTCCCGCACGCGGCGGCGGTCGCGGCGAAGCTGCGGAAGCTGGAGGACGCCGGGACGCGGGTGGTGCTGTGCGGGCGGCCGCCGGCGCCGGACACCCCGGCGATCGCGCTGACCTTCGACAACCGCGGGGGCGGGCGGGAGCTGACGGAACACCTCATCGGTCTCGGCCATCGCCGGCTCGGCTACATCGCGGGGCCGGAGGAGCGCACCACCACCCGGCACCGGCTGGAGGGACACCGGGCCGCGCTCGTCGACGCGGGGATCTCGGAGGATCCGCGCTGGACCGTGCACGGGCGGTACGACCGGCGGTCCGGGTACGAGGCGACGCTGGAGCTGCTGCGGCGGGACCCGTCCCTCACGGCGGTGGTGGCCGCGAACGACTCCGTGGCGCTGGGGGCGTGTGCCGCGCTGCGGGACTCGGGGCTGCGGATCCCGGACGACGTGTCCGTCGCCGGGTTCGACGACCTGCCGTTCAGCATCGACGCGGTGCCGGCGCTGACGACGGTGCGGTTGCCGTTGGCGGAGGCGGGGGCTCGGGCGGGGCGGATCGCGATGGGGCGGGAGGAGGCGCCGCCCGGGGGGATCGCCGTGATCCGGGGGGAGTTGATGGTTCGGGGGTCTACGGGGGCGCCTCGGGAGTGAGGGGGTGGGGGTTCGGGGGTGCGAGGGCGCTTGGGGGTGGCGTGGCCTGTGGGGGCGCGGCGGGGTGGGCGCTGGTTGTTTTCGCCCCCGCCGCCCCTACCCGTCCCATCCCCCAGGGGCTGCCGCCCCTTCGACCCCGCCTCCTGGGGGCTCCGCCCCCAGACCCCCGTCGGCCCTGAACGGGCCTCGTCCTCAAACGCCGGACGGGCTGGAGGACACGTGCCCTCGTCCTCAAACGCCGGACGGGCTGAAAGACACGCACCCTGACGGGCTGAGACGTGCCCGACACTGCCCGGCGGGAGCGGCTACAAAGTTCCTCAGCACGCTCCGATGAGTTCCGTGGCATCCTCCGGTCTCATTGCCGTAACCGATCAACACAGCGCCGATCAACGCGGTACCGATCCGCGGTCGGCCCCAACGGAGGGAATCCCATGCGCATCGTGGTCAGCGAGTTCATCAGCCTTGACGGTGTCGTCCAGGCGCCCGGCGGTCCGCAGGAGGACACCGACGGCGGGTTCGCGCACGGCGGCTGGTCGCACCCGTACTTCGACGAGGAGGTGCTCGGCCCGGCGTTCAGCGAGGGGATGGAGCGGGCCGAGGCCCTGCTGTACGGGCGGCGGACGTATCTGACGATGGCGGGGGCCTGGCCGGAGCGGGCCGGGGACCCGTTCGCGGACCGGCTGAACTCGCTGAAGAAGTACGTGGTGACCGACACCCTCGGCGACGACGAGCTGACGTGGAACAACACCGAACGGATCCCCGGCTCCCAGGCCGTCGAGCGGATCCGCGCGCTGCGCGAGACCGAGGGCGGCGAGCTGGCGATGATGGGCAGCCCCACCCTGGTGCGCACCCTCCTCGCCGAGGGCCTGGTGGACGAGCTCCAGCTCATCGTGATGCCGGTGATCCTCGGCGGCGGCAAGTCGATCTTCCCGGAGGACGGCGGCAAGCGTCCCTTCGAGCTGGTGTCCACGGTGGCCGGCAAGACGGGCGTGCAGCTGTGCGTGTACCGCCCCGCGGCGACCGAGGGCCAGAGCTAGAGCGGGTGTCACGGCACTGGCCGGGCAGGCCCGGGCGTCCACGGGCTCGTCGAGCGCGGCGCGTCACGCTCACCCCGCGCGGCCGGGTCCTGGTCGTCGAGACACCGCACCGCACCCTCGGCAAGGACCTGGTCGGCCGGGACCGGCGCCTGGATCTGCGCGGCGGTGTCCGCGACTGACGCGTAGAGTCCGGGGGCATGAAGCTGGCCTTCTCCACTCTCGGCGTCCCCGGTCTCCCCGTCCCCGAGGTGCTCCGCCTCGCGACCGCGCACGGCTATCACGGCGTGGAGCTGCGCGCGCATCCGGAGGAGGCGGTCCACCCGGGCATCGACGCGGCCGCGCGCGCGGACGTGGCCGCGGAATTCCGGGCGGCCGGGGTGGAGATCCTGGGCCTGGCCGGGTACGCGCGGGTGGCCGCGCCCGGCGACGACGAGCCGGTCCTCGACGAGATCCGCGCCCTCCTCGACCTCGCCCACGACCTGGGCGCCCCGTACATCCGCGTCTTCCCCGGCGCGGGCCCCGGGCAGCCGGCCGCGGAGGCCGACGCGATCGCGGCCCGGCGGCTGGGCACGGCGGCGCAGTACGCGGCCGACGTCGACGTACGCGTCCTGCTGGAGACCCACGACTCGCACCGCACCGGTGCCGACGCCATCCGTGTCCTCGGTCGGGTCGGTCACCGTCAGGTCGGCTCCCTCTGGGACGTCATGCACACCTGGCTGGGCGGTGAGCAGCCCTCGCAGACCTACGCGGCGCTCTCCCCGTACCTCGGATACGTCCAGGTCAAGGACATCGCGTCGAGCGAGGACACCACCCCGCTCGCCCTCGGCGCCGGCGTCCTGCCGCTCGCCGAGTGCGTCGAGGTGCTCTCCCGGCACGGCTGGGACGGCTGGCTGTGCTGGGAGTACGAGAAGCGGTGGTACGAGAAGGCCGCGCCGCTGCCCGGGCTGCTGCGCGGCGGCCGTGAGCACCTGGCGCGGCTGCTGAACGACAGCGCGTGACCGGCCGCGCGCGCAGGTGACCGCGCCGCCACGAGGACGTGACTAATTCGGTGGCCCGGAGGCGGGCGGCCGGTTAACGTCCCCGGGTGCCTCAGCCCACCCCGCTCCCGGTCCCGCTCTCATGAGCCTGTCCGACGTCCTGCTCGACGTACGGCCCCTGCGCACCTCCCCCGTCTTCCGACGGCTGCTGTTCGGGCGCACGGCCTCCACGCTCGGCTCCTTCATGACCATGGTCACCGTCATGTACCAGGTCTGGGACATGACGCACAGCGCGGTCTGGAGCGGCGCGGTCGGCATCGCGCAGGCGGTGCCGATGGTCGCGGTCAGTCTGTTCGCGGGGGCCTGGGCGGACCGGGTGGACCGGCGCCGGCTGTTCCTCACCGGCACCGTCGGCTCGATGGCCTGCTCCCTGCTGCTGACCGTGCAGGGCTTCGCCGGGCACGCGCCGGTGGGCGTGATCCTGGTGCTGGTCGCGGTCCAGACGTCCTTCGCCGCGCTCGGCGCCCCCGCCGCGGGGGTGTTCGTCCCCAGGCTGCTGCCCAAGGAGCAGGTGGCCGCCGGTCTCGCCCTCCAGCAGGTCTCCGGCCAGGCGATGATGCTGGTCGGCCCGGCGGTCGCCGGGGTCGTGCTCGGCTGGTGGGGCATCGGCGTCTGCTACCTCGTGGACACCCTGAGCTTCGCGCTGTCCTTCTACGGCGTCTACGGGCTCCCCGCGCTGCCACCCGAGGGCGACAAGTCCCGCCCCGGGGTGCACGGCGTCCTGGACGGCCTGCGCTTCCTGACCGGCCACCGCGTGGTGCGCGGCGCGCTGCTGACCGACCTGGCGGCCACCGTGCTGTCCATGCCGACCAGCCTCTTCCCGCTCGTCAACCAGGAGCGCTTCGGCGGCGATCCGCGCACGCTGGGGCTGTTCCTGTCCGCGCTGGCCGTGGGCGGGGTCGCCGCGACGGCCCTGTCGGGCCCGGTGACCCGGCTGGCCCGCCCCGGCCCGGTGATGCTGTGCGCGTCCGCGACCTGGGGTGCGGGGCTGTGCATGTTCGGCCTGACGACCAGCGCCTGGCTAGGGCTCGGCCTGCTCGCGGTGGCGGGCGCGGGGGACGCCCTCGCCGTCCTGTGCCGTACGACCATCGTGCAGACCCGCACCCCCGACGCCCTTCTCGGCCGGGTCACCGCCGCCGAGACGATCGTCGGCCAGGCGGGCCCGCACCTCGGCAACCTGCGCGGCGGCCTGGTCGCGGGCTGGACCTCGGGCGCCACGGCCCTGGTCACGGGCGGGTTGCTGTGCGTGCTCGCGGTGGCCTACGTCGGCACGAGCACTCCGCAACTGCGAGCGGCTCCTCAGGAGGACGGGCCCGGCGAGGAGGGCCCCGGCCCCATCAAGGACGACTCCATCGAGGGCGCGCCCCTCACGGACGGCCCCCTCACGGACGGACCCCTCACGAACGGCCCGTGATCCTCGCCCCCGGGTCCAGGCACCAGTCCAGCACGGCGGGCCAGGGGCCGTACCCGGCGTCCAGGTCCAGGTGACCGGCGCCGGGGAGCAGTTCGGTGCGCAGGCCGAGCGGGTCGCCGTAGACCGCGCGGGCGCCCCCGGGGCAGTACGGGTCGTCGTCGCCGGCCACCAGGAGGGTCGGGCCCGGGAGGGTGAACTCCAGCGGGGGCGGGGCGAATCCGGCGACCTCGGGGTGCTGTGCGACGACGACGGGCGCGGGCGGGCCGACCAGCAGGACGCGCTCCACGTCACCGGTCCCGGCCGTCCCCCGGGCCACGGCGTGCAGCCACAGCAGCGCGGAGGCGCTGTGGGCGAGGACGACGTCCGGCGCGTCCTCGGCGAGGTGCCGGGCGAGTTCGCCGAGCCAGGTCTCCAGGTCCGGGTCGTCGGGGTCGGGCAGCTGGGGGTAGGCGACCCGGTGGCCGAGTGCGCCGAGACGGTCGGCGAGCCAGTGCTGCCAGTGGGCCTCGGGACGGTGGTTCTGCCAGCCGTGGAGGATCAGGTAGGCGGTCATGGCGTCGATGGTTTCCGATCCGGGCCCCTCGGTCCAGTTAACCTTTCTCGATGGAACACTTAAGCCAAACCTTCACCGTCGACCTGCGCCGCCTGACCGTCCTGCGTGAACTCCAGCGCCGGGGCAGCCTGGCGCGCACGGCCCAGGCCCTGCATCTGACGCCGTCGGCGGTGTCGCAGCAGATCGCCGCCCTGTCCCGGGAGATCGGCGCACCGCTGACGGAACGGGACGGCCGGGGCGTACGCCTCACCGGCCAGGCCCGGGTCCTGCTGGCCCACGCCGACGCGATCGCCGCCCAACTGGAGCGGGCGCGGGCCGACTTGGCGGCGTACGGGAGCGGCGGCCGGGGCGCGGTGACGATCGGCTGCTTCTCCAGCGCGATCCTGGGGCTGCTGCCGGGGGTGCTGCGAGCGCTGGCCGAGCGGCTGCCCGAGGTCCGGGTGGACGTGGTGGAGTCGGAGCCGCCGGACCTCTTCACGGCGCTGGACGCCGGGCAGGTGGATGTGGCGGTCGCCGTGGACTTCGCGGCGACACCGCCGCACACGGACCGCCGCTACAGCCGGACCGACCTGCTCCGGGACGTGCTGGACCTCGTCGTCCCGGCGGACCACCCGCTGGCGGACCGTGAGGCCGTCGCGCTGCGGGAGCTGGCCGCCGAGACCTGGATCGCGGGTGACCCCCGCAGCTGCGTGGGCGCCATCGCCCGCGCCGTCTGCGCGACCTCCGGCTTCACCCCGGACATCCGGCACGCCGTCGACGACTGGGGCGCCGTGGCCGCGCTGGTCGAGGCGGGGGCGGGAGTGGCGCTGATCCCGCGCCTGGTCCGGCCGCTGTACGCGCACCGGCGGCTGGCGGTGCCGGCCACACGGGGCGAGCAGCCGTCGCGGAACATCTTCGCGGCCGTGCGCACGGGGGCGGAGGCCGATCCGGTACTGGCCGCGGTACGGGACCAACTGCGGCTGTCGGCCGTCGAGTCGACCGGCCCGGGAGTGTGACGCGCGGACGCGGCGGCGAGGGGGTGCCGCTCAGCCTCGCGGATACCCCGCCACCCGCTTCTCCAGCCGCTCCCGGCACCGCGGCCACTCCGCCGCCGTGACGGAGAAGATCGCGGAATCGCGGAGCCGGCCGTCCTCACCGGGGGCCCAGGAGCGCGACCAGTTGCGCAGGACACCCTCGAAGCGGGCGCCGACGCGCTCGATCGCCGCGCGGGAGCGGGCGTTGCGGGCGTCCGTCTTCAGGTCGACCCGGGAGACGCCCCACACCTCGAAGGCGTGCCGGAACAGCAGCAGCTTGGCCTCGGCGTTCACGCCCGTGCCCTGGGCCGAGCCGGCCAGCCAGGTGAAGCCGACCTCGACGGCGTCGAGCCGGTCCTCCGCCAGCCAACTGCGTGGCTCCCAGAAGGAGGTGGCGCCGACCACCCGTCCGGTGGCCACCGCGATCTGCGCGTACGGCGCGAGCCGCCCCGTGGCCGCGCGGGCGAGTTGGGCGTCGAGATATGCGGGCACCTCGTCCGCGCGCGGCACCCAGGTGAACTCGTAGGTGCCGCGTTCCTCCTCCGCCGCCTCGGCCAGCCCGGCGGCGTGCCGGTGCGCCAGCGGCTCCAGGCGCACCAGCGCGCCTTCCAGGACCGGCCCCTCCAGGGTGAAACTCACCGTTCGATGCTCCCTCGCAACTCGGCGAACGCCTCGTGGAACGCGGGGAAAGTCTTGCGTACGCACCCCGGGTCGTCGAACGAGATTCCCGGCACCCGCAGCCCGGTGACCGCGAAGGACATCGCCATGCGGTGGTCGCCGTAGGTCTTGATCTGCGTGCCCTCGCCGGTTCCGCCGGGCCGGATCTCGATCCAGTCGGGGCCGGTGGCCACCGCCACGCCGAGGCGCCGCAGGTTCTCCGCGCAGGCCTCCAGGCGGTCGCACTCCTTCACGCGGGTGTTCGCCACGTCCTCGATGCGGACCGGGCCGGAGGCGAAGGGCGCGATCGCCGCCAGGGTCGGCATGGTGTCGGAGATGTCCCGCATGGTGACCGTGAGGCCGCGCAGTTCGCCGGTGCCACGCACCGTCGTGCCCGTGTCCCCGACGGTCACCTCCGCGCCCATCCGGCGCAGTACGTCGACGAAGCCCAGGTCGCCCTGGAGCGCCCCCGCCCCGAGGCCCGGCACCGTCACCTCCGCACCGGGCGTCAGCGCGGCCGCGGCGAAGAAGTAGCTCGCCGTGGAGGCGTCCGGCTCGATCGGGTAGGTCGTCGCGCGGTAGCCGCCCGGCGGGACCACGAAGACGTCCCCCCGCGGACCAGCCTGCCTGTCCACCTCCACCCCGAACGCCCGCATCATCGCGAGGGTGATCTCCACGTACGGCGCCGAGACCAGGTCCGTCACCCGGATCCGCAGGCCCTCGCGGGTCAGTGGGCCGAGGAGGAGCAGGGCGGTCAGGTACTGGGAGGACTGGCCCGCGTCCAGCACGACCTCGCCGCCCTCGACGCCCGCCGCGCGGACCGTCAGCGGGTGGTGGCCCTCCGCCCGCTCGTGCCGCAGGTCCACGCCGAGGTCGCGCAGGGCCCGGGTCAGCGGGAGCAGGGGGCGGCGGCGCATCTGCTCCGAGGCGTCGAAGCGGTAGGTGCCGTGGCCCGCCGCCGCCAGGGTCGGCAGGAAGCGGGCCGTCGTCGCGCCGTCCCGGCAGTACACGTCCGCCTCCGGCGCCGGAGGGCCCTCGGGGCGGCCGTCGACCTGCCAGGTGTCCGGGGTGCGGCCCACCCGGTAGCCGAGCCGCGTCAGCCCCTCGGCGAACCCCTCGGTGTCGTCCGACCGCAGGGGGCGTTCGAGGGTGGTGACCCCGTCGGCCGCCGCCGCCAGGAAGAGGGCGCGGGCGGTGAGGGACTTGGAACCGGGGATGTCGACCACTGGCATGCCCTCATGATCGGCCGACGTTCGCCTCCGGCGCCGGTCCGTCCAGGGGATGGACCGCCTCCGCAGCCGGATGGGCGCCGCGCGCCGGCGCAGGGCGCTCACAGTCTCGTCGAGGAACAGGGCCGCCAAGGACACCCCGAAGGCCGGGATCAACAGGGAGGAAGACCGGGACCAGCAGGGACAAGGGGCAGGGCCATCGGCCCAAGGTGGCGGCCCATCCGTCCCGTTGGCCCCGGGCCCACCAACTTCCGGGATTCCGGGCCGAGCCGGGAACCCCGCCCGACCCCCGCTCGTCCAACCGGCAGGCTGTCGGAGAGTCACCGTGGTGCGGTGTCGGCCTCGCTGCTGGCTGCGAACGCTGACCCACCCTCTCCGCCGTACCGCGGCCGGCAGCACCCGCCATCGGCGCGCCCCCCTCCAACAGCGCCGATGGCGGCCCCTTCCCCAGTACTGTGCGCTCCCTTGACTGGCAGAAACTTCCCGGATATTGGTGATTCCTCGGAAGTTTCCTTCAACGGATCACCTCCGGAAGGAGCGCACGTGCCCTCCAGACGCACCGTCCTCACCGCCTCCGCGGGCGCCGCCGCCACCCTCGCCGTGGGCGGGACCGCCCACGCGGACCAGAAGAAGCACGACGACACCAGACTCCGCTCTCTCATCTCCCGCATGACGCTGCCCGAGAAGGTCGGCCAGCTGTTCGTGATGCGGGTCTACGGCCACTCCGCCACCGCCCCCGACCAGGCCGACATCGACGCCAACCTCAAGGAGATCGGCGTCCGCACGGCCGCCGAGCTGATCGACAGGTACCGCGTCGGCGGCGTCATCTACTTCACCTGGGCGCACAACACCCGGGACCCGCACCAGATCGCCGACCTCTCCAACGGCATCCAGAAGGCGTCCCTCTCCCTGCCGCGCGGGCTGCCGGTCCTCATCTCCACCGACCAGGAGCACGGCATCGTCTGCCGGGTGGGCGAGCCCGCCACGCTCTTCCCGGGCGCCATGGCCCTCGGCGCGGGCCGCTCGCACCACGACGCCCGCACCCTCGGCCGGATCGCCGGGCGGGAGCTCAGGGCGATGGGCATCCGGCAGAACTACTCCCCGGTCGCCGACGTCAACGTCAACCCGGCGAACCCGGTCATCGGCGTCCGCTCCTTCGGCGCCGGCCCGGACGCGGTCGCCGGGATGGTCGCCGCCGAGGTCGCCGGGTACCAGCGCGCCCGGCAGGTCGCGGCCACCGCCAAGCACTTCCCCGGGCATGGCGACACCGCCGTCGACAGCCACTACGGCTTCCCGGTCATCACCCACACCCGCGCCGAGTGGGAGAAGCTCGACGCGCCGCCGTTCCGTGCCGCGATCGCCGCGGGCATCGACTCGATCATGACCGCGCACCTCATGGTCCCGGCCCTCGACGACTCCGGCGACCCGGCCACCCTGTCCCGTCCGATCCTCCAGGGCATCCTGCGCGAGGAACTGGGCTACGACGGCGTGATCGTCACCGACTCCCTCGGCATGGAGGGCGTCCGCACCAAGTACGGCGACGACCGGGTGCCGGTGCTCGCGCTCAAGGCGGGCGTGGACCAGTTGCTCAACCCGCCGAACCTCGCCGTCGCCTGGAACGCGGTGCTGAAGGCCGTCCAGGACGGGGAGCTGACCGAGCGGCGGCTCGACGAGTCGATCCTTCGGGTGCTGCGGCTGAAGGCGAGGCTGGGGCTGTTCAGGGAGCCGTACGTCGCGCAGGCGGGCGTGACCCGCACGGTCGGGATCCCCTCCCATCTCGCGCAGGCCGACCGGATCGCCGAGCGGACCACGACCCTGCTGGTGAACGAGGGGCACCTGCTGCCCCTGTCCCCGCGCAGGCTCCTGGTGACGGGCGCCGACCCGGCCTCCCCCTCGGGGACGACGGGCCCCCCGACCGGCGTGCTCACGGCCGCGTTCACCGAGCTCGGCTTCACGGCCACGGCCCTGTCCACCGGTACGGCACCCTCGGCGGCCACCGTCGCCAGGGCGGTCGCGGCGGCGCGGGACGTGGACGCGGTGGTGGTGGCGACGTACAACGTCACGGCGACCAGCGCCCAGAAGACCCTGGTCGAGCAGTTGCTCGCGACCGGCAAGCCGGTGATCGCCCTCGCCGTGCGCAACCCCTACGACGTGGCCCACCTGCCCGGCGTGGCCGCGTACCTGGCCTCGTACTCGTGGACCGACGTCGAACTGCGCGCCGCCGCACGGGTGATCGCGGGGAGGGTGGCGCCGCGCGGGAGGCTGCCGGTGCCGGTGCAGCGGGCCGACGATCCGGCCGCGGTGCTCTATCCGATCGGGCACGGACTGTCGTACCCGACGTAGCGCGCGTACGCCGCGCACCCGGCGTACGCCCCCCGAAGGGAGCAAAGCACCCCACATGTCTGGCGTGGGCCCGCCGCGGCGGGTCACGCTGGACGCGGGTATCCGGGGGGACGGCGATGCGTGAGAGATGTTCCGTGGGGGTGGTGTGCGCGCTGCTGGCGCTGCTCGCCGGTCTGCTGGCGGGGTGCCAGAACGCGTCGGACGGGAACGCCACGGACGCGGACAGCCGGCTCGGCGAGGCGGTGGCGCCCACCCGCCCCTCGGGTTACGGGACCGAGTTCCTCGGGGTCGACGAGTGCAGTTCCTTCGGCACGACCAGCTTCACCGAGGTGGCGTGCACCAGTGAGCGGGCGGCGGCACGGGTCGTGGCGCGGTTCGACGGCACGGTGGGCGACGGTCCGCTGTGCCCGGGGACCACGGACTTCGTGCTGCACATCAGCGCCCGGAGCCCAGCCACCGACGAGGACGGCGACGGGGCGGTCCCGCGGGGCTACGCCTGCATGCGCAACCTGACCCCGCCACACCCGGGGGACCCGGGTGGCGGGGGCGGGCCGCGCACCATCGTCGGCGACTGCGTCTACGGCTCCGGTGACGGCCAGGTCCGCGAGACGCCGTGCGACGGATCGGGCGAGCGGAAACCGCAGTACGAGGTGACGAAGGCGGTCGCGAGCCGCGCCGGGTGCCCGGTCTCGACGGCCCTGTACGTGCAGTTGCGGGGCGAGAGGCCGGTGGGCTGCGCCCGGCCGGTCTGAGCGACGGCCGGGCGCGGCACCGGGGTTACGGACGCAGCGTGGGCTCGCGCTCCACGTCCCTGACGTCCAGCTTGCTGTCGAACTTCGCCAGCGGCTTGGCCGCGGCGACGGCCGTGTCGGAGACACCGGCCCAGTCCAGGATGCGGGCGGTGGCGAAGGCCTTCTGGTCGGCGACCAGACCGGCCACGTTCGCGCCGTGGTTCATGCCGGGGGCGGTGAAGACGTAGGAGTCCTTCGCGCCCTTGCCGAGGTGGAACCGCTCGGCGCCCCACGGGTCGTTCTGGCCGTAGACGTAGAGCAAGTGACGGGCGTTGTGGCGCACCCAGGTGTCCACGTCGCGCATCGCGTACGGCTGGAACTTGGTGGCGATGTCCCGCGGCACGAAGTTGCGCGGCGGCTGGTAGCCGTAGCGGATGTACTTCTTCTCGATGTGCGGGAACCTGATCGTCGGCGCGCCGAGCTGGGTGGCCGCCTGGTAGTAGTACGGCGTGTAGGGCGTGAGGCCCTGGTCGGTGTAGAACGAGAACCCGGAGACCGTGTCGATCGAGTTCCAGATCTGGTCGTCGGTCGCGGTCTTGGCGTTCGGCGGGATCAGCGCGTCGTCACCGCAGTTCTCCAGCAGGTTGTACTGCCAGAAGCCCCACACGTAGTCCAGGACGACCGCCTCGTAGGCCCGGTCGAGGCTGCCGACGGTGGTGAAGGTGTAGCCCTCGGCCGCCGCGAGCTCGGCGTACTTGCGCTCCAGCGGCTCCCGGCGCACCAGCGCCTCGCGCTGCACCGCGTTCAGGCGGTCGCGGCACTCCTTGGTGCCGACTGATCCGAAGAAGCGGTCGTAGGCGGAGTCCTCCTTGTTCACCACGTCGTTGGGGGCGACGTAGGCGACGACGCCGTCCATGTCCTTGGGGTAGAAGCGCTCGTAGTAGGTGGCGGTCATGCCGCCCTTCGAGCCGCCCGTGGTGATCCAGTTCTTGCCGTAGACCTTCTTCAGCGCCTTGAAGACGCGGTGCTGGTCGCTGGCGGCCTGCCAGATGTCCAGCTTGCTCCAGTCGGCCGGTTCGGGCCGGGAGGGGGTGAAGTAGCGGTACTCCAGGGAGACCTGGTTGCCGTCCACGATCTGGGTCGGCTCGCGGCGGCTGGGGTTCGTGGAGACGTTGTAGCCGCTGGTGTAGAAGACCGTCGGGCGGGAGACGTCCTTGTGCAGCACGGTGATCCGCTGCTGGAACGTGCCCTTGGACGGGTGGCGGTGGTCGACCGGCTGGGTGAAGCCCAGGACGAAGAAGCGGTACCCGGTGTACGGCTTCTCCTCGATCAGGCTCACCCCCGGTAGGGAGAGCAGCCTCTCCTTGATGTCGGTGGTACCGGTGGCCTCCGGCTGGGCGGCGGTGGCCACCCCTGCCGTGCTCAACGTGCCGATGAACACGGTGAACGCCAGCAGCCATCTGAGCGCCTTGCGCATGCACCCTCCCCTGTGAGACAGATGTGCGAGCGGAACGTATCGGAGCAACTCCCTTACGCACCAGGGGAAGCAGGGAAAACCCTCGGTTATTGGCGGGTTCGCCCGCCCGGATGTGGGGGTGTCACAGCCGCACCCAGCCCCCGGTCGAGTACGAGCCGCTGCCGACCCGCCCCTTGATCCACACCTTGCGGCTGCCGACGTAGGACCACACCGGGCCGGCGCGCTTGGTGTAGACGCCCTGGTCGACGACGGCCTCGAAGCCCCGGGCCCGCAGGCTGACCATCATGGTGCGCGGCGAGCCGACCCGCTTGGGGACGGTCACGGCACACAGCGACTGGCCGCGCCGGTAGACCTTCACCGAGCCGGTGGAGAAGGTGTACGTCCGGATCTTGCGCCCCTCGCAGAGCGCAACGGCGGCCTGCGCCTCCCCCGGCGCGGCGACCCCCAGCACCCCGGATGCGGTCACCACGGCAAGACCGACGGCCAGCCGCCGCCGTATCGCCCCCATGGCCACTGTCGTTCCTCCCGTACCCCGGCGATGAGCGTACTGGTGTACGGACGCAGGACGTGTGTCGGATGGTTGCACGCCCGTCACCGGAACAGGCCGGGATCCCCCGCGGCCGGCCCTCACGCCACCGCGGTCGCGTCCTCCCCCACGAAGGTGCGCCAAAGGGCCGCGTACCGGCCGTCCAGGGCCAGCAGCTCCTCGTGGGTGCCGTCCTCCACGACACGGCCGTGGTCCATCACCACGACCCGGTCGGCGCGGGCGGCGGTGGTGAGGCGGTGGGCGACCACGAGGGTGGTGCGGCGGCCCGCCAGGCGGTCCGTGGCCTGGTTGACCTGGGCCTCCGTGGCGAGGTCGAGGGCGGCTGTGGCCTCGTCGAGGAGGAGGATGTCGGGGTCGACGAGTTCGGCGCGGGCCAGCGCGATCAGCTGGCGCTGGCCGGCGGAGAGGTTGCGGCCGCGTTCGGCGACCTCGTGGAGGTAGCCGCCGTCGAGGGTCGCGATCATCTCGTGGGCGCCGACCGCGCGGGCCGCCGCCTCCACCTCGGCGTCCGTGGCGTCGGGACGGCCGTAGGCGATGGCGTCACGGACCGTGCCCTGGAAGAGGTACGCCTCCTGCGGGACGACACCGAGGTGGTGCCGGTACGACGTGAGGTCCAGCGCCCGCAGGTCCGTGCCGTCGACCGTCACCCGGCCCGCCGTCGGGTCGTAGAACCGCGCCACCAGCTTCACCAGGGTCGACTTGCCGGCGCCGGTCTCGCCGACGAAGGCGACGGTCTGCCCGGCGGGGATCCGCAACTCGACGTCGCTGAGCGCCTCTTCCTCCTCGCCGTAGGCAAAGTGCACGCCCTCGAAGGCCACGTCGCCCCGCAGCGAGAGCACCTCCATCGGCTCCTCGGCCGCCTTCGTCGACGTCGGCTCCCGGAGCAGCTCCTGGATCCGGCCCAGTGAGACGGTCGCCTGCTGGTAGCCGTCGAAGACCTGCGAGAGCTGCTGCACCGGCGCGAAGAACAGGTCGATGTAGAGCAGGTAGGCCACCAGCGCACCGGTGGTCAGCGTCGCGTCGTCGATCCGCCCCGCGCCCGCGACCAGCACGGCGGCCGCGGCGACCGAGGACAGCAGCTGCACGAAGGGGAAGTAGATCGAGATCAGCCACTGCCCCCGGATCCGCGCCTGCCGGTAGCCGTCGCTGCGCTCCGCGAACCGCGCCCCGCCGTCCCGCTCGCGCCGGAAGGCCTGCACGATCCGCAGCCCGGCGACGGACTCCTGGAGGTCGGCGTTGACCCCCGACACCCGCTCACGGGCCAGTTCGTACGCCTTCACGCTCGCCCTGCGGAAGAAGTACGTGGCGACGATCAGCGGAGGCAGCGTCGCGAACACCAGCAACGCGAGCTCCACGTCGAGCACCAGCAGGGCGACCATGATGCCGAAGAAGGTGACGACCGAGACGAACGCGGTGACCAGGCCGGTCTGGAGGAAGGTGGACAGCGCGTCGACGTCGGTGGTCATGCGGGTCATGATCCGGCCGGTCAACTCCCGCTCGTAGTAGTCGAGTCCGAGCCGCTGGAGCTGCGCGAAGATCTTCAGGCGGAGCGAGTAGAGGACACGCTCGCCCGTCCGTCCCGTCATCCGGGTCTCACCGACCTGTGCCGCCCACTGCACGCCCACGGTGACCAGTCCGAGCAGCGAGGCCGCCCACACCGCGCCGAGGGCGAGTTCGCCGACACCGGAGTCGATGCCGTGCCGGATCAGGATCGGCAGCAGCAGCCCCATGCCGGCGTCCACGGCGACGAGCCCGAGGCTGATCAGCAGGACGGGGCCGAAGCCGTGGAGCAGCCGGCGCAGGCCGTAGGACTCCTCCGGGGTGACCGCGCGGGCCTCGTCGATGTCGGGGGTGTCGGTCGCCGGAGGCAGCGCCTCGACCTGGGCGAGCAGCTCCGGGGTGGCCGGCGTGCCGGCCGGCGCCGTGTCCCGGGAGCCGCGCTCCCCCGCCCACAGCCGGGGCGTGATGCCGCGCTCGGCGTCGAACTCGGCGTCCAGCTCCTCCCGTACGGAGGTGTCCTCGCGGGGCGCGGGGGGCGGGGCGTGGCCGGGCGAGACGCCGCCGAGTTCGTCGGGGTCGGTGAGCAGGCGCCGGTAGAGCGCGGACCGCCGCTGGAGCTCCTCGTGGGTGCCGAGGTCGGCGAGGCGGCCCTCGTCGAGGACGGCGATGCGGTCGGCGAGGTTCAGGGTGGAGCGGCGGTGCGCGATGAGGAGGGTCGTGCGGCCCTGCATGACCTGCTTCAGCGCCTCGTGGATCTCGTGCTCGACCTGGGCGTCCACCGCGGAGGTGGCGTCGTCGAGGACGAGGAGCCGCGGGTCGGTGAGGATCGCCCGGGCGAGGGCGACGCGCTGGCGCTGGCCGCCGGAGAGGGTGAGGCCGTGCTCACCGACCTTGGTGTCGTAGCCCTCGGGCAGCTCGGCGATGAAACGGTCCGCCTGGGCGGCGCGGGCGGCCTTCTCGATCTCCTCCTGACTGGCCTCGGGACGGCCGTACGCGATGTTGGCGCGGACGGTGTCCGAGAACAGGAAGGAGTCCTCGGGGACCAGTCCGATCGCGGCCCTGAGGGAGTCCTGGGTGAGTTCGCGGACGTCGTGGCCGCCGACGAGGACGGCGCCGTGGGTGACGTCGTAGAAGCGCGGCAGCAGCAGGGAGACGGTGGACTTGCCGGAGCCGGAGGAGCCGACGACGGCGAGGGTCTCGCCGGGCCGGATCTCGAAGCTGAGGCCGTCGAGGACGGGTCTGGTGGCCTCGTACCCGAAGGAGACGTCGTCGAACTCGACGGTCGCGGGCGCGTCGGCGGGCAGCTCCTTGGTGCCGTCCTTCATCGACGGCTCGGTGTCGATGAGCTCCAGCACCCGCTCGGTGCCCGCGCGGGCCTGCTGGGCGACCGTGAGGACCATGGCGAGCATCCGGACCGGGCCGACCAGCTGGGCGAGGTAGGTGGAGAAGGCGACGAAGGTGCCGAGGGTGATGTGGCCGCGGACCGCGAGCCAGCCGCCGAGGGCGAGCATCGCGACCTGCCCGAGGGCGGGGACGGCCTGGAGCGCGGGGGTGTACCGGGAGTTGAGGCGGATGGTGCGCAGCCGCCCCGCGAAGAGCCGCCGGCTGACCTCCCGCAGCTTGCCGGTCTCCTGCTCCTCCTGGCCGAAGCCCTTGACCACCCGGACCCCGCCCACGGCCCCGTCGACCACGCCCGCGACGGCGGCGGCCTGGGCCTGGGCGTACCAGGTGGCGGGGTGCAGCTTGCTGCGGCTGCGCCTGGCGATCCACCACACGGCGGGCGCGACCGCCAGCGCGACGACGGTGAGCGGCAGCGAGAGCCAGGCCATGACGACCAGGGAGACCAGGAACAGGGCGAAGTTCCCGATCGTCATCGGGAGCATGAACAGCAGGCCCTGGATCAGCTGGAGGTCGCTGGTGGCCCGGCCGACGACCTGGCCCGTGGACAGCTCGTCCTGGCGGCGGCCGTCGAGGCGGGTGATCGTGCCGTACATGTCGGTGCGCAGGTCGTGCTGGACGTCGAGGGCGAGGCGGCCGCCGTAGTAGCGGCGGATGTAGGTCAGGACGTAGACGACGAGGGCGGCGCCGATGAGGAGGCCCGCCCAGGGGGCCATGTCCCGGCTGTGGTCGCCGATGACGTCGTCGATGATCACCTTGGTGATCAGCGGGACCAGCGCCATCACGGCCATGCCGACCAGCGAGGAGCCGAGAGCGAGGACGACGTCCTTCGGATACCGCCAGGCGTATCCGGCCAGTCGCCGTGCCCAGCCCGCTCGTTCCCGCCCGGGCCCTCCCTGGTGCGCGCTCACGCGGGTGTCCTCCGTCGGTCGGTGGGTGGTCCTGATCTTCCGGAAGGCACCAACACGAAAGGAACCGGATTTCATCCCTCCGCAACAATCGGCCTGAGTGCCGCTGCTCAGACCGGCTGAGTAGCGGAGCGCTGCCGCACGCCGTCCCCGGCCGCTTTGATCGACGGCATGAAGTCGACGATCGTGGTCCCCGTCCTCGGTGTCGCCCTCGTGGCGCTTCTCGGGCTGACGGCCAAGGGGTGCGAGGCGATGCAGGGCGGGCCCGTGCGCAGCACCGAGGAGTTCCGTGCCCATGTCCGGGCCACCACCCGGGCCGGCGAGGACGCCTACCGGGCGCTGTCCCCGGCGCCGGCCGGTGAGCCGTACGCCTCCCAGGAGGGCAGCTCGTCGTGCGTGGACGACCTCGGCTTCGACGAGGGCGGTGTCACCCGGGACGAGCCCTCCTTCACGTGGGACCTGGACTTCGCGGGCGACGAGGACTATCGCGCGGCGCTGGCGTCCCTGCGGGCCACGTGGCGCGCGGACGGCCGCACGGTCGAGGAGGTGGAGAACGGCATCGCGACCACCCTCGACGGCGGGATCCGGGTGACGCTCCACCGCGGCTACTACGACGGCGAGCCCGAGCTGCGCGCCGAGGGCACGTGCATGCGCTACCGGGACGACTACGGCGACGCGTACGACTACATGTTCGACGACAACGGTGACGGGACGGTCGACGCGTACGAGCGGGCGCGGTGAGCGTGCCGGGTTCCCGCTCTCACGAGAGCAGCCGCTGCTCCTTCGCCACCGCGACCGCGCCCGCCCGGGTGTCCACGCCGAGCTTGTCGTAGATCCGGCCCAGATGGGTCTTGACCGTCGCCTCGCTGATGAACAGGGCCTTGGCGATCTCCCGGTTGCCGAGGCCCCGCGCGAGCTGGGCGAGGATGTCGCGCTCACGGTCGGTGAGGGTGGGCCGGGGGCTGCGCAGGTTGGCCATGACCCGGCCGGCGACCGGCGCCGACAGGGCGGTGCGGCCCTGGGCGGCGGCGTGGATCGCGGCGAACAGCTCCTCGGGCCGCTCGGCCTTCAGCAGATAGCCGGTGGCGCCGGCCTCGATGGCACGGGTGATGTCGGCGTCGGTGTCGTAGGTGGTGAGGACCAGGACGTGCGGGCCGCCGCCGGGCCCCGCGGTGAGGCGGCGCGTGGTCGTCACGCCGTCGATCCCGTCCCCGAGCTGGAGGTCCATCAGCACGACGTCCGGCGCCACCTTCGCGGCCAGCGCCAGGGCCTCCTCCCCGGTGCCCGCCTCACCGACCACCTCGATGCCGGGCGCGCTGTCGAGCAGGGCGAGCAGCCCGGCGCGCACGACGGCGTGGTCGTCGCAGAGGAGGATACGGACGGGAGCGGCGGGGGTGGCCCGGGCGGCGGGAGGCGCGGCGTCGGTCATGGGCGGGCCTCCGGGGGCTGGGGGGACGCGGGGGATGCGGAGGGCGCTGGGGAGGTGCCGTTCGCCAGCGGGATCGCGGCCGACAGGACCGTGCCCTCGTCGGGGGCGGATTCGACGGTCAGGGTGCCGCCCAGCTGCCGCACGCGGGCGCGGATCGCGGGCAGGCCGTGGCCGCGGGTCCCGGTCGGGGTGTCGGGCAGGGCCCCGGGGTCGAAGCCGCGACCGTCGTCGGCGACGTCCAGGACGGCCTGGTCGTCGAGGAGGGTCAGGGTGAGCGCGGCGGTGGCGGCGCCGGAGTGCTCCCGCACGTTGGCCAGGGCGCCCTGCGCGATCCGCAGCAGCGCCGACTGGACGCGGTCGGGCAGCGGGGCCGTACGGCCGCCGTCGTCGATGTGCGCGCGGACGGTGAGACGGTCGCCGGACTCGCGGGCGGCCAGCGTGCGCAGCGCCTCGGCCAGGCCTGTGCCGCGCGCCAGGTCGGCCGGGGCCAGATCGTGGACGAAGCGGCGGGCCTCGGCGAGGTTGTGCTCGGCGACCGACCCGGCGGTGCGGACATGGGCGCGGGCCTTGGCCGGGTCCGACTCCCACACCCGCTCGGCGGCCTGGAGCAGCATCTGCTGGCTGGACAGGCCCTGGGCGAGGGTGTCGTGGATCTCCATGGCGAGCCGCTGGCGTTCGGCGAGGGTGCCCTCGCGGCGCTCGGTGGCGGCCAGCTCGCGGCGGGTGCGGACGAGGTCGTCGATCAGGGTGCGTCGGCGGTCCGCCTGGCGCTGCATGTGCGCGAAGACCGCGGTGGCGAACCCGGCCACGGCCGCCGGGCCGACGACCAGGTCGAGGTCGAACCGCCGGGCGAGCTGGAGCTGGGCGACGATCACGAAGACGGTGAGCACGCCGACGAGGACGTACGCGGCGACCGGGGGCAGCCGCCGCAGGACGACGTAGAAGAGCGGGACGGCCACCCAGGAGAAGCTGGGCGCCAGGGCGACCAGGACGGCCCAGACCGCGATGACGCCACCGAGCCACGCCAGCCGCGGTGCCGCCGGGCGCGTGCGCTCACGCAGCGGTCCGAGGGCGTACAGGACCGCGAGGACCACGGCCAGCGCGATCACCCAGGGGGCTCGGGCCTCGTGCTCGTGGCGGTGGACGTAGCGGACCATCGACGAGGCGAGCAGCACGAAGAAGGTGACGTGCATGACGGCGGCGAGCCAACGGGCGTCGGGGTCGGCCGGCATCTGCGCCTGGGCCTGGCCCTGGGCCGGGGGCTTCGGCGCTCCGCCGTACCGGGGTGTCCGCATCGCGCCGGACCGCCTTCCCACTTCCCACCGAGCCCCGCACCGTGCGGTGGACAGGACGAACACCTTCAGTGTCCCCCGCCCCGCACGACCCGGGGGTCAACCGATCGGATGACCCCCGTGTCGACCGTCCCGCCCGCCGTGAGCAGCCGGAACGCCGACGGGGAAGGGCCGGATCCGGACCCAGGCTGGAAGCACACCGAACGTCGGGCCGCCCGACGCCGCTGAGTCTGAGGAGCCCCGAGCCATGAAGAAGCTCTCCCGTCGTGCCCGTGTCGCCACCGGTGGCGTCGTCCTCGCGGCCGTGGCCGCCGGAACCTTCGGCACCGTGTCCGCCAACGCCTCGGCGCCGGCCGCCGCCCCGGCCCGCCCCGCCGCCGTGCGGCAGGCGGACACCGTCACCTCCACGCACCTGTCGGTCGCCGCGGCCACCGAGGCCGCCGAGGCGGTCCTGGACGCGGCGAGGAAGGACAACCAGCGGGTGTCCGTCGCGGTCGTCGACCGCAACGGCAACACCCTGGTGACGCTGCGCGGCGACGGCGCCGGCCCGCAGTCCTACGAGTCCGCGGTCCGCAAGGCCTTCACCGCGGTGTCCTGGAACGCCCCGACCTCCGAGCTGGCCAAGCGCCTCCAGAGCGCGCCGAACCTGAAGGACATCCCGGGCACGCTGTTCCTCGCGGGAGCCGTGCCGGTGACCGCGGGCAACGCCCCGATCGCGGGCATCGGCGTCGCGGGCGCCCCGTCCGGCGACCTGGACGAGACGTTCGCGCGCGCCGGTGCGGCGACGCTGCGCTAGGAAGAGGTTCGCACCTTCAGGGCGTAGAACCGCGTCGTCTGTACGCGTTGGCGGGTCCGGCGGCGGTCACACAGGTGGCCGCCGCCAGGCCGGCGGCGAGGGTCGCGAGTACGGTTCTGCTGCGCATGGCCGTCACCGTAGGGCGGGTGGGTGACGGGCGGGAGTCCGGCAGGCGTCAGGACGCGGCGAGGTCCCGGTGGATGACCTTGGCGACGCCCTGGATGGTCGTGATGCCGTAGTTCATGGTGCTGTTGCCGTGCGTGAGCACCGTCATCACGTAGTCGTGCCCGCCGCCCTTGAAGGTGCCGACGCTGTGCACGCGCCAGCCGTGCGTGGAGCGCTGGAGCCAGCCGTTCTTGACGTGCACGGAGACGTCCGACCCGGCGCCGTACGGTGTGCCCCAGCGCTGGGACGACACGACCTGCCCCATCAACTTCAGGATGTAGGCACGGGAGTTGTCGCTGAGGACCGCGTTGTTCGCGGTGACCAGCTTGAGCAGCTTCTGCTCGTCGGTGACCGTGATCTGGGTCAGGCCCCAGTAGCCGTTCGCGCCGGGCTTGGTCTGGGTCATGCCCGCCGCGGCGAGGAACCCCTTGATCTTCGTCATGCCCAGCTGCTTCCACAGCTTGCTGGTCGCGTCGTTGTCCGACTTGGTGATCATCGCCTTGGCGAGGGTGTTCTCGCGGTCGGTGAGATACCGGTTGTTCCTCTTCGCGTCCCACAGCAGCGTGGCGAGCACCGTGACCTTGACCACGCTCGCGGAGTCGTAGGCCGTGCCGGCCCGCAGGGTGCAGGTCGTCTTGGTCGTACGGTCGTACAGGCCGACCGCGATGGTCCCCTTGCGGTTGGCGAGCGCCGACGTGATGTCCTTCTTCAGCTTGCCGGCGAGCCCGGCGGTGGCCGAAGTGCAGCTGACGGTCGGCGCGGTGGCCGCCGTGGCGGGTGTGGCGGCGGCCACGCACGCGACGAGCGCGCCTCCGGCCACCCATCTCGCACGCCTCGATATCCCCTGTGTCATGCCCTGTTGACTCACGAGTTCGACCGAAAGGTTGCACGAGTCAGGGAATGAATGTGCGATCCGTTATCCGCCCCTGGGGCATTTCGCAGGAAAACGCCACGTACAGGGACCCGTCCGACGTCGGGTGACACACCGTCCCCGCGACGACTGCCACCAGCCCCCCGCCCACGGGCCGGGGGGCTTTTCGGCATGCCAACTCGCGTAGAAGAGGGGCGATATGCCGTTTCCGGTCATCTGATCGACATCTACCAGCCATTTACAGGAGCGCATGTCCATGTCACGCTCCCGAATGCCCGCTCCATTCAACACGCGTAGAACGGACACCCCCCGATGCCCGTGAGACCCATACGCACCCGCCGCGCGAAGTCCCTGGCGCTCGCCGTCTCGGCCGTACTCGTCGCCCTCACCGCCCCCACGCTGACCGCGACCCCGGCGGCGGCGACCACGACGGCCTACGACTCGACGTACTACAAGAACGCGATCGGGAAGACCGGCACGAGCCTGAAGTCCTCGCTGCACACGATCATCAGCAGCCAGACGAAGATCTCGTACTCCGCGGTCTGGAACGCCCTGAAGGTCACCGACCAGGACCCGAACAACAGCAGCAACGTGCTGTTGCTCTACAGCGGTGTCTCCCGCAGCAAGTCCCTCAACGGCGGCGACCTCGGGGACTGGAACCGCGAGCACACCTGGGCCAAGTCCCACGGCGACTTCGGTGAGGTGACCGGCCCCGGCACCGACCTGCACCACCTGCGCGCCTGCGACGTCCAGCTCAACAGCATCCGCGGCAACCTGGACTTCGACAACGGCGGCAGCTCCGCCACCAACGGCGGCGGCAGCACCGTCGACTCCGACTCCTTCGCGCCGCGCGCCGCGGACCGGGGCGACGTGGCCCGCATGATCCTCTACATGGCCGTGCGCTACGAGGGCGACGACGGCTTCGCCGACCTGGAGCCCAACGAGAAGGTCGGCAACGGCTCCGCCCCCTACATGGGCAAGCTCGCCGTCCTCAAGGCCTGGAACGAGGCGGACCCGCCGAGCGCCTTCGAGGAGCGCCGCAACCAGGTCATCTACGACACCTACCAGAAGAACCGCAACCCGTTCATCGACCACCCGGAGTGGGTCGAGGCGATCTGGTAGCAGTGCCGTCGCTGGACCGCTGACCCGTACCGCCGGGGCCCCACACCCGCGCGGTGCGGGTCAGCTCCGCAGATGCGTCGGCGCGAACATCCGCAGCACCGCGGGGAGGACGACCACCGACGGTCCGGGCTCGCCCAGCGCCTTCGCCAGGTCCGCCTGAAGCGTCTCCGGGGTGGTCCGCACCCCCGGGACCCCGAACGACCGTGCCAGCGCCGCGAAGTCCGGGCGGCTCAGCTCGGTGCCCGTCGCCTCCCCGAACGCGTCGGTCATGTACTCGCGCAGGATGCCGTAGCCGCCGTCGTCGACGATCAGCCACGTCACGTCGAGGTCGTACTGCCGTGCCGTGGCCAGTTCGGCGATCGAGTACAGCGCGCCCCCGTCGCCGGACACCGCCAGCACCGGCCGGGTCGGGTCCGCGACCGCCGCGCCCAGGGCCGCCGGGAAGCCGTAGCCGAGGCCGCCGGCGCCCTGCGCGGAGTGCAGGAGGTTGGGTCCCTGGGCGTCGAAGGCCGACCAGGCCCAGTAGGCGAGGATCGTCATGTCCCAGAAGGACGGGGAGCCGGCGGGCAGCGCCTTGCGGACGGACGCCAACACGTCCTGTTCCAGGGTGAGTTCCTGGGCGGCGATGCGGTCGGAGACCTTCGCGAGGACGGAACGGACCCGCTCGGCGGCCTCCTCGTCCTGCCTCGGCGACACCGTCTCCAGCAGCGCCTGCAACGCCAGTCGCGCGTCCGCGTGGACACCGAGGGCGGGGTGGTTGGACTCCAGCTTGCCGAGGTCGGCCTCGATCTGGATCACCCGGCCGCGCGGCTTGAACGTGTGGTAGTTCGAGGAGAGTTCGCCGAGCCCCGAGCCGACCACCAGGAGGACGTCGGCGTCCTCCAGGAAGTCCGTGGTGTGCCGGTCCTCCATCCAGGACTGGAGGGACAGCGGGTGCTTCCAGGGGAACGCGCCCTTGCCGCCGGGGGTGGTGACCACCGCGGCCTTCAGGACCTCCGCGAGCTGCCTCAACTTGCCGGACGCGTCCGCCCGTACCACTCCCCCGCCCGCGATGATCGCCGGCCGGGCCGCGTTCGAGAGCAGGTCGGCCGCCACCGCCGTCAGTTCGGGGCGCGGCGGCAGTTCCTCCGGGAACGCGTCGCCGCCCGTGACGACCGGGAGCACCGTCTCGGCGAGCAGCACGTCCTGCGGGATCTCCACCCACACCGGCCCGTGCGGGGCCGTCAGCGCCGACCTCCAGGCCGCCTCGATCGCGGAGGGGATCTGGGACTGGCTGCGGACGGTGTGCACCGACTTCACCACGCCCCGGAACGAGGCCGCCTGGTCCGGGAGTTCGTGCAGATAGCCGTGGCGGCCGCCGCCCAGCCCCGCGGTCGGGACCTGGCTGCTGATCGCCAGCACGGGAGCGGAGGCCGCCGCCGCCTCCTGGAGCGCGGCCAGGGAGGTCAGCGCCCCCGGCCCCGTCGACAGCAGCAGCGGCGCCGCCTCGCCGGTGATCCGGCCGTACGCGTCCGCCGCGAAGCCCGCGTTGTTCTCCATCCGCAGTCCGACGTAGCGCAGGCCGGACCGCCGCAGCGCGTCGAACATCCCCAGCGCGTGCTGGCCCGGCAGTCCGAAGACCGTGGTCGTGCCGAGCGCGGCGAGGGTCTCCACGACCAGGTCTCCGCCGGTGCGGCCGGCAGGGGGGTGCAGCGCGGCGGCGGTCTGCGCCTGCGTCGGACGGAGCACCAGGTCGTGGTCGTGAGTCACTGCGCGCGGGCCTCTGCAATCTGGCGGGACATGATCGTGGTCAGTTCGTACGCCGTGTGGGACGCGGCCACCGACGTGATCTCCGCGTGATCGTACGCGGGGGCCACCTCGACGACGTCCGCCGAGACCAGGTTGCACCCGGCCAGCCCGCGCAGGATCTCCAGCAGCTCCCTGGACGTCATGCCCCCGGCCTCCGGCGTACCCGTGCCGGGCGCGTGCGCCGGGTCCAGGCAGTCGATGTCGATGGAGATGTAGAGCGGCCGGTCGCCGATGCGCTGGCGGAGCTGGTCGGCGACCTCGTCGGCGCCCCGGCGGTAGACGTCCGCGGACGTGACGATGCCGAAGCCCATCTTCGCGTCGTCGGTGAGGTCCTGCTTGCCGTAGAGCGGACCGCGCGTACCCACGTGGGAGAGCGCCTCGGTGTCGAGGATGCCCTCCTCCACGGCCCGCCGGAACGGGGTGCCGTGCGTGTACTCGGCGCCGAAGTAGGTGTCCCAGGTGTCGAGGTGGGCGTCGAAGTGCAGCAGCGCCACCGGACCGTGCTTCTTGGCGACCGAGCGCAGCAGCGGCAGGGCGATGGTGTGGTCGCCGCCGAGGGTCATCAGGCGGGCGCCGGTGGCCAGCAGGTCGTCGGCCGCGGCCTCGACCGTCTCGACGGCCTCGTTGATGTTGAACGGGTTCACCGCGATGTCGCCGCCGTCCGCCACCTGTGCGAGGGCGAAGGGGGAGGCGTCCTGCGCCGGGTTGTACGGCCGCAGCAGCCGGGACGCCTCGCGGATCGCGTTGCCGCCGAAGCGGGCGCCCGGCCGGTAGGAGACACCTGAGTCGAAGGGCACGCCGACCACGGCGACATCGGCCCGGCCGACCTCGTCGAGGCGGGGCAGCCGGGCGAAGGTCGCGGGTCCGGCGTACCGCGGGACACGGGAGGAGTCGACGGGGCCGCGGGGCGTCTCGTTGCTGGTCATGAGGTACTGCCTTCTTTCCTGCGCGCCGTCGCGCACGGAGCGATACACGTCATCGCCACACTAGGTGGCCGCGCCGAGCCTGCGAAGTGTACGTTTCATCCATTCAGGCGGTACGGAGTGAAGGAAACGCACATCATGTCGGATCCCGCGGTCCCGCCCACTCCCCCGGTGCCCCTCGCGGCACTCCTGGCCCGTGAGGACCTCGCCCTGCGGCAGATCGCGGGGCCCCGCGACCCCGCCACGACGATCCACTGGGCGCACGCCTCGGAGATGGCGGACCCGTACCCGTATCTGCTGGGCGGCGAGCTGCTGCTGACCGCCGGCGTCCATGTCCCGCAGGCGCAGGCGGCGGGCTCGGGGAGCTACTTCGCCGACTACGTCTCCCGGATCGTGGCGGCGGGCGGCGCGGCCCTCGGCTTCGGCGTGGCGCCGGTGCACGACACGGTGCCGACAGCCCTGGTGGCGGCCTGCGACGCGGCCGGCCTCCCGCTCGTCGAGGTCCCGCCGCGGACCACCTTCTCCGGGGTGGCCCGCGCGGTCTGGCAGCTCATGGCCCAGGCCCGCCTCGCCGAGCTGCGCCGGGTCACCGAGGCCCAGCAGAGCCTGGCGGCGGCGGCCTCCCGCCCGGACCCGGTGCCGTCCGTGCTGCGCCGGCTGGCCCAGCGGGTCGGGGGGTGGGCCGTGCTGTACGGGCCGGAGGGGACGGAGGTCGCCTCGGCGGGCCGGGCTCCCGGCGACGCCGTGCGCGACGCGCTCGCACAGCTGCCGCAGATCGTCAACGGCCGCGCCTCCTCGACCACCACCGCCACCGACACCGTCGCCGGCACCCATCTCGCCGCCTACGCGCTCGGCCCGGGCCGGGGGTTCGTGCTCGGGGTCGCCTCGCCCGAGGGGGTGCCCGGCGACCACACCATCGCCTCCGTCGCCGCCGTCCTGCTCTCCCTGCTCACCGGCGAGCACCAGAGCGGCTCCGGCGCGGCACGGTCCTTCGCCCTCGTACGGCTGCTGCTGGGTGCCCCGCCGGAGGAGGTGGCCGGGCTGCTGGGCGGCGGGCGGTGGGTCGTCGTGCACGCCCGTCCCGACGCGCAGGCGCCCGACGCCGTCGCCGCCTCGGGGCTCGGGGCCGCGCTCGGGTCGCCGCTGGTGGACCTGGCGGACGACGTCGTACGGGTCCTGGTGCCGGCCGACCGGGACACCGCGGCGCAGCCCGGCTGGACCCTCGGCGTCAGCGCCCCCGCCGCTCCGCGCGACTGGCCGTCCGCCGACACCCAGGCCGCCCGCGCCCTGGCCCGCGCCCGGGCGACCCGCACCGCGCTCGTCCGGCACGGCGCCCGCCCCGCACTCGCCGCACTGGTCCCGCCCGACGCGGCGGCGGCCCACGCCCGCACGCTCCTCGCGCCTCTCGGGGGCCAGGCGGCGCTCACCGACACCCTGCGCACCTGGCTCTCCCTGCACGGCAGTTGGGACCGCACCGCCGTCGCCCTCGCCGTGCACCGCAACACCGTCCGCCAACGCATCGCCCGTTGCGCGTCCCTGCTGGAGGCGGACCTGGACGACCCCGACGTACGCATGGAGTTGTGGTTCGCCCTGCGGCAGTGACCCGCGTCCCAGCGGCCGGTCCGCCCGGCACGCTCGCGGCCCTCTGCCTCACAATGGGCAGCATGCCGATACCCGGGACCCCCAGCCGCGCCGAGCTCGTCGACCACCTCGTACGGACCCGCATCGCGGGCGATGTCGCGACGCCCCGCGAGAACAACCTCTCCCACTACCGTCAGCTGGCCAACGGCGTCCGCAACTTCTGGCTCGGCCTGGAGCTCGGCGACCGCTGGAGTGACGAGCAGGACGTGCTCGCGGTGATGGCGGAGCGGGTGGGCGTCAACGACGACCCGGAGTACCGGTACGGCCAGGACACCATCGACCCCGAGCTGACCGTGGACGGCCTGGATCGCATGGCGGCACGGCTGCGCAAGGCCGCCGACGGCCGGCAGCGCGTCCTGTTCGCCACCGGCCACCCCGGCGGGCTCCTGGAGGTCCACCACTCCACGGCCGCCGCGCTGCGGGCCGCCGGCTGCGAGATCGTCGTCATCCCGGAGGGGCTCCAGACGGACGAGGGGTACGTCGTGCAGTTCGCGGACGTGGCGGTCCTGGAGCACGGGGCCACGCTGTGGCACACCCACTCCGGCGAGCCGATGAAGGCGATCCTGACCGGACTGGAGCGCGCGGGCCGTCCGCTGCCGGACCTGGTCGTCGCCGACCACGGCTGGGCGGGTTACGCCGGTCAGCACGGCGTCGACTCCGTGGGCTACGCCGACTGCAACGACCCGGCGCTCTTCCTCGCCGAGGCGGAGGGCACCGTCCAGGTGACGGTCCCCCTCGACGACCACGTCGTCAGCCCCCGCCACTACGACCCGATGACGGCGTATCTGCTGGCGGAGGCGGGGCTGGCGTAGGGCGGCGGGCCGGACCCCGGCGTCACGGCCAGGGATTCAGCCCCTGCGTCCGGTCCTGCGCGTACCCCGGTGTCGGGTCCAGGTACACCCGGCTCACCTCGGGGAACGTCGCCCGCAGCCGCAGCTCGGCCTGTTCGCAGGCCCACTCGATCTGGGCCGCCGTCGACACGTCCCGGAAGTCGACCTTGGCCGCGACCAGCGCCTCGCGCGGCCCCTGGACCAGGGTGGTCAGCTCCAGCACGGCCTCGATGTGCTCCACCGCCAGCAGCTCGGCCCGGATCCGCTCCCGCATCGGCTTCGGCAGCGGCCGGCCGATGAGCAGCTCGGCGTTGGACCGCCCGAGCACCCACGCCACGTAGAGCAGCAGCAGCCCGATGAGCAGCGAGGCGATCCCGTCCCAGACGCCGGAGCCGGTGAGCTGCCCGCCGAGCAGGCCGCCCGCGGCGAGCAGGAGCCCGATGAGCGCGGCGGAGTCCTCCAGGACCACGGCCTTCACGGCGGTGTCGGGTGTGTGGCGCAGATAGACCCGGAAGGGCGCCCGGAACCTGGCCGCCTCGCCCCGCGCCTGCTTGACGCCGGTCCGCAGGGAGTAGCCCTCCAGCAGGAAGGCGACGCCCAGGACGACGTACGACACGAGCGGGTCGCCGAGTTCCTCGCCGGTGACGAGGGTGTGGACGCCGTCGTAGAGGGAGAAGACCGCGCCGCCGACGAAGGTGGCGACGGCGGCGAGCATCGCCCAGATGTAGCGCTCGGGCCCGTAGCCCAGCGGATGGTCCTCGTCGGCGGGTTTCTCGCTGCGTTTGAGCGCGGTGAGCAGCAGCACCTCGGTGACGGTGTCGGCGACGGAGTGGGCCGCCTCCGACAGCATCGCGCTCGATCCGCTGATGACACCGGCGACGGCCTTGGCCACCGCGATGCCGAGATTGGCGACGGCGGCGACGATCACCGTGAAGGTGGACTCGCCGCCGCCGTCGTCCTCAGAAGTGCTGCCGCTCGTCATGCCCTTCAGTTTTCCCGAGGTGAGCGGACCACGCCTTCCTGGATCACCGAGATGGCGAGCCGTCCGTCCCGGGTGTAGATGCGCGCCTGGCCGAGACCGCGGCCGCCGTGCGCGGAGGGCGACTCCTGGTCGTAGAGGAGCCACTCGTCGGCGCGGAAGGGGCGGTGGAACCACATCGCGTGGTCCAGGGAGGCGCCGACGACGTCCCCGACGGCCCAGCCGCCGCGCCCGTGGGCGAGGAGGACCGAGTCGAGCAGGGTCATGTCGGAGACGTAGGTGGCGAGGACGACGTGCAGGAGGGGGTCGTCCGCCAGCTTGCCGTTGGTGCGGAACCAGACCTGGGAGTGCGGCTCGCGCGGCTCGCCGAACTTCCCGTACGGCGGCTCGTCGACATAGCGCAGGTCGATCGCCTCGCGGGCCTCCAGGAACTTCTCGATGACGTCGGGGGCGATGTGGGCGTAGCCGCGCAGCCGGTCCGCGGAGGTGGGGAGGGTGGCCGGGTCGGGGGCGGGCGGCATGGGGGCCTGGTGGTCGAAGCCGTCCTCGTGCCTCTGGAAGGAGGCGGACAGCGCGAAGATCGGCTTGCCGTGCTGGACGGCGACCACGCGGCGGGTGGTGAAGGAACGACCGTCGTTCAGGGGCTCGACCGTGTACACGATGGGGGCGCCCGGGTCCCCGGTGCGCAGGAAGTACGCGTGCAGGGAGTGGGCGAGGCGGTCCTCGGGGACCGTCCGGCCGGCGGCGACGAGTGCCTGGGCCGCGACCTGGCCGCCGAAGACACGGGGGACGATCGCGGGCCGGGAGCGGCCGCGGAAGATGGTCTCCTCGATCTGCTCGAGGTCGAGCAGATCGAGGAGATCCTGAAGTGCCTGACTCATGGAGCCGACGCTACGGGCGGGGATTTTCCGGAACCTTACAGCCCCATGTCCTTGGCGATGATCGACTTCATGATCTCGCTGGTGCCGCCGTAGATGCGGTTGACGCGGTTGTCCGCGTAGAGGCGGGCGATCGGGTACTCGTTCATGAAGCCGTAGCCGCCGTGCAGCTGGAGGCAGCGGTCGATCACGCGGTGCGCGACCTCGGTGGCGAACAGCTTGGCGCTGGCGGCCTCGGCGGGGGTGAGCTCACCGGCGTCCAGGGCCTCCAGGGCGCGGTCGACGACGGCCTCGGCCGCGTCCACCTCGGCCTGGCAGGCGGCCAGCTCGAACTTGGTGTTCTGGAAGGACGCGACGGGCTTGCCGAAGACGGTGCGCTCCCGGACGTACTCCTTGGCGAACCGGACGGCGGCCTTGGCCTGCGCGTAGGCGCCGAAGGCGATGCCCCAGCGCTCGGAGGCCAGGTTGTGGCCGAGGTAGTAGAAGCCCTTGTTCTCCTCGCCGAGGAGGTCCTCGACCGGGACCTTCACGTCGACGAACGCCAGCTCGGCGGTGTCGGAGGTCTTCAGGCCGAGCTTGTCGAGCTTGCGGCCGATGGAGTAGCCCTCGGACTTGGTGTCCACGGCGAACAGGGAGATGCCGAAGCGGCGGTCCTCGGCGGTCGGCGCGGAGGTGCGGGCGCAGACGATCACGCGGTCGGCGTGGACGCCGCCGGTGATGAAGGTCTTGGAGCCGTTGAGGACGTAGTGCGTGCCGTCCTCGGAGAGCTTGGCGGTGGTCTTCATGCCCGCGAGGTCGGAGCCGGTGCCCGGCTCGGTCATCGCCAGGGCCCACATCTCCTCGCCGGAGACGAACTTCGGCAGGAAGCGCTTCTTCTGCTCGTCGGTGGCGAGCATCTTGATGTACGGCAGGCCGAGCAGCACGTGCACGCCGGAGCCGCCGAACTGGACGCCCGCGCGGGCCGTCTCCTCGTACATCACGGCCTCGAACTTGTACGAGTCGATGCCGGCGCCGCCGTACTCCTCGTCCACGCGGATGCCGAAGACGCCGAGCTCGGCGAGCTTGTAGTAGAAGTCGCGCGGTGCCTGGCCCGCGGCGAACCACTCGTCGTAGACGGGTACGACCTCGGCCTCGATGAAGGCCCGGAGGGTCTCCCGGAACGCCTCGTGATCCTCGTTGAACACCGTACGGCGCACCGCCGCACCTCCTTTGCGCCTCAGTCGGCGCCGCTCTCGCGTAGGTGGTTGCTCGCCGTTGGGGTTCCTCAATCGATGGTTGCGGTCCGCACGGCTAAGCGCTTGCTCATCCACCGTACCGGCCGGTAGCGAGAGCCGTCCAGAGGAACCCGTCCGTAACGCTCGTCACTCCCCGGCCGCCGCGAACGCCCCCCGGGCCATCCGGTGCAGCAGAGCGGCCATGGCGCCGCGGCCCGGCAGCGAGCCGGGGCGCCCCAGGTGCGGCGTCGAGTTCAGCAGGCCGAAGACCGAGTGCACGGCCGAGCGCGCCGTGGGTTCCGTCAGCCCCGGGTACACCTCGCGCACGACGCCCACCCACAGCTCGACGTACTGCCGCTGGAGCTGTCGTACGAGCTTGCGGTCGCTGTCGCGCAGGCGGTCCAGCTCGCGGTCGTGCAGGGTGATCAGGGGGCGGTCGTCGAGCGCGAAGTCGATGTGCCCCTCGATGAGCGAGTCGAGGATCTCCGAGGCACCGGAGCCGTCGACCTCCGCCAGACGGTGCCTGGCGCCCCTGAGGAGCTGCTCGCTGATCCCCACCAGGAGCTCGGCGAGCATCGCGTCCTTGCCCGCGAAGTGGCGGTACAGCCCCGGCCCGCTGATGCCGACCGCGGCCCCTATCTCGTCCACGCCGACGCCGTGGAAGCCGCGCTCGGCGAAGAGCCGAGCGGCCTCCTTGAGGATCTGCTCGCGGCGGGTGGGGGCGTCGGTTCTGGTGGCCATGGAGGCAATTCTAGACAGGGAGGTTAGCGCTCGTTAACCTGGACGAAATGCGTTAACGCTCATTAACAAGGTGAGGGGATCGCGAGGATGCATCAGGCACCGGAGCTCCACAGCGCGGCGGACCCCGCGTCGGAGGCCTGGCGGGCCAACGAGCGGGGTCACCGGCGACTCGTCGAGGAGCTGCGCGACAAGCTCGCCGCCGCCCGTCTCGGCGGGGGCGAGAAGGCCCGCGCCCGGCACACCGCGCGCGGCAAGCTGCTGCCGCGCGACCGGGTCGACGCCCTGCTCGACCCCGGCTCCCCCTTCCTGGAGCTCGCCCCCCTCGCCGCCGACGGGATGTACGAGGGCCAGGCCCCGGCGGCCGGTGTGATCGCCGGGATCGGGCGGGTCAGCGGGCGCGAGTGCGTGATCGTCGCCAACGACGCCACCGTCAAGGGCGGCACCTACTACCCGATGACGGTGAAGAAGCACCTGCGGGCCCAGGAGGTGGCCCTGGAGAACCGGCTGCCCTGCCTCTACCTCGTGGACTCCGGCGGCGCCTTCCTGCCGATGCAGGACGAGGTCTTCCCCGACCGTGAGCACTTCGGGCGGATCTTCTTCAACCAGGCCCGGATGTCCGGCGCGGGCATCCCGCAGATCGCCGCGGTCCTCGGCTCCTGCACGGCCGGCGGCGCCTATGTGCCGGCCATGAGCGACGAGGCCGTCATCGTGCGCAACCAGGGCACGATCTTCCTGGGCGGCCCACCGCTGGTGAAGGCCGCCACCGGCGAGGTCGTCACCGCCGAGGAGCTGGGCGGCGGCGAGGTGCACTCCCGGACCTCCGGGGTCACCGACCACCTCGCCGAGGACGACGCGCACGCCCTGCGGATCGTGCGGAATATCGCCGCGACGCTGCCCGCGCGCGGACCGCTCCCCTGGGAGGTGCGCACCCCCGAGGAGCCGAAGGTCGACCCCTACGGCCTCTACGGCGCCGTGCCCGTCGACTCCCGCACCCCCTACGACGTGCGCGAGATCATCGCCCGCGTCGCCGACGGCTCCCGCTTCTCGGAGTTCAAGGCCGAGTTCGGGCAGACCCTGGTCACCGGTTTCGCCCACATCCACGGCCACCCGGTGGGCATCGTCGCCAACAACGGCATCCTCTTCTCCGAGTCCGCCCAGAAGGGCGCCCACTTCATCGAGCTGTGCGACCAGCGCGGCATCCCGCTGCTCTTCCTCCAGAACATCTCCGGCTTCATGGTCGGCAAGGACTACGAGGCGGGCGGCATCGCCAAGCACGGCGCCAAGATGGTGACCGCGGTGGCCTGCACGCGCGTGCCCAAGCTGACCGTCGTGGTCGGCGGGTCCTACGGGGCGGGCAACTACTCCATGTGCGGGCGGGCCTACTCCCCCCGCTTCCTGTGGATGTGGCCCAACGCCAAGATCTCCGTCATGGGCGGCGAGCAGGCCGCCTCGGTCCTCGCGACCGTCAAGCGGGACCAGTTGGAGGCGCGCGGCGAGTCCTGGGCCGCGGAGGACGAGGAGAGCTTCAAGGACCCGATCCGCGCGCAGTACGAGCGTCAGGGGAACGCCTACTACGCGACGGCCCGGCTGTGGGACGACGGGGTCATCGATCCCCTGGAGACCCGGCAGGTCCTGGGTCTGGCCCTGACCGCCTGCGCCAACGCGCCGCTGGGTGACCCCCAGTTCGGCGTCTTCCGGATGTGAGGGACTTCCACACGATGTTCGACACAGTGCTTGTCGCCAACCGGGGCGAGATCGCGGTCCGCGTGATCCGGACCCTGCGCTCGATGGGGGTGCGCTCCGTCGCCGTCTTCTCCGACGCCGACGCCGACGCCCGGCACGTCCGCGAGGCCGACACCGCGGTACGGATCGGCCCGGCACCGGCGGCCGAGAGCTATCTGTCGGTGGAGCGGCTGCTCGACGCCGCCGCCCGCACCGGCGCCCAGGCCGTCCACCCCGGGTACGGCTTCCTCGCCGAGAACGCGGCCTTCGCGCGGGCGTGCGCCGACGCGGGGCTGGTCTTCATCGGGCCGCCCGCCGACGCCATCGCCCTGATGGGCGACAAGATCCGCGCCAAGGAGACCGTCCAGGCCGCGGGCGTCCCCGTGGTCCCCGGCGGCCGCGACCCCGAACTGGCCGACGCCGCCCGGGCCCTGGGCGCCCCGGTCCTGCTCAAGCCCTCCGCGGGCGGCGGCGGCAAGGGCATGCGCCTGGTCCGCGACCTCGACCTCCTGGACGAGGAGATCGCGGCCGCCCGCCGTGAGGCCCGCGCCTCCTTCGGCGACGACACCCTCCTCGTCGAGCGCTGGGTCGACCGCCCCCGGCACATCGAGATCCAGGTCCTGGCGGACGGCCACGGCAACGTCGTCCACCTCGGCGAACGCGAGTGCTCGCTCCAGCGCCGCCACCAGAAGATCATCGAGGAGGCGCCCAGCGTCCTGCTCGACGAGACCACGCGCGCGTCGATGGGCGGCGCGGCGGTCGAGGCGGCCCGCTCCTGCGGCTACCGGGGCGCGGGCACGGTGGAGTTCATCGTCCCGGGCGACGACCCCTCCTCGTACTACTTCATGGAGATGAACACCCGCCTCCAGGTGGAACACCCGGTCACCGAGCTGATCACCGGCCTGGACCTGGTCGAGTGGCAGCTGCGGGTGGCCGCGGGCGAGCGGCTGGGCTTCGGCCAGGACGACGTCACGCTCACCGGGCACGCCATCGAGGCCCGCGTCTGCGCCGAGGACCCCGCGCGCGGGTTCCTGCCGTCCGGCGGCACCGTCCTGCGGCTGCGCGAGCCCCAGGGTGACGGCGTCCGCACCGACTCCGGGCTCAGCGAGGGCACCGAGGTCGGCAGCCTGTACGACCCGATGCTGAGCAAGGTGATCGCGTACGGCCCCGACCGCGCCACCGCGATCCGCAAGCTCCGGGCGGCGCTCGCGGAGACGGTCACGCTCGGCGTGCAGACGAACGCCGGGTTCCTGCGGCGGCTGCTGGGCCATCCGGCGGTCGTGGCGGGCGAGTTGGACACCGGTCTGGTGGAGCGGGAGGTGGCGGCGCTCGTCCCCACCGACGTACCGCCGGCGGTCTACGCGGCCGCGGCGCTGGTGCGGCACGCCGCTCTGGCCCCCGCGCCGGACTCCGGCTGGGTCGATCCGTACTCCGTCCCGAGCGGCTGGCGGCTGGGCGGCGAGCCGGTCTGGACGCCGCACCACCTGCACGCCGCCGGTCACGACGCGCTCGCCGTCCGCGTGCGCAGCACCCCGGGCGGCGGGGTGGAGGTGCTGCTCGACGGCGCGGAGTCACCGCTCGCGGGGCGGCCGCCGACCTCGGTCGCCGAGGGCCGGTTCACCTTCCAGCTCGACGGCCGCACCCACACCTTCAGCGCCCTGCCGGACGGCACCTGGCTGGGCCGCGACGGTGACGCCTGGCAGGTGCGCGACCACGACCCGGTGGCCGCCTCCCTCACCGGCGCCAAGCACGCGGGCGCCGACTCGCTCACCGCGCCCATGCCGGGGACGGTGACGGTGGTGAAGGTCGCGCTCGGTGACGAAGTGGCCGCGGGGCAGAGCCTGTTGGTGGTGGAGGCGATGAAGATGGAGCACGTCGTCTCCGCCCCGCACGCCGGTACGGTCGCCGAACTCGACGTCACCCCCGGCGCGACGGTCGCCATGGACCAGGTGCTGGCCGTGATCGCCCCCCATGAGGAGGCGGCGCCGTGAACCTGCCCATGACGGTCCCCGAACCCGGCCTGCCCGCCCGGGTGCGCATCCACGAGGTGGGTGCCCGCGACGGGCTGCAGAACGAGAAGGGCACGGTCCCGACGGCGGTCAAGGCGCAGTTCATCCGCCGTCTGGCCGACGCGGGCCTGACCACGATCGAGGCGACCAGCTTCGTCCACCCGCGATGGGTGCCCCAACTGGCCGACGCGGAGGAGCTGTTCCCGCAGGTCGCCGACCTCCCGGTGGACCTGCCGGTGCTCGTGCCGAACGAACGCGGCCTGGACCGCGCCCTGGCGCTCAAGGCCACCCGCGTGGCCGTCTTCGCCAGTGCCAGCGAGTCCTTCGCCAAGGCCAACCTCAACCGGACCCTGGACGCGGCGCTCGCGATGTTCGCGCCGGTCGTGACGCGCGCCAAGGAGGCCGGCGTCCATGTCCGCGGCTATCTGTCGATGTGCTTCGGCGACCCCTGGGAGGGCCCGGTGCCCGTCCCGCAGGTGGTGGACGTCTGCCGGGCGCTGCTCGACATGGGCTGCGACGAGCTGAGCCTGGGCGACACCATCGGCGTGGCGACGCCGGGCCACGTCCGGGCGCTGCTGAGCGAACTGACCGGCCACGGCGTGCCCGTGGAGATCCTGGGCGTGCACTTCCACGACACCTACGGCCAGGCCCTCGCCAACACCTACGCCGCCCTCCAGCACGGCGTCACCACGGTCGACGCCTCCGCGGGCGGCCTCGGCGGCTGCCCGTACGCCAAGTCCGCCACCGGCAACCTCGCCACCGAGGACCTCGTGTGGATGCTGCGGGGCCTTGGCATCGACACCGGCGTCGACCTCGACCGTCTCGTCGCCACCAGCGTCTGGATGGCCGAACAACTGGGCCGACCCAGCCCGTCCCGCACCGTCCGAGCCCTGTCCCACAAGGAGCAGTGACCCGCCATGGACCATCGTCTCTCCCCCGAACTCGACGAACTCCGCCGTACGGTCGAGGAGTTCGCGCACGACGTCGTGGCGCCGAAGATCGGTGAGTACTACGAGCACCACGAGTTCCCCTACGAGATCGTCCGGGAGATGGGCCGCATGGGCCTGTTCGGCCTGCCCTTCCCGGAGGAGTACGGCGGCATGGGCGGCGACTACCTGGCGCTGGGCGTGGCCCTGGAGGAACTGGCGCGGGTGGACTCCTCGGTGGCCATCACCCTGGAGGCGGGGGTGTCGCTGGGCGCGATGCCGTTCCACCTGTACGGCACGGAGGCGCAGAAGCGGGAGTGGCTCCCCCGGCTCTGCTCGGGCGAGATCCTTGGCGCGTTCGGTCTGACGGAGCCGGACGGCGGCAGCGACGCGGGCGCGACCCGCACCACGGCCCGCCTGGACGAGTCGACGAACGAGTGGGTGATCAACGGCACCAAGTGCTTCATCACCAACTCGGGCACGGACATCACGGGCCTGGTGACGGTCACGGCGGTCACCGGCCGCAAGCCGGACGGCAAGCCGCTGATCTCCTCGATCATCGTCCCTTCCGGCACCCCGGGCTTCTCGGTCGCGGCCCCGTACTCCAAGGTCGGCTGGAACGCCTCCGACACCCGGGAGTTGTCCTTCACCGACGTCCGGGTCCCGGCGGAGAACCTGCTGGGCACCGAGGGCCGCGGCTACGCCCAGTTCCTGCGCATCCTCGACGAGGGCCGCATCGCGATCGCGGCGCTGGCGACGGGGCTGGCCCAGGGCTGTGTGGACGAGTCGGTGAAGTACGCCAAGGAACGCCACGCCTTCGGCCGGCCGATCGGCTCCAACCAGGCCATCCAGTTCAAGATCGCCGACATGGAGATGAAGGCCCACACGGCGAGGTTGGCCTGGCGCGACGCCGCTTCCCGCCTGGTCTCGGGCGAGCCCTTCAAGAAGGAGGCGGCCCTCGCCAAGCTCTACTCGTCGACGGTCGCGGTGGACAACGCCCGCGACGCCACCCAGGTCCACGGCGGCTACGGCTTCATGAACGAGTACCCGGTGGCCCGCATGTGGCGTGACTCCAAGATCCTGGAGATCGGGGAGGGCACGAGCGAGGTGCAGCGGATGCTGATCGCGCGGGAACTGGGCCTGACGAGCTGAGGGATGACGTCGGCCCGACTCCGAGGGACTCGGGCCGACGTCCTGCGGGTGCCACCGGCCCCGGTCCGTTCACGACCTCCGCATACTCCGGTCGGAACGGATGACCACTCTGCGCAACCCTCGTTACGTTTCGGGTATGGACTACGCCAAGATGCGCGCGATCGCCGCGGACCTCGGAGCCCACGCTGAGCGCCTTGAGGGCTCCTGGACCGTCGAGATCGGTCCGTCGGGCCCGGTACTGGCCATGAGGCGCCCGTCGAAGCGCCACGAGGGCACCGTACGCCGCATCTGCAAGCAACTGGACGAGCAACTGCTCACCACCCACCCCGGCTACATCTGCGCGAACGGCCCCGAGATCGAACATCCGTCGATCGGCCGCATGCGCCGCCCTGACGCGGTCGTCATCCCGGAGCGCGTACTCGACGAAGAAGGTCTCGCCGTCGACGCCACAGAAGCCCTGGCCGTCGTCGAGATCGTCTCCCCGTCCAACCCGAACAACGACTACGGCGACAAACTCACCGAGTATCCGGCCATGGGCATCGCCCACTACCTGATCGTCGACCCCCGGACCGGGACGATCGAGGTGCACTCCGAGCCGTGCAAGGGCCGGTACAGCAGCAAGGAGCCGTACATCTTCGGGGACTCGGTGCCGTTCGGTCCGTGGACGGTGGAGACGGCGTCCTTCCGGCGTTACGGCAAGACGGAGAACGGCGGTGCCCGATGACCCCACCAGCGGCGTCCTCGCCTCCGTGGCATCGCCGTCCCTGAAGCCGTGCGAAGGCGGCACGCGTGGGCAAGCAAGCTGGTACGCGCGGAACCCCCGGCCGACGACGCCCCAGACGACCCGCCCACCACAGCAGCTGTCCGCTGACGTTTGCCGTCAGAGCTGCCGTCACATCGCCCTGATGCCCCCACCGGAATTATCTGGCGGGGCCATCAGATTTGCCCAAGGTGAATCAACTTCATTTCATGCGAAACAGCTTCCGCATCGCCGCTGGCTGGTCTTCTAGCGTTCCGACCTCGGAACAGTCTGCTGGAGCGAAGATATCCACGAGGTCGTCATCAGAGAGCGCTTTTCCGGTCGAGACACACCCAAATCAACCATCCGGCCATACGGCGTGGACCTGGCGCGACCAGGCACTGCTGCAGAAGTCACCTGGCGATCGCGGGCACCTCATGATATCTTCACAACCCTTGCGGCACCTTTCCCTCACAAATGGCGCCCCGCGGTCACGTCGGTACCGGAAAATGAGCCATCCAAAAAGGGGCGTGCCCCCACCTTTTGGAGATCATCAGGATGGCCGATCCAACCGTTTCGATCATTATTCCCGCGTACAACGCGATGCCCTACTTGACTCGATGCATTTCCTCCGTTGCGGAGCAAAGTATCGGCCAGGAGGCGCTGGAGGTCATCGTCGTCGACGACGGCTCGACCGACGGGACGGCGGAGGAGCTGGTCCGACTGTCGGGCATGTACCCCGGGTTGATGCAGGTGGTCCACCAGGAGAACTCCGGCGGTCCCGCAGCGCCAAGGAACACCGGACTCGACCTCGCCCAGGGGCGCTTCGTGTTCTTCCTGGACGCCGACGACCATCTGGGGCCCGAGACCCTGGAACGCATGGTCTCGATGGCCGAGAAGAACGGCACTGACATCGTCCTCGGCAAAATGGTGGGCGTTGGTGGGCGCAACCTCCCCATGACCATGTTCAAGCGCAACCAGCCGAAGACGGACGTCTTCAACTCCCGTGTGTACTGGGCCCTCAACCCACTCAAGCTGTTCCGTCGTGACCTGCTGGAACGGCACGCGCTGCGCTTCCCGACCGGCCTGCCCATCGGCGAGGACCAGCCATTCGTGGCCCTTGCGTACCTGCGGGCGTCAGGCATCTCCGTGATTGCGGACTATGACTGCATGTACTGCACCCTGCGGGAGGACGGAGGCAACACCACCGTCCTCAACCGGGGTTCGGAGCCCCGGCTGCGGTTCCTGCCGCACATGGTCGATCTGCTCCTCGAGCACGTACCCTCCGGCCCCGGACGCGACCACCTCGCACATCGTCACCTGACCGTGGAGGTACAGGAGATCCTGCGAGACCACCTGGTTCACGAACCCCGCGAGACGCAGCAGAAGATGCTGCGTCAGCTCGCCGGGATCATCGAGCCGCTGTGGCACCACGGGATGAACGACCACCTCTCGGCCATGGCCCGCCTCAGGGTGCACTTGGTGCGCCATCACATGCTCGACGAGCTCCTGGAACTGATCGCCTTCGAGAGGCAGATCAAGGAGAGCAAGGCGGCCACTCCCGTCATCGTCGAGGACGGGCGCGCCCTCGCCCGATACCCGTTCCTCCGTGACACCGACCGGAGCATCCCCGACATCTGCTACGACGTCACTGCTCAGCTGGCTACACGCCACCACGTCACCCGGGCCGAGATCAACGGCACCACACTGCATGCGGCCGGCCACGCCTACATCCACCGAATAGAAACCCGCGACGTCACCACCGAGTTGGTCCTACGCGAGCGCGACACGTCAGTGGAGTACCGACTGCCGGTCACGCACACCGCGACCCCTGGTCTGGGCGCCGACGATGACGAAGGCCGGTTCGCGTACGAACAGGCCGGCTTCGAAGCCGCCGTCGACCTCGCCACGGCCGCCGACGGCAGCCCTCTCAGCGACGGGCTGTGGGACATCTCCCTCGCGATCGGCGCCCAGGGTCTGTCACGAGAGGTCCGCATCGGTACCAAGCGGGCCTCCGACGTCTCGGGCACGGCCTCTACGCGCGTCATTGATCTCGCGGGGGACATGCGCGCCGTCACCCTCTATGCCACCAGGCCGCACGGCAACTTCACCCTCGACATCGGCGAGCAGAAGCACGACGTACTGCCGCACCTGAGCATCGACACCGTCCGCTGGGCCTCCGACGCACCCACCGAGCTGGAGTTCACCGGCCGCTGCACGCTCGCTGACTACCCGGAGGCCGCTCTCACCGTGACGCTGACCGACGAGCAGGGGCACCTCGTCACCTTCTCCGCCCGCCGCTCTACCGAGAGCGCCGAGTTCGCCGTACGAGTACCGGTCAGCGAGCTTCCGAGTGGCGTCTGGCGCGGTGAAGTCCGGCTCGGAAGGTGGTCACTACCTCTCCCTGAGCTCCCCCAGGACCTTGCACCCGCCAAGTGGCGCCGTCGCGGCCTGCCCTGGTACGCGAAGCCCGCGCCGGGCAACGACAAGAGGTTTGCCCTGCAAGTGACCAGGACCGATCTGGTGAGAGCCATGACCAGACGCGTCAAGGGCTGAGTGGAGGGTTGTCACACTCACCGCGTGATCGGCCCGCCATCCACCCTTACCTGAAAATGCAAGCAGCCCAACGGGCGTGACTTGCAGGGAAGTTGGGTCCTGAAAGCCTTGACCGCCCACCCCACAGGGGTCGCACAGCTTCCGATCAAAGGGGTCCCGCCCCTGGACAAGTGATGAGGTTAGGCTAACCTTCATTCGAACTTGTCCGGCGGGCGATCCGCCCCGTTCGAAAGCAGCCACACACATGTCCAACGCCAGAGCCACCCACCTCACCCGCCGTGGCATCCTCGCCGCGGGCGGCGCCCTCGGTCTCGGTGCCGTGCTCGCAGCCTGCGGTGACGACGACGCGAAAAGCGGTGGTTCTGACAAGGGGACGACCGCCGCGAAGTCCGGCCCCTGGACGTTCAAGGACGACCGCGGCAAGACCGTCTCGCTCGACAAGGTCCCCGCGAACATCGTCGCGTTCACCGGTGTCGCCGCCGCGCTGTACGACTACGGCATCTCCGTGAAGGGCGTCTTCGGCCCCACCAAGACCACCGACGGCAAAGCCGACGTGCAGGCCGGCGACATGGACATCTCCAAGGTCGAGATCCTCGGCAACGTCTGGGACCAGTTCAACGTCGAGAAGTACGCCGCGCTCGCCCCGGACGTCCTCATCACCACGATGTTCGACGACGCCGGCACCCTCTGGTACGTCCCCGCGGCCTCCGCCGACAAGATCGCCAAGCTCGCCCCGAGCGTCGGCATCTCCGTCTACGACCGTCAGATCACCGCGCCGCTCCAGCGCATGTGGGAGCTTGCCGAGTCCCTGGGCGCCGACATGACGGCCGCGAAGGTGACCGAGGCCAAGAAGAAGTTCGAGGCCGCCGCGACCCGGCTGCGCGCCGCCGCCAAGGCGAAGCCCGACATCAAGGTGCTGGCCGGTTCCGCGAGCCAGGACCTCTTCTACGTCTCCGGCACCAACCTCTCCATCGACCTGGAGTACTTCAAGGCCCTCGGCGTGAACTTCGTCGAGCCCTCGGAGAAGTCCAAGGCGAAGGGCGGCGGCTGGTACGAGTCGCTGAGCTGGGAGAACGTCGACAAGTACCAGGCCGACATCATCATGATGGACGACCGCTCCTCGACGATCCAGCCGGCCGACATCACCGAGGCCACCTGGAAGAAGCTGCCCGCGGTCAAGGCCGGGCAGGTCATCTCCCGTTCGCCCGAGCCGATCCTGTCCTACGACAAGTGCACACCGCTGCTCGAGACGCTCGCCGAGGCTCTCGAGAACGCGAAGAAGGTCAGCTGAGGAACGGGCTCGATGCAGCGGGTGAACTGCGGGCCCGTCGTGGCTGGTCGCGCAGTTCCCCGCGCCCCTGAAAACGTCACTTCGCCCCCTGATCAGGAGCGCACCCCATGACCACCGCCGTCGCCGCCCCGTTCCGCTTCTTCTCCCTGACGGTCGTACGGACGCTGCGGCTCGGGCCGTCGCTGGTCCGGATCACCTTCGCCGGGGACGAGTTGCGGGAGTTCTGCTCCCACGGGCGCGACCAGTCGCTGTCGTTGTTCCTGCCCCACCCGGGGCAGACCGAGCCCGCGGTCCCGATCGAGCTCGGTGACGGCTGGTGGCAGGCGTGGCGTGAACTCCCCGACGACGTACGGGCCGTGATGCGCTCGTACACGCTCCGCGGCCTGCGCCGCGACCCGCTGGGGAACACCACCGAGATCGACATCGACTTCGTCCTGCACGGCGTCGAGCCCGGCGCAGCCACCCCGGCGGGCCCCGCCTCCCGCTGGGCCTCCCGCGCCGCCGCCGGTGACCGCGTCCTGCTGCTGGGCCCGGCGATCGCCGACAACCGGGCCATCCGGTTCCGGCCCGCCGAGGGCACCGACCTCGTGCTGATCTGGGGTGACGAGACCGCCCTTCCGGCCGCCTCCGCGATCGTCGAGTCGCTGCCGGCCGGCACCCGGGCCCGGGTCTGGCTGGAGGTGCAGCACGCCGCGGACATCCAGGACCTGGTGACCGAGGCGGACGCCGAGATCACCTGGTTCGTGCGCGACCGGTTCGCGGCGGACCAGGAGGGCGCCGAGGGGTCCCCCATGGCCCTCGGCGCCCTCCGTGCCGCCCACCTCCCGCCCGCCGAGCGCCCGTACGTCTGGATCGCGGGCGAGTCGAGCCGCGTGAAGCAGCTGCGCCGGCACTTCGTCGGTGAGCGCGGGGTGGACCGCCGCAGCGTCACCTTCGTCGGCTACTGGCGACAGGGCCTGACCGAGGAGCAGCTCCGCGCCGCGGAGTGACCCACGGAAAGCGACACCCACCGCCGCACGCCCCCGGCTCCCCGGCGCGCGGCGGTGACTGCTGCCCAGGCGGTGCCGACCGCAGCGGACGTGATCGTCGTCACGGATGACGCCACACTTGACCCACCTTACTTAGGTTAGGCTAACCTAAGTAAGGTCAAGCGAGATCGAAGATCGCGTCCCCACCCCCGTCCGCCCCGCACGGACTGCTCCCCACCGGAGGACCCCCAGCATGCGCTCGCACCTGCTCAATGACACGACCGCGGAGCAGTACCGCCGCTCCGTGACCGAAGGTATCGAGCGGGTGGCAGCCAAACTCGCCGCCACCGACCGTCCGTTCACCGGTGTCACCGTCGACGCCCTCGCCCCCACCATCGACGCGATCGACCTCGACAAGCCGCTGCTCGACACCGCGGCGGTCCTCGACGAGCTGGAGGACGTCTACCTCCGCGACGCGGTCTACTTCCACCACCCGCGCTACCTCGCCCACCTCAACTGCCCGGTCGTCATCCCGGCCGTGCTCGGCGAGGCGATCCTCTCCGCGGTCAACTCCTCCCTGGACACCTGGGACCAGTCGGCCGGCGGCACCCTCATCGAGCGCAAGCTCATCGACTGGACGAACGCGCGGATCGGGCTCGGCCCGAACGCCGACGGCGTCTTCACCTCCGGCGGCAGTCAGTCCAACCTCCAGGCCCTGCTGCTCGCCCGGGAGGAGGCCAAGACCGACTCCCTCGGCAAACTGCGCATCTTCGCCTCCGAGGTCAGCCACTTCAGCGTGAAGAAGTCCGCGAAGCTGCTGGGCCTCGGCCAGGACGCCGTGGTCACCCTCCCGGTCGACCAGAACAAGCGCCTGCAGACCGTCGCGCTCGCCCACGAGCTGGAGCGCTGCAAGGCCGACGGTCTCGTCCCCATGGCGGTCGTCGCCACCGCCGGCACCACCGACTTCGGCTCCATCGACCCGCTGCCCGAGATCGCCGAGCTGTGCGAGCAGTACGGCGCCTGGATGCACGTCGACGCCGCCTACGGCTGCGGACTGCTCGCCTCGGTGAAGTACCGCGGCCGGATCGACGGCATCGAGCGCGCCGACTCGGTCACCGTCGACTACCACAAGTCCTTCTTCCAGCCGGTGAGTTCCTCCGCCGTGCTGGTCCGGGACGCGGCCACCCTGCGGCACGCCACCTACCACGCGGAGTACCTCAACCCGCGCCGCATGGTGCAGGAACGCATCCCCAACCAGGTGGACAAGTCCCTCCAGACCACCCGCCGCTTCGACGCCCTCAAGCTGTGGATGACCCTGCGCGTGATGGGCGCCGACGGCATCGGGCAGCTCTTCGACGAGGTGTGCGACCTCGCGGTGGAGGGCTGGCGGATCCTCGCCGCCGACCCGCGCTACGACGTGGTCGTCGAGCCCACGCTGTCCACCCTGGTCTTCCGCTACATCCCCGCCGCCGTGACCGACCCGGCCGAGATCGACCGCGCCAACCTGTACGCCCGCAAGGCCCTGTTCGCCTCCGGCGACGCGGTGGTCGCGGGCACCAAGGTCGCCGGTCGCCACTATCTGAAGTTCACCCTGCTCAACCCCGAGACGACGACCGACGACATCGCGGCCGTCCTCGACCTGATCGCCGGCCACGCCGAGCAGTACCTGGGAGAGTCCCTTGACCGCGCGTCCTGAAAACCCGACCACGACCCTCGACTTCGTGGGGATCGGGCTCGGCCCCTTCAACCTCGGCCTGGCCTGTCTCACCGAGCCCATCGACGAACTCAACGGTGTCTTCCTGGAGTCGAAGCCCGGCTTCGAGTGGCACGCGGGCATGTTCCTCGAAGGGGCCCACCTCCAGACGCCGTTCATGTCGGACCTGGTCACCCTGGCCGACCCGACCTCGCCGTACTCCTTCCTGAACTACCTGAAGGAGAAGGGCCGGCTGTACTCGTTCTACATCCGCGAGAACTTCTATCCGCTGCGGGTGGAGTACGACGACTACTGCCGCTGGGCCGCGAACAAGCTGAGCAGCGTGCGCTTCTCCACGACCGTCGCGGAGGTCACCCACGAGGACGAGCTGTACGTGGTGAGGACCGAGGCCGGTGAGGTCTTCCGCGCCCGCCACCTCGTCCTCGGCACCGGCACCTCCCCGCACTACCCGGCGGCCGTGCGGGGCCTCGGCGGCGACTTCTTCCACAACTCCCGCTACCTGCAGCACAAGGCGGAGCTCCAGAAGAAGGACTCGATCACGATCGTCGGCTCCGGCCAGTCCGCCGCCGAGATCTACCACGACCTGCTCGGCGAGATCGACGTCCACGGCTACCGGCTGAACTGGGTGACGCGCTCCCCGCGCTTCTTCCCCCTCGAATACACCAAGCTCACGCTGGAGATGACCTCCCCGGAGTACATCGACTACTACCGCGAGCTGCCGGAGAGCACCCGCTACCGGCTCACCGCCGAGCAGAAGGGCCTGTTCAAGGGCATCGACGGCGACCTCATCAACGAGATCTTCGACCTGCTCTACCAGAAGAACCTCGGCGGCCCCGTCCCCACCCGGCTGCTCACCAACTCCTCCCTGAACGCCGCCCGGTACGAGAACGGCACGTACACCCTCTCCTTCCGCCAGGAGGAGCAGGAGAAGGACTACGACCTCCAGACCCAGGGCCTGGTCCTCGCCACCGGCTACCGGTACGCCGAGCCGGAGTTCCTCGCGCCGGTCCAGGACCGTCTGGTGCGGGACGCGCACGGCAACTTCGACGTCGCCCGCAACTACTCGATCGATGTCACCGGCCGCGGGGTCTTCCTTCAGAACGCCGGCGTGCACACCCACAGCATCACCTCGCCCGACCTGGGCATGGGCGCGTACCGCAACAGCTACATCATCCGCGAGCTGCTCGGCAGCGAGTACTACCCGGTCGAGAAGACCATCGCGTTCCAGGAGTTCTCCGTATGACCACCCCCCGCACCTTCACCTTCCGCCCGCTCGACCCGCTGAGGGACGCCGAGCTGCTGCACGGCTGGGTCACCCACCCCAAGGCCGCGTTCTGGATGATGCAGGACGCGAAACTTCAGGACGTCGAGCGCGCGTACATGGAGATCGCCGCCGACGAGCACCACCACGCGCTGCTGGGCCTCGACAGCCACGGCGTCCCCGCCTTCCTGATGGAGAGGTACGACCCCGCCCACCGCGAGCTGGTCGGCCTGTACGAGCCCCGGCCGGGCGATGTCGGCATGCACTTCCTCACGCCCGCGACCGACAGGCCGGTGCACGGCTTCACCCGGTCCGTCATCACCGCCGTCATGGCCCACCTCTTCGAGGACCCGGCCGTCGAGCGGGTCGTCGTCGAGCCGGACGTCTCCAACAAGGCCGTCCACGCCCTGAACGAGGCCGTCGGGTTCGTGCCCGAGCGGGAGATCCAGAAGCCGGAGAAGAAGGCGCTGCTCAGCTTCTGCACCCGCGAGCAGTTCCGCGCGGCGGCGAAGAGGGCGGAGGTCTCCGCATGAGCCTGACCGACTCCGTCGCCCACCTCTCCCCCGAACGCTGGGAGCAGGCCAACCGCCTCCTCCTGCGCAAGGCGCTCGCCGAGTTCGCCCACGAGCGGCTCATCACGCCCGAGGCCACCGCCGACGGCCGCTTCGAGGTCCGCAGCGACGACGGTCTGACCCGCTACGGGTTCACCGCCGTCCGCCGCGCCCTCGACCACTGGCAGGTCGACGCCGACTCGATCTCCCGTCGCCGGGACGGCGTCGACCTCCCCCTCGCCGCGCTGGACTTCTTCGTCGAGCTGAGGCAGGCGCTGGGCCTGAGCGAGGAGATCCTGCCGGTCTACCTGGAGGAGATCTCCTCCACCCTCTCCGGCACCTGCTACAAGCTCACCAAGCCCCAGGTCCCGGTGGCGGAGCTCGCCACCAGCGGCTTCCAGGCCATCGAGACCGGCATGACCGAGGGCCACCCCTGCTTCGTCGCCAACAACGGCCGGCTCGGCTTCGGCATCCACGAGTACCTGGCGTACGCCCCCGAGACCGCGAGCCCCGTCCGCCTGGTCTGGCTCGCCGCCCACCGCTCACGCGCCGCGTTCACGGCCGGTGTCGGGGTCGAGTACGAGACCTTCGTACGGCAGGAGTTGGGCGAGGGGACGGTCGAGCGCCTCCACGCCACGCTCACCGCCCAGGGCCTCGACCCGGCCGACTACCTCCTCATCCCCGTGCACCCCTGGCAGTGGTGGAACAAGCTGTCCGTCACCTTCGCCGCCGAGGTCGCCCGTCGGCACCTGGTCTGTCTGGGCGAGGGCGACGACGAGTACCTGGCCCAGCAGTCCATCCGGACCTTCTTCAACCGCTCCAGCCCCGAGAAGCACTACGTGAAGACGGCCCTGTCCGTCATCAACATGGGCTTCATGCGCGGCCTCTCGGCGGCGTACATGGAGGCCACCCCGGCGATCAACGACTGGCTGGCCCAGCTCATCGACAACGACCCCGTGCTGAAGTCGACGGGCCTGTCGATCATCCGCGAGCGCGCCGCCGTCGGCTACCGGCACCTGGAGTACGAGGCGGCGACCGACCGCTACTCGCCGTACCGCAAGATGCTGGCCGCGCTGTGGCGCGAGAGCCCGGTGAACCAGCTGCGGGACGGCGAGTCCCTGGCCACCATGGCCTCCCTGGTCCACGTCGACCACGAGGGCAGGTCCTTCGCGGGCGCGCTGATCGAGCGGTCGGGCCTGAAGCCGGCCGAATGGCTCCGCCGCTACCTGACGGCGTACTTCACCCCGCTGCTGCACAGCTTCTACGCCTACGACCTGGTCTACATGCCGCACGGCGAGAACGTGATCCTCGTGCTGAAGGACGGCGTCGTCGAGCGCGCGATCTACAAGGACATCGCCGAGGAGATCGCGGTCATGGACGTCGACGCGGTGCTGCCGCCCGCGGTCGAACGGCTGCGCGTGGACGTCCCGGAGGACACCAAGCTCCTGTCGATCTTCACGGACGTCTTCGACTGCTTCTTCCGCTTCCTCGCCGCGAACCTGGCCGCCGAGGGCGTCCTTCAGGAGGACGACTTCTGGCGGACGGTCGCGGAGGTCACCCGCGCGTACCAGGCGTCGGTGCCCGAACTCGCCGACAGGTTCCGGCAGTACGACATGTTCGCCCCGGAGTTCGCCCTGTCCTGCCTCAACCGCCTCCAACTGCGCGACAACCGGCAGATGGTGGACCTGTCGGACCCGGCGGGCGCGTTGCAGCTGGTGGGCACCCTGAAGAACCCGATCGCGGGGTTCTGAGCCGGAGACAGACGGGCGCCCCGGGGTACGGTCCCCCGGGGCGCCCGTCCATGTACGGTCAGCTAGCCCGCGGGCCAGGGCACTTGCGGCGACCGGTAGTAGGTGATCCCCAGCGCCTCCCACCGCGCCCCCTGCGCGGCGAGCCGCACCTTGTACCGCTCCCAGTCATGCGTGGCGGCCGGCGACCAGCCGAGCTCCGCCGCCCCCGCCAGCCTCGGGAACGCCATGTACTCGATGTCGTCGGACGTGGTGAGCGTCTCGGTCCACATCGGCGCCTCGACACCGCGGATCGCCTCGTCCGGCACACCCGGCAGGTAGTCGCCGGGATCCCAGTCGTACGCCCGCCTCACCTCGACCAACCCCGCCCAGTCCAGCCCCAGCGGGGTGTCCGCGGTGTACTTCATGTCGAGGTAGACCCGGTCCGCCGGGGACAGCACGATCCCGGTCCCGGCGCGCGCGGCCGCCGCGACCCGCTCCTTCTCCTGCGCGCTCGTCCCGTCCAGCCCCCAGTACTGGGCCACCGCGCCCCTCGCCGGGGTCGCCCCGGTCAGCTGGTGCCAACCGACCACGGTCTTGCCGTACTTCGCGACGACGGGCTGCACCCGGTCCATGAACTTCACGTAGTCCTCATGGCTCGTGGAGTGCGCCTCGTCCCCGCCGATGTGCAGATACCGGCCCGGTGTGAGCGCGGCCAGCTCCCGGATCACGTCGTCCACGAAGTCGTACGTGACGTCCTTGCCGACGCACAGCGAGCTGAAGCCGACCTCGGTGCCGGTGTACAGCGGGGGTGCCACGCCGTCGCAGTTGAGCTCGGCGTAGGAGGCGAGGGCCGCGTTGGTGTGGCCCGGCATGTCGATCTCGGGCACGACCTCCAGATAGCGGGAGGCGGCGTAGCGCACGATCTCCTGGTAGTCGGCCTTGCTGTAGTGGCCGCCGGGCCCGCCGCCGACCTGCGTGGAGCCGCCGTGGGTGGCCAGGCGCGGCCAGGAGTCGACGGCGATCCGCCAGCCCTGGTCGTCGCTCAGGTGCAGATGCAGCGTGTTGACCTTGTACAGGGCGAGTTGGTCGATGTACCGCTTGACCTGCTCGACGGTGAAGAAGTGCCGGGAGACGTCCAGCATCGCGCCGCGCCAGCCGTAGCGCGGGCTGTCCGAGATCGTGCCGCCCGCGACCAGCCAGGGCCCGGGCTGGACCGAGTCCTTCTCGACGGCGGCCGGGAGGAGCTGGCGCAGGGTCTGGACACCGTGGAAGAGGCCCGCGGGCCGGGCGGCGGTGATGGTGACGCCCCGGGCGCCGCTGTCGAGCCGGTAGCCCTCGGCGCCGAACGGGCCCTCGGCCAGCCGCAGCCGGATGCCCCCGCGGCCGCCGGAGGTGACCGGCAGCGGGTACCCGGTCGAGGGGCGCAGGACGTCCGCGACGTACTCCCCGACACGGCGCGCCTCCCGGCCGCCGTCGACACGGATGTGCGTGCCGCGGGTGATGCGGTACGGCGAACCGCCCGGCGCGACCGACGCGGGCGCCGGGACCACCTCGTCGAGGGGCCGCGCCCCGGCGCCGGACGCCGAGGGTGCCGCCCCGACGGTGAAGGAGCCCGCGGCCGCCATCAGCAGCAACGAGCCGAGCAGTCGGGTCATACGGGGAGTGGTGCGGTGGCGCGGTCTCACGGCTGGCCCCCTTCGGCCCTGAATTGGTAGAGACCAACTCTGCGACGGCCACCCCGTCGGCGTCCACCCCACTGCCATCAAGCCGACGGCCCCTGGGCAACCGGGCCTGGAATGCCAGACTTTGCCCATGGCGGAAATCATCCAGCGGGACGGCACCTGGGCCTTCGACGGCGACGCCCTGCGGCTGACCCCGGGACGCGACAAGAGCGTGAGCCTGTTCCGCCGGACCCTGGGTGAACTGGTCGTGCCGCTCGGCGCGTTGGCCGGTGTCTCCTTCGAGCAGGGGCGCCGGGCGGGACGGCTCAGGCTGCGGCTGCGCGACGGCTCCGACCCGCTGCTGCACGCCGTCGGCGGCCGGCTGACCGAACCCGACGACCCGTACCAGCTCATCGTCGAGGCCGACCGCTACGGCGTCGCCGAGTACGTCGTGGAGCAGGTGCGCGCCGCCCTGGCGCTGGACCGGGTGCCCGCCGTGCCGGTCGCCGAGTACCTGCTGCCGGGCCCGGCGGTGCCGCTGTCCTTCTCCGCCGGGGACGGCACCGCGAGCTTCGACGGGGAGCACGTCCGGCTGGAGTGGAACTGGTGGACGGAGGACACCAAGGCGGCCGCGGGCATCCGCACCCTCGCCCTCGCCGACCTGGCCGCCGTGGAGTGGCGTCCGGCGGTCGGCCTGGAGAACGGCTGCCTGCGCTTCCGGTTGCGCGACGCGCCCACCGAGGCGCCGGCGAAGTACGACCCCAACGCGGTGGAGCTGTGGGGCTTCAAGAAGGACGCGCTGCTGGCCCTGGTCGCGGCGGCCGTCCAGGCCAGGCTCCCTCACCCGGCCCGGGCGGCCGCCACGGACGTGACGAAGACCCCCGGGACCCGACCGGAGCCGCCCTCTGCCGCGGTCGCCGCCCCCGAGGACGGCCACGACGCCCTCCTGCGCCGGCTGCGCGAGCTCGGCGAGCTGCGCCGCACCGGGGTGCTGACGGAGGAGGAGTTCACCCTGGCCAAACAGGCGGTCCTCAAGCGGATGTGACCGCCCTCGGGGAAGGGCTACTTGGCCTTGCGGGCCACCGTGAAGTGGTCGATCCGCTCACCGGTCTCAGCGATGCCCGACACCTTCAGCCGGGCGTGGTGACCGCTCGGGGCGGGCTCCACGTCCACCCGCAGGAAGGAGTAGTCGAGGTAGCGCACCCGGGACCAGTCGACGGTCTCGTCGACCTTGCCGTCCTTGGTGTTGACGAAGGAGGCGACGGAGTCGACCTCGTTCTGGTGCCCCTCGTAGGAGTCCGGCGCGGAGAAGGCGTACAGGCTGCGCCCGGCCGCGCCCGCCGTCACGTACACCACGCCCTCGGTCTCGGGGTACGCCGTCTCGCCGATCGGGAGCTTCTTGGCGACCTTGTTCCCCTTGATGACGTCGGTGCGCTCGTACTGGTGGTTGTGGCCGTTGATGACCAGGTCCACCGTGTACTTCTCGAACAGCGGCACCCACTCCTGACGCACCCCGCCCTCCGAGGCGTGCGCGGTGGAGGTGCAGTAGGCGCAGTGGTGGAAGAACACGATGACGAAGTCGATGTCCTTCGCGGCCCGGTACTTCCTGAGCTGCCGCTCGAACCACGTGGTCTGGGTACCGCCGGAGAGGCCGAGGTTGGCGGGGATCTCGTACGAGATGTCGTTGGGGTCGAGCGAGATGATCGCGGTGTTGCCGTAGACGAAGGAGTAGACGCCCGGCAGGTTCTTGCGGTCCGGTCCGTTGTCGGGGAGCGTGAAGCGGGCCTCCTCGCCGCCGTAGCCGTTGGGCGAGTACCAGGCCTCCATGTCGTGGTTGCCGTAACTCACCATCCAGGGCACCGACTTGGCGACCGACTCGGTCTGGGCGAGGAACTGGTCCCACACCCGCGAGTCGAAACCGGTGTCGGCCGGCTTGCCCTGCCCGGCCGGGTCGGCGTACGCGATGTCGCCGGCGTGCAGGTGGAAGGCCGGGTTCTGGCCGAGGAGCAGGCTGTCGTTGGCCAGGCCGTGGTAGCTGACGCCCTGGTCGCCGAAGGCCGTGAAGGTGAACGGCGTTTTGTGCGCGGGGGCGGTGGTGAAGGTGCCCAGGGTGCCGGCGAGGTGCGGGGCGGCCGGGTCGAAGCCCTGGTGGCCGACGCCGTAGTAGTAGGTCCGGCCGGGCTTGAGGTGGGTCAGCTTGGCGTGCACGTAGTACTGCGTGTGGTCGGCGCTCACGCCGACGCCGGCGGGCGTGTGGAGGGTGCGCACCTCGGCCTCGATCTTGCGGGAGAGGTCCCAGGGGTGGGCGCCGACGCGGAGGAAGGGCCGCTTGACGGCGACGGGGACCTGCCAGGAGACGGTCATCTCGGTGCGCGGGTCGTTGCCGTAGGCGAGGTGGCGGCCGAACGGGGCGACGAGCGCGCCGTCGACGGTCTCGGTGCGCGGAGCGGCCATGGGGGTGGCCTGTGCGGTGGCGCCGGGTACGAACGCGCCACCGGTGACGGCGCCCAGGGTGACGGCACCGCCCCTGATCATCGTGCGCCGGGAGAATCTGGCGCGCAGGTACTCGTGCTGTTCGGCCATGCTCATGCGGTCGGCGAGCCGCTCGGGTACGCCCATGCGAGGGATGTCCATGGCGTCCGAAACTCGTCCCCTCAGGCAACGAAAGGCAGGACGGGGAGTGGCCGGTTCACGAACACGGCCTCATAAGAGATTCAATGGTGTTCCAAGAGTTCTCCCCAGACGCGTGCCCGAAATCGGGCAGGATTCTTGCGAAGCCATCGCCGATACCCCAGGATCTACCGAGTGCACGACGACCTTGTTGATCACCTGACGCGCTCCACGGCCCTGAACCGGGGCGAGGCGCTGCGGGTGGTCCAGGACGTGCTCGCCTACTTCGACGAGACGACCGAGGACTACGTCCGTCGCCGCCACCGCGAGCTCCAGGCCCAGGGCCTGGTGAACGCGGAGATCTTCGAACGGATCGAGGCGGACCTGAAATACCGGGCGGTCGCGCCGCCGGAGCTTACGCTCAGGCAGTTGCGCCGCATCGTCTACGGCTGAGTCGCCACGACCGGGGAACGGAAATACACATACATGTGCGGAATCGTCGGATACATCGGCAAGCGTGACGTCGCCCCCCTCCTCCTGGAGGGCCTCCAGCGTCTGGAGTACCGCGGCTACGACTCGGCGGGCATCGTCGTCACCTCGCCGAAGACGGCCGGGCTGAAGATGGTCAAGGCCAAGGGCCGGGTCCGTGACCTGGAGGCCAAGGTCCCGGCCCGCTTCAAGGGCACCACCGGCATCGCCCACACCCGCTGGGCCACCCACGGCGCCCCCTCCGACGTCAACGCCCACCCGCACATGTCGGCCGACCTCAAGGTCGCCGTCGTCCACAACGGCATCATCGACAACGCCTCCGACCTGCGCCGCAAGCTGGAGGCGGACGGCGTCGAGTTCCTCTCCGAGACCGACACCGAGGTCCTCGTCCACCTCATCGCCCGCTCCCAGGCGGAGAAGCTGGAGGACAAGGTCCGCGAGACGCTGCGCGTCATCGAGGGCACCTACGGCATCGCCGTGATGCACGCCGACTTCAACGACCGCATCGTCGTGGCCCGCAACGGCTCCCCGGTCGTCCTCGGCGTCGGCGAGAAGGAGATGTTCGTCGCCTCGGACATCGCCGCGCTGGTCGCCCACACGCGGCAGATAGTGACTCTCGACGACGGCGAGATGGCCACCCTCAAGGCCGACGACTTCCGCACGTACACCACCGAGGGCACCCGTACGACGTCCGAGCCCACCACCGTCGAGTGGGAGGCGGCCTCCTACGACATGGGCGGCCACGACACGTACATGCACAAGGAGATCCACGAGCAGGCCGACGCCGTGGACCGCGTCCTGCGCGGCCGCATCGACGACCGCTTCTCCACCGTGCACCTCGGCGGCCTCAACCTGGACGCCCGCGAGGCGCGCCAGATCCGCCGCGTGAAGATCCTCGGCTGCGGCACCTCGTACCACGCGGGCATGATCGGCGCCCAGATGATCGAGGAGCTCGCCCGCATCCCCGCCGACGCCGAGCCGGCCTCCGAGTTCCGCTACCGCAACGCGGTGGTCGACCCCGAGACCCTGTACGTCGCGGTCTCCCAGTCCGGCGAGACCTACGACGTCCTCGCCGCGGTCCAGGAGCTCAAGCGCAAGGGCGCCCGGGTCTTCGGCGTCGTGAACGTGGTCGGCTCGGCGATCGCCCGCGAGGCGGACGCCGGCATCTACGTCCACGCCGGTCCCGAGGTCTGCGTGGTCTCCACGAAGTGCTTCACCAACACCACGGTCGCCTTCGCGCTGCTCGCCCTGCACCTGGGCCGCACCCGCGACCTGTCGGTGCGTGACGGCAAGCGGATCATCGAGGGCCTGCGCAAGCTGCCCGCGCAGATCACCGAGATCCTCGAGGCGGAGGACGACATCAAGAAGCTGGCCGAGGCCTACGCCGACGCCCGCTCGATGCTCTTCATCGGCCGCGTCCGGGGCTACCCGGTGGCCCGTGAGGCCTCCCTGAAGCTCAAGGAGGTCTCCTACATCCACGCCGAGGCCTACCCCGCCTCCGAGCTCAAGCACGGCCCGCTGGCCCTGATCGAGCCCGCCCTGCCCACGGTCGCGATCGTCCCCGACGACGACCTGCTGGAGAAGAACCGCGCCGCCATGGAGGAGATCAAGGCCCGCAGCGGCAAGATCCTCGCCGTCGCCCACCAGCACCAGGAGAAGGCCGACCACACCATCGTCGTCCCGAAGAACGAGGACGAACTGGACCCGATCCTGATGGGCATCCCCCTCCAACTCCTCGCGTACCACACCGCCTTGGCGCTCGGCCGGGACATCGACAAGCCCCGGAACCTCGCCAAGTCCGTGACGGTGGAGTAGAAAAGCCCCGCGCCGGTTCAGGCGCACAGAGATGAACGGACCCCCACGTGTGCCACCCGCACGTGGGGGTCCGTTCTCCTCGCCGGGGCCGCCCAATACCCCGGCGTCGGCTGCCACTTGGCCGGTTGCCGTCACGCCCCGGCCCGCAGCCCGCCTCAAAGCACCGTCGGCGGCGGCGGGCCATGCCCTGCGTGCCGTGCGGTGGTGCGGTGAGCGATATATGCCCTTCACAAAGGCACAAACACCTCTACGCGCCAGTAGATTTATGCGCCACGCACAGGGGACCGGGGAACTCCGGGGCTCATCTCGCCCGGGTCGAGGGTGAGTTAGGGAATCACCACGACGGGACGCTTCGCCCGCTTCGCGAGCCGCCCCGCGACGGACCCGAAGAGCCGCCCCACGATGCCGTGCGTGGAGCCGACGACGATCGCGTCCGCCTCGTACTCCCGCCCGACCTCTTCGAGCTCGTGGCAGATGTCGCCACCGCGCTCCACGAGGATCCAGGGCACCTCGGCGAGGTAGTCCGCACAGGCGAGCTCCAGCCCGAGCACCTCGGTGCGGTGGTCCGGTACGTCGACGAAGACCGGCGGCTCGCAGCCCGCCCACACGGTCGTGGGCAGCCGGTTGGCGACATGCACGATGATCAGGCCGGAGCCGGAGCGGTGGGCCATGCCGATGGCATACGCGAGAGCGCGCTCACTGGAGGTGGAGCCGTCGAAGCCGACCACTACGCCGTGCTGGAAAGCGGGGTCGCAGGAGTGGCGTGGCTCTTCCGCCGCCAGGGGCTCTGCCGCCGTCGGGTCGGCGACCGGCCGCTTGCGGTCCGCGGGTTCGAAGAATTCGTGACCGGCCATGGCTGTCTCGGCGTTGTGATCCTTAGTGGGAGGGACGACCGTGTGCGGAGGAGCTGTGTCCGGGAATCATCTTCCCAACCCCATACCCCCAAGGGTACGGCGGCACGCCTCCTTAGCCCAGATCCCGCGCACGGACGGTGGGGGGTTCCAGGGAGCATGCACGAGGGTGCGCCCGTAACGCAATGGTTGCTGCGCTGTACAGGCGGTTTGCGCGGGATTCAGGGCGCCGTGCGCCTCTGACGGCCCTGCGCGCAGTGACCGACCGCTCGAACATGCGTTGAACTCGGCAGTCACCCCCAGGGAGCACCGCATGACAGGACACCGATCCCCCTCCGAGGACTCCGCCACGGACGTGGTTCGCTGGGCGGCGTTCAGCTGCGTCCTCGTGCCCGTGGTCCTCGTCTGGTACGGCTCCTCGCTCGCCGGCGCCGCGGGCACGGCCCTCGGTCTCGCCGCCGTCACGGCCGTGTGCCGGGTCCTGCTGCGGCAGTCCGAGCGCGGCGCGGCCCGCCTGCTCGCCGAGGAACGGGCCCCGCATCGCGGACGCCACCACAGGAGCGGGACCGGGTCCCGCAGAGGCGGTCGGCACACCGGAGGAAACTCACCGGTCGCTTGACCGGTTTCCGCGCACGGACCCGTATCTTTTCAGCCAACTTCCGGCCACCGCGCATCCCTTGCCCGAACTACCCCCCTCTCCCCGTTCGACCTGCACGGAAAGGGTCCCCGGGACCCGGTGCACCCTACGTGGATTGGCCACTGCGACGAGGCGCACTTCCCTGCACGGCCCACGAGTGCAACGCTTCGTGATCGAATGCTTCACGCCAAGTTGCCATGTCGACAATGTGCCGGTTGCCGAACTGGTCACCCCGGCACCACGCGACACAGTAGATTCGATCTTGACGTCTTACGGCGGGGGACTCGTGCAGGACCGAGGGGAAACGTGTTGGAGCGACAGACCCGAAAGGTTAAGGGTGCCGCGACCACCGAGGGGGGCTTAGCAGTATGAGCCACGACTCCACTGCCGCGCCGGAAGCCGCGGCCCGGAAGCTTTCCGGGCGACGCCGCAAGGAGATCGTCGCGGTGCTGCTGTTCAGCGGCGGCCCCATCTTCGAGAGTTCCATACCGCTGTCGGTGTTCGGGATCGACCGCCAGGACGCCGGCGTGCCGCGCTACCGACTGCTGGTGTGCGGCGGCGAGGAAGGCCCACTGCGGACCACAGGGGGCCTGGAACTCACCGCGCCACATGGCCTGGAGGCGATCTCGCGGGCGGGCACGGTCGTCGTGCCGGCCTGGCGTTCGATCACCTCACCGCCGCCGGAGGAGGCGCTCGACGCACTGCGCCGGGCGCACGAAGAGGGTGCCCGCATCGTCGGGCTGTGCACCGGTGCCTTCGTGCTGGCCGCGGCGGGCCTGCTGGACGGCCGCCCCGCGACCACGCACTGGATGTACGCGCCGACGCTGGCCAAGCGCTATCCGTCGGTGCACGTGGATCCGCGCGAACTGTTCGTCGACGACGGTGACGTGCTGACCTCCGCGGGCACGGCGGCCGGAATCGATCTCTGTCTCCACATCGTGCGGACGGACCACGGCAACGAGGCGGCCGGGGCACTGGCCCGCCGGCTCGTCGTCCCCCCGCGCCGATCGGGCGGCCAGGAGCGCTACCTCGATCGGTCTTTACCGGAGGAGATCGGCGCCGACCCGCTCGCCGAGGTCGTCGCCTGGGCGCTGGAGCACCTCCACGAACAGTTCGACGTGGAGACGCTCGCCGCGCGCGCCTACATGAGCCGTCGTACGTTCGACCGCCGCTTCCGCTCGCTGACGGGCTCCGCCCCGCTCCAGTGGCTGATCACCCAGCGGGTGCTCCAGGCGCAGCGGTTGCTGGAGACGTCCGACTACTCGGTGGACGAGGTCGCGGGCCGCTGCGGCTTCCGCTCGCCGGTGGCGCTGCGCGGGCACTTCCGCCGTCAGCTGGGCTCGTCCCCGGCGGCGTACCGCGCGGCGTACCGGGCCCGGCGTCCGCAGGGCGACAAGCCGACCGAGGGTGAGGGAACGGCCGGCCCCGTGGGCCCGGCACCCGTCCTCCATCCGGAGAGCGGCCCGGTACCGATGCAGACCCGGCGTACGGCGGCGGCGAGCGCGATGGGCCCGGCGGCCCAGCTCTCGGCGAGCCTGCCGGGGCAGCGCAGCGGATCGTAGCGGCGCGGCGGGGACGCCTGACGGGACGGCCGGGCGGGGTGAGCGACTCATCCCGCCCGGCCGTCCCGCCATGAGCGGACGGCCGGCCGCGACACCGGGCATCCCAAAAGGCCACGCCAGCTTTAGGGTGGGCGCATGAACGATCGCATGGTGTGGATCGACTGCGAGATGACCGGCCTCTCGCTGTCCGACGACGCGCTCATCGAGGTTGCCGCCCTCGTCACCGACTCCGAGCTGAACGTACTCGGCGAAGGAGTGGACATCGTCATCCGACCGCCGGACCGGGCGCTGGAGACGATGCCGGAGGTGGTGCGTCAGATGCACACCGCGTCCGGGCTGCTGGACGAGCTGGCCGCCGGCACCACGCTGGCGGACGCCGAGGAGCAGGTCCTCTCCTACGTCCGGGAGCACGTCAAGGAGCCCGGCAAGGCCCCGTTGTGCGGCAACTCGGTGGGCACGGACCGGGGCTTCCTGCTGCGGGACATGCCGGCGCTGGAGGGCTACCTCCACTACCGGATCGTCGACGTCTCCTCGGTGAAGGAGCTGGCCCGGCGCTGGTACCCGCGGGCGTACTTCAACAGCCCCGAGAAGAACGGCAACCACCGCGCGCTCGCCGACATCCGGGAGTCCATCGCGGAACTGCGCTACTACCGCGAGGCCGTCTTCGTACCGCAGCCCGGGCCCGACTCGGACACCGCCAAGTCGATCGCCGCGAAGTACGTCCTGCCCGCTCAGTAAGTGCGTCAGGGTCCGCCGAAGGGGCGTCGTAAAAGGCGTGCACGAGCACCCCTCCGGACCCTGTACACTTTTTCTCGGCCGGTCAGGGAAACCTGAAAGCAGTAAAGCCGGTCGTGGTGGGTGTAGCTCAGCTGGTAGAGCACCTGGTTGTGGTCCAGGAAGTCGCGGGTTCAAGTCCCGTCACTCACCCTGAGTAATCAGCCGGTGACCTTGATAAAGGTCACCGGCTGATTCGTTTTCCCGGGAGCCCGCGTGCACACCGAACTCATCCGCACGGCCCGTCTCGACCTCGTCCCCCTGCGCGTGGACCACGCCGGGGAGATGTCGACCGTACTCGCCGACCCGGCCCTGCACACCTTCATCGGCGGAACGCCCCTGACCGTCGAGAAGCTGAGAGCGCGCTACGAACGCCTGGTCACCGGTTCCCCCGACCCGGCCGTCTCCTGGCTCAACTGGGTCCTGCGCCGGCACGCGGACGAAAGCCTCATCGGCACCGTCCAGGCCACGGTCACGGGGAAGCACGAGGCAGAGATCGCCTGGATCGTCGGCACCCCGTGGCAGGGCCAGGGCCTGGCCTCGGAGGCGGCCCGGGGGCTGGTGACCTGGCTGGTCCGTCAGTACGTCCGGACCGTCACCGCTCACATCCACCCCGCCCACACCGCGTCGGCGGCGGTCGCCACAGCGGCGGGCCTGCTCCCCACCGACGAACAGCACGACGGCGAGACGGTCTGGCGCCTGTCGCTGGACGACTGAAGCGGACCGCCAACCGCCTTGCGTTCCCGCGCGGTCGGGGGTGCCCTACGGTGCCCCTACGACGACGTCCGCTCCACCAGCTCCGTCGCCACCACGACCTGGCGCCGCTCCAGGCCCCGTGACGCCGCCGGACGGCGGTCCGCGATCTCGGTGAGGAGGAGGTCGATCATGTGGCGGCCCATCTCGGCGATGGGCTGGCGGACGCTGGTCAGGGGCGGGTCCATGTGGCGGGCGATGGCGGAGTCGTCGTAGCCGACGAGGGCGACGTCGTCGGGGATGCGGCGGCCCGCCTCGCGCAGGGCCTGGCGGGCGCCGGCCGCCGTGACGTCCGAGGCGGCGAAGACCGCGTCGACGTCGGGCGCGCGGTCGAGCAGCTTCGCCATCGCCCGGGTGCCGCACTCCTCCGTGAAGTCGCCCCCCTCGATCAGCGCCTCGTCCGCCGGGAGCCCCGCGTCCCGCAGCGCGTCCCGGTAACCGTCGATACGGCGCTGGGCGCCGTACACGTCGAGGCGTCCGGTGATGTGCGCTATGCGGGTGCGACCGCGGGAGAGCAGATGCTCCACCGCCTGGCGGGCACCGCCGTAGTTGTCCGAGTCCACCGACGGGAGGGTCTCCCCCGCCGAGCGCGGGCCGCTGATGACCGCCGGTATCTCCAGCTGGGAGAGGAGGTCCGGCAGCGGGTCGTCGGCGTGCACCGAGACCAGCAGCACGCCGTCGACGCGGTGGGCCGCCAAGTACTGGGCCAGCCGCTGCCTTTCACGGTCGTTGCCCGCGAAAATCAGCAGCAGCTGCATCTCCGTCTCGGAGAGCTCGGCCGCGACACCCTTCAGCATGTCCGAGAAGTACGGCTCCGCGAAGAAGCGGTCCTCCGGCTCGGGGACCACCAGCGCGATCGCGTCCGTGCGGTTCGCCGCCAGTGCCCGCGCCGCCGTGTTCGGGACGTAGCCGAGCTCCGCGACCGCGGCCTCCACCGCCGCCCGCGTGGCGTCGCTGACCCGGGGCGAGCCGTTGATCACCCGGGAAACCGTGCCGCGACCGACTCCGGCACGCGCGGCCACCTCTTCGAGGGTCGGTCGGCCACCGCTCCGGCCCCGCGCTCCGTGGCTTGCCATGGGCTCCGCCTTCCCGCCGTCATCTTCACGCTGGCCTGGAATGTAACAGCCCCGACCGGCACACTGGGCGCCCCCGGGGGCTGCCGGCCCCGGACCCCTGTTCCGGCCCGCGGGACCAGGTCCTCGGTCCCCACGAGGGCTGAAAGCCATCGGCCGGGTTCCGACCCTCGGAGTTAGTTAACAGCCCGATAACCGAAGACGTATCTCCGTGCCCACTCCCTTGACACCCCCGCCCAGACCGGAGAGTCTTCAACTCATCACTGGTGGGAGCGCTCCCACGGTACCTGACACATACACATCCCGCACGTTCCCCGCCCGAGCCGCCGCGAGAACTAACGGGCCCAACCATGCAGTTGGCCGGGGGGTCGGCACGTCAGGGCAACAGGAGGACTCAATGCGAGCACGTACCCGAACCACCCGTCGCAGGGTGGTGGTCCTCGCGGCCGTCGCGTCACTGGGCGCCGGGCTGCTGGCCGGCTGTGCCGACGACGGCAAGAGCGACGAGGGTGGCTCTTCGTCCGAGGGTGGCGGTGGCAAGACCAAGATCACGCTCGGCCTCTTCGGCACCGCCGGCTTCGAGGAGTCCGGCCTGTACAAGGAGTACGAGAAGCTCCACCCGAACATCGACATCCAGCAGACGGTCGTCGAGCGCAACGAGAACTACTACCCCGCGCTGATCAACCACCTCACCACCAACAGTGGTCTGCAGGACATCCAGATGGTCGAGGTCGGCAACATCGCCGAGATCGTCCAGACCCAGTCCGACAAGCTGCTCGACCTGTCGAAGTACGGCAAGAAGAGCGACTACCTGGAATGGAAGTGGGAGCAGGCCACCACCAAGGACGGCCAGACCATCGCTGTCGGCACCGACATCGGCCCGATGGCGATCTGCTACCGCACGGACCTGTTCAAGGCGGCCGGTCTGCCCACCGAGCGCGAGGAAGTCGGCAAGCTGTGGGCCGGCAGCTGGGACAAGTTCGTCGACGTCGGCAAGCAGTTCCAGAAGAAGGCACCCAAGGGCACCACCTTCCTGGACTCCCCCGGCGGTCTGATCCAGGCGATCCTCAGCGGTGAGAAGGACCGGTTCTACGACTCCTCCGGCAAGGTCATCTACAAGACGAACCCGGCCGTGAAGTCCGCCTTCGACCTCACCGCGCAGGCCGCCGAGGACGGACTGGTCGGCAACCAGACGCAGTTCCAGCCCGCCTGGGACACGACCATCGCCAACAGCAAGTTCGCCGCGATGTCCTGCCCGCCGTGGATGCTCGGTTACATCAAGGGCAAGTCCAAGCCCGACGCGGCCGGCAAGTGGGACATCGCCCAGGCGCCGAAGTCCGGCAACTGGGGCGGCTCCTTCCTGACCGTGCCCAAGTCCGGCAAGAACACCGAGGAGGCCGCGAAGCTGGCCGCCTGGCTGACCGCGCCCGAGCAGCAGGCCAAGCTGTTCGGTGTGCAGGGCAGCTTCCCGAGCACCCCGGCCGCCTACGACTCGGACGTGGTCAAGAGCGCGAAGAACGACATGACCGGTGACGCGCCGATCGGCCCGATCTTCGCCGAGGCCGCCAAGAACATCCCGGTGCAGACGATCGGCCCGAAGGACCAGATCATCCAGCAGGGCCTGACCGACAACGGCGTCATCCTGGTGACCCAGGGCAAGTCCGCCAAGGACGCCTGGAACAACGCCGTGAAGACCATCGACAACAACCTGGACCAGTGACCCGTATGACCACTGGGCACGAAACCGCTGCCGCGCCCCCCACCAAGGAGGGGGGCGCGGCCCCGGCCCGCCCGCCCGCGGGGCCCTCCGACGACGAGCGCCGCCGCGCCCGGCTGTCCCGCCGCTGGCAGCGGGACATGCGCTGGAGCCCGTACGCCTTCGTCTCGCCGTTCTTCCTGCTGTTCCTCGCGTTCGGCCTGTTCCCGCTGATCTACACCGGCTGGGCCTCGCTGCACCAGGTGGAGCTGACCGCGCCCACCGACATGAACTGGGTGGGCTTCCGCAACTACACGCGGATCTTCGACGACGACTTCTTCTGGAACGCGGCGAAGAACACGCTGACCATCGGGATCATCTCGACCGTGCCGCAGCTGCTGATGGCGATGGGCCTCGCGCACATCCTCAACTACAAGCTGCGCGCCTCGACCTTCTACCGGGTCGCGATGCTCGCCCCGTACGCGACGTCGATCGCCGCCGCCTCGCTCGTCTTCGTCCTGCTCTTCGGCCGTGACTACGGCATGATCAACTGGGCGTTGAACTCCGTCGGCATCGACAACGTCGACTGGCAGAACGACAAGTGGGCCTCGCAGATCGCCGTCTCGACCATCGTCGTGTGGCGGTGGACCGGGTACAACGCGCTGATCTACCTGGCGGCCATGCAGGCGATCCCGCAGGACCTGTACGAGTCCGCGGCGCTGGACGGGGCCAACCGCTGGCGGCAGTTCTTCCATGTGACGCTGCCGTCGCTGCGGCCGACCATCCTGTTCACGGTGGTCGTCTCGACCATCGGCGCCTCCCAGCTCTTCGGTGAGCCCCTGCTGTTCGACGCCAACAAGGGTGCCTCCGGCGGAGCCCAGCACCAGTTCCAGACGCTCGGCCTGTATCTGTACGAGCAGGGCTGGATCAACCAGCACCTCGGCCGTGCCTCCGCGATCGCCTGGACGATGTTCCTGATCCTCATCGTCATCGGGATCGTCAACTACGTCATCTCGCGCCGGCTGCGCGCCAGTAGTTAGGAGAACCGGCCGTGACGACGACACTGACCCCGCCCTCGGACACTCCCCCGAAGGAGCCGAAACGGGCCCGGCGCCCCAAGGCCGCCCGGGCCGGCGGCACCCTGCACGCCGGGCCGATCGCGTATGTGATCCTCGCCCTGTTCACCATCGGCTCGCTGTTCCCGCTGGTGTGGACGGCGATCGCCGCCTCGCGCGACAACCAGCGGCTCGCGCAGGACCCGCCGCCGTTCTGGTTCGGTTCCGGACTCTTCGACAAGCTCGAGATCGCCTGGACCGACGCCAACCTGGGCGAGGCGTTCATCAACACCACGTTCGTGGCGGGGATCTCGGCGCTCACCATCGTCTTCCTGTCCACGATCGCCGGGTTCGCCTTCGCCAAGCTGCGCTTCAAGGGCCGCAACGCCATGATGCTGATCGTGATCGGCACGATGATGGTGCCGCCGCAGCTGAGCGTGATCCCGCTGTACATGATGGTCGCCGAGCTCGACTGGTCCGACCAGTTGCAGGCGGTGATCCTGCCCTCGCTGGTCAGCGCGTTCGGCGTGTTCTTCATGCGGCAGTACCTGATCCAGGCGCTGCCCGACGAGATCATCGAGGCGGCCCGGGTGGACGGCGCGAGCAGCTGGCGGGTGATCTGGCACGTGGTGTTCCCGGCCGCGCGCCCCGCGATGGCCGTGCTCGGCATGCTGATGTTCGTGCAGACGTGGAACGACTTCCTGTGGCCGTTCCTGGTCCTGACCCAGAACGGCAACCCGACCGTGCAGGTCGCGGTCGCGGGTCTGGGCCGCGGCTACACCCCCGACCAGTCCCTGATCATGGCCGGCGCGCTGCTCGGCACGCTGCCCCTGCTGATCGTCTTCGCGATCTTCGGCAAGCAGATCGTGGGCGGCATCATGCAGGGCGCCGTCAAGGGCTGATCCCTTCTTCCCAGGGGCCGGGTCACCGCCGCCCCGGCCCCTCCCCTCCCCCCATCTACCCGTCGGTCTCCACGACCTCCAATGGGAGCGCTTCCATGCCTGAACCCGCAACGCCGGCGACCCCGGTGACCTTTCCCCCCGCCTTCCTCTGGGGCGCCGCGACCTCGGCGTACCAGATCGAGGGCGCGGTGCGGGAGGGCGGCCGTACGCCCTCGATCTGGGACACCTTCAGCCATACGCCCGGCAAGACCGCGGGCGGCGAGCACGGTGACATCGCTGTCGACCACTACCACCGCTACCGCGACGACGTGGCGATGATGGCCGACCTCGGCCTGAACGCGTACCGCTTCTCGATCTCCTGGTCGCGGGTGCAGCCGACCGGCCGGGGCCCGGCGGTCCAGGTCGGGCTGGACTTCTACCGCCGTCTGGTGGACGAGCTCCTCGACAAGGGCATCAAGCCGGCCGTCACCCTCTACCACTGGGACCTGCCGCAGGAGCTGGAGGACGCGGGCGGCTGGCCGGAGCGCGACACGGCGTACCGTTTCGCGGAGTACGCGCAGATCGTCGGCGAGGCGCTCGGCGACCGGGTGGAGCAGTGGATCACGCTCAACGAGCCCTGGTGCAGCGCCTTCCTGGGCTACGCGTCCGGCGTGCACGCACCCGGCCGCACGGACCCGGCGGCCTCCCTGAAGGCGGCGCATCACCTGAACCTCGCCCACGGGCTGGGGACTTCGGCGCTGCGCTCGGCGATGCCGGCCCGCAACTCGGTGGCGCTGAGCCTCAACTCCTCGGTGGTGCGCCCGATCTCGCAGGACCCGGCGGACCTGGCCGCGGCCCGGAAGATCGACGACCTGGCCAACGGCGTCTTCCACGGCCCGATCCTGCACGGGGCGTACCCGGAGTCGCTGTTCGCGGCGACGGAACTGCTCACCGACTGGTCCTACGTCCAGGACGGCGACCTGCGGGCGATCCACCAGCCGCTGGACGCGCTGGGCCTCAACTACTACACGCCCGCGCTGGTCTCGGCGGCCGACAGCGACCTGGCGGGCCCGCGCGCGGACGGCCACGGGTCGAGCGACTCCTCCCCCTGGCCGGCCGCGGACGACGTGGCCTTCCACCAGACTCCGGGCGAGCGCACCGAGATGGGCTGGACGATCGACCCGACGGGCCTGCACGAGCTGATCATGCGGTACACGCGTGAGGCCCCGGGTCTGCCGCTCTACATCACCGAGAACGGCGCGGCCTACGACGACAAGCCCGACCCCGACGGCAAGGTCCACGACCCGGAGCGCATCGCCTACCTCCACGGCCACCTCGCCGCGGTCCGCCGCGCGGTCGCGGACGGCGCCGATGTCCGCGGCTACTACCTGTGGTCCCTGATGGACAACTTCGAGTGGGCGTACGGCTACGAGAAGCGCTTCGGCGCGGTCTACGTCGACTACGCGACGCTGGAGCGTACGCCGAAGTCCAGCGCCCTCTGGTACGGCCAGGCGGCCCGCACCGGGACCCTGCCTCCCCTGGCCGAGGTCTAGAGCCACCGCGGGACGGGGGAGGGGCGCGGCATCCGAGGGGGATGCCGCGCCCCGGCCCGTGGGGGGCGCCGGTCGTGGGCGGCTACTTGTAGGCCGCGAACGCCTTCGAGAACGCGTGCTGGTCCTGGAGGATCGAGCTGCACGTGGCGTCGGCGTGGTTCTTCGCGCCGCCCGGGCACTGCTTGTCGCGGGTGGCCGACCACATGGACAGCCATCCGAGGCCCTTGGACCGGGCGAAGTCCACCAGCTGGGTGGCGTCCTCGACCGTGAAGATCTCGCTGGTGACGTCGTTGACGCCGATCATCGGGGTGACCGCGACCGCCTTCCAGGCGGCACTGTCGGACAGTCCGAGCACGCTCTTGACCTGCGCCTGGGTGGCCGTCGCGGCCTGCTCGGCGTAGGTGCCCATGTCGCCGCTGTAGGCCGGGCCGTAGTCCATCGCCATGATGTTGACCGTGGCGATGTCGACCCCGTTCCGCCTGGCGTCGGCGAGCAGGTCGACGCCGGCCTGGGTCAGGCCCTCCGGCATCACCGGGAGGGTGAAGGAGACGTCCAGGCCCGCGTGCCGCTGCTGGAGCTTGGCTATCGCCTGGGCCCGGCGGGTGTTCGCCGCGGTCTCGGGCAGCGCGCCGCCCTCGACGTCGAAGTCGACCTTGGTGAGGTCGTAGGCGGCCACGACCTTCTCGTAGGCCGCCGCCAGCGCGTCGGCCGACGAGCAGGTCGTCGCCAGTTCCGAGCCCGCCGCGCCGCCGAACGACACCCGCACGTCGCCGCCCTTGGCGCGCAGCGCGCCGATCTGCGCGGCCACGGCGTCGCTCGCGAGGTCGCTGACGCCGCCCCACTTGGGAGTGCAGCCGCCGCCGTCCGTGACGAAGGCGAGGTGGTAGTCCTTCACGCCGGTGGCCGCGGCGGCGGCGACCAGGTCGAAGGCCGGGTAGAGGGAGGTGTCGACGTACGGGGCGAAGCCGGCGTTCGTCGTGGTGCCGGTGCCCGGGCCGGTGGTGGCGGTCGGCACGGCGGTGGCCGTTCGGGTGGGGGTGGCCGTCGAGGTCGGCCGGGCGGTGGGTGTGGACGTGGCGGTCTGCGTCGGGCGGCCGGTCGGTTCGGGCGTGGCCGTCGCGTCGGCGGAGCACCGGGCGCCGTCGATGAGGCAGCCGCGCGGGTCACCGCCGCCGTTGACGACGAAGCCGACGGTGACCGACTCCCCGGCGGCGAGGCCGTCCCCGTCCCACTTCGGGGGCGTCACGGTGACGTGCTGACCGCTGACGGCCGACTCGGCGTTCCACAGGGAGCTGAGTCTCGCCCCCGCGGGCAGGTCGAACTCCAGCTTCCAGTCGGCGTCCTGCGCGCCGCTGTTGTTCGTCACGACGTACTGGGCGGTGTACCCCGACGACCAGTCGCTGGTCCTGGTGTACGCCGCCGCGACCCCGGCCGCCTGGGCGGTGCCGGTGAGGAGGATCGCGCCCCCGCCGGCCACGGCCGCGGCGACGGCCCCGGCGATCACCTTGTTCCTGCCGCTGACCTTGCGCCGGTGCGTGCTCATCGCGTGCCTGCCTTCGTCGTTCGGGGTGGGTGCGGCAGCACGCTAGCGAGCCCGAATCGGGCAAATGGCCTGTTCAGGGCGGGGGTTGAGGATCTTAGGACGGGCTTAAGGATGAGATCGGGGACGGTTAAAGGTCGAGACCAATCTGCCCGTACGGCGGCGGCGCACCCGGTGCCCCCGGCGCTCGGGCACCCGCCCGTCCAGCTGGATCCAGATCCGCACCTCGGTACCGCCCAGCACCGACGAGCCGATCCGCACGTCCCCGCCGGTCTCCTCCGCCAGCCGGCGCACGATGTCCAGGCCCAGCCCGGTCGACCCGGCGCTGCCGGACCCCCGCCCCCGGGCCATCGCCGCCTCGGGGTCGCGTATGCCCGGCCCCGCGTCCGAGACCAGCACGATCACCGCGTCCTCCCCGTTGTGCACGTCGACGGCGAAGGCGGTGCCCTCCGGCGTGTGCCGGAACACGTTGCCCAGCAGCGCGTCCAGGGCGGCCACGAGGTCGGCGCGGGCCACGGGTATGCGCACCGGCCGCTCCACACCGGCCACCCGCACCTTGCGGCCCTCGTCCTCGGCGAGCGCCGACCAGAACGCCATCCGCTCCCGGACCACCTCGGCGGCGTCGCACCCGGCGCCGGGCCCGGCGGCCGCGGTCTGCGGCTTGGCCTCCCGCGCGGTACGGATGATGGTGTCGACCTCGCGCTCCAGCTGGGCCACCGCGGCCCGGGTCTGCTCGGCGGCGGGCCCCTCGCCCAGCGAGGCCGCGTTGAGCCGCAGCACGGTCAGCGGGGTGCGCAGCCGGTGGGACAGGTCGGCCGCCAGCTCCCGCTCGTTCGCCAGCAGGTGGACGACCTGGTCGGCCATGGAGTTGAACGCCACCGCCGCCAGCCGGAGTTCGGTCGGCCCCTCCTCCGGCACCCGCGAGCCGAGCTTGCCCTCGCCCAGTTCGTGCGCGCCCTCGACCAGCCGCTGGGCGGGCTGCACCATCCGCACCCCGAGCCGGTCGGCGACCGCGACCGAGCCGACGATCAGCGCGGCCCCGACCCCGGCGAGCACCGCCCACGCGGTGGCGACGCCGTTGCTGACCTCGGACTCCGGGACGTAGACCTCGACGACCGCGATCTCCCCGGAGCTCAGGGCGACGGGCTGGAGCAGGGTGGAGCCGCCGCCCACCTCGGTGGTGGAGGCCCGGCCCAGCTTCCGCACGGTCGCGATGTCGGCGCCGACGGCACGCTGCCGCCCGATGTCGACGGCCGCGGCGCCCCCGGCCGCCGGTATGTGCACGGCCATCTCCGCCTCCGACCCGGCGGAGGCGACGACCCGCTCCAGCTGGTCCCGGTCGGTGGTGATGGACAGGGCGGGGGCGACGGCGGCGGCCTCCCGCTCGGCGTTGGAGAAGGCGCGGTCCCGGGCCATCTCCTTGATGACGAGACCGAGCGGGATCGCGAAGGCGACCACGACCATGGTGGTGACCGCGAGGCAGACCTTCACCAGCGCCCATCTCATCGCGCCGGCTCCGATCCCGGCGAGAGGGGCGGCTCCAGCTTCACGCCGACGCCCCGAAGGGTGTGCAGATAGCGCGGCCGCGCGGCGGTCTCCCCCAGCTTCCTGCGCAGCCAGGACAGATGGACGTCGATGGTCTGGTCGTCGCCGTAGGCCTGCTGCCACACCTCGGCAAGGAGTTCCTTGCGGGCGACGACGACGCCGGGGCGGGCGGCGAGGAAGGCGAGCAGGTCGAACTCGCGGCGGGTGAGGTCGAGGCGGACACCGTCCAGTTCGGCCTGGCGGCGCAGCGGGTCGACGGTGAGGCCACCGACGCTGAGCACGGACTCGGGCGCCGCCTCGCCTACGGCGGCCCGGGACCGTCGTAGGACGGCGGCCATCCGCGCGGAGAGGTGCTCGACCGAGAAGGGCTTGGTCAGGTAGTCGTCGGCGCCCGCGTTCAGCAGCCGGACGACCTCCGCCTCGTCGTCCCGGGCGGTGGCGATGATCACGGGGACGTCGGTGATGCCGCGCAGCATCTTCAGCGCCTCGGAGCCGTCCAGATCGGGCAGACCGAGGTCGAGGATGACCACGTCGAAACGGAAATGGGCGACCTCGCGCAGCGCCTCCAGCGCCGTGCCCACGCTGCGCACGGTGTGGGCGGCGTCGGTGAGATGCCGGATCAGCGCCGAGCGGACGAACTGGTCGTCCTCGACCACGAGCACACTTGCCATGCGCCGCACCGTACGCCATGCGGGTCAGCGCCATCCGGTGCCTGTGGACAACCCGGATCTGTGGACAACGGGTGGGACGGTTGAGGCAGTATGGCCGCGATGCGCAGAGGACTCCTACACGTACTGGCGTGGTCGCTCGCCACGGGCGCGGCGGTCACGCTGTCGTGGTGGGGTGTCCACACGGTGATGGCGGGCACGGCCTACGATCCGCCGCGCGCCCTGCCGATCACGGCGGCGGACGCGACCACCCAGGAGTCCAGACCGCTGGCCTCGTCCACGGCACGGCCCACGCCGTCGAAGAGCCCGACGAGGAAGCCGGAGCCGTCCCCCACGCCGTCCCCGTCGAGGACCCCGGCACAGTCCCCCGGCGCCTCCCCCTCCCCCTCACCCTCCGCGTCCGGCCAGGTCAAGAGCTACGACACCGAGGGCGGCCGGGTGGTCTTCGACCTCGGCAGGAGCTCCGCGACGCTGGTGTCGGCGACGCCGGCGGCGGGCTGGTCGATGCAGGTGTGGAAGACGGAGACGTGGATCCGGGTGGAGTTCGCCTCCGGGGCGGACCGGGTGTCGGTGTTCTGCACGTGGCACGACAGCGCGCCCCGGGTGGAGGTCGGGACGTACTGAGGGGTTCTAGCGGAAGACCGAGGGCGGTGGCGCGGGGGAGGCGACCGCCGCCGCGTCCGTCACCGGTGCCGCTCCGCCGGTGAAGTCGGTGAGGGGCTTGCCGTGTTCGACGCGGCCCGGGTGCGGGTCGGAGGCGGCCCGGCGGGTCAGTTCCGCGACCGGCAGCGGGGCGTCGGAAGCGACCAGGACCGCGTTGCCGAAGCGTCTGCCGCGCAGGACCGTCGGGTCGGCGATCAGGGCGAGGTTTGCGAAGCGGGCGGCGGCCGTCGCGATCTGGCCGCGCAGGTGGGCGAGCGGGGGGCCGTCGGCGAGGTTGGCGGCGTAGACGGCGGTGGGCCGGAGCGCTCTGCGGACCTCGTCGAGGAACTCCGTAGAGGTCAGGTGGGCGGGGGTGCGGGCCCCGCTGAAGACGTCCGCGACGATTAGGTCGGCCCAGCCGTCGGGCACCTTGGCGAGTCCCGCGCGGGCGTCCGTCGCACGCACCCGGATACGGGCGCCGGGGTCCAACGGCAGTGCGCGTCGGACCAGGTGGACGAGGGCCTCGTCGCGCTCGACGACCTGCTGGGTGGAGCGGGGCCGGGTGGCGGCGACGTACCGCGCGAGGGTGAGGGCGCCCCCGCCCAGGTGCACGGCGTGGACGGGCCTGCCGGGCGGGGCGACGAGGTCGATGACGTGCCCGAGCCGCCGCTGGTACTCGAAGGAGAGGTACGCGGGGTCGTCCAGGTCGACGTGCGACTGCGGCGCCCCGTCGATGAGCAGCGTCCAGGCACGCGCGCGATCCCGGTCGGGTATGAGCTCGGCGAGGCCGCCGTCGACGGCCTCCACCACGGCTTCGGCGACCGCCTGACCCCGCCGGCCGCTCCTGGACTTTCCCATGGGGCCATTGTCGCAAGCGGCACGGACCGGCGCCGCCGGGGCTGGCTGCGGGCGGTACGGGTTACGCGCGCGACGGGGGCCAGCTGCGGGCGCGACGGGCTACGGGTCGACGGGCGCCGCCGGGACCGGCTGCGGGCGGGACCGGCTACGGGCGCGACGGGCGCCGCCGGGGCCGACGGCGGGCGGGGGCGACGGCGGCCGGGGGCGACCTCGCCGGCCCGGTGTCAGCGGCAGTTGTCCGCGGCCTCGATCAGCCGCGCGGCCTCGCCCAGCGCCGCCCGCAGCACCGCCGGGTCGGTCGCGAGGTCCGCCTCCCCGGGGGGCAGCAGCCAGTCCGAGCCCGCCACCGGTGGCTCGGGGGTCAGCCGCAGGCCGCGTCCGTCGGTCTCCGTGCAGGTGCTTCCGGGGACGTCCCAGGCGGCCGCGGTGCCCGGCGGGACGACGAAACCGAGGGTGTCCCCGCCGTCGTCGTGCAGGACGGGGCCCACCGCGTCCGCGGACCCGCCGCGACGCAGGATGTCGACCGCCTCCAGGCCCTGCCGGGTCGGCACCGTGACGAGGTCGCACCCGGCCCGCGGGACCGGTGGTTCGCCGCACTCCGTCAGCGGCACACACGCTTCGATGCTCTGACTGGTCTCCGACCCGGCCTTCACCACGGAACCCTCCTCGTGTCGAGCGGCTCGGGAGGCGGGGGGCGGCTCCCGGTCCTGTCGGGTTCAACGCGCGAGGGCGTCAACGGCTACGGCACAAGTCAGCCGCAAAGGATGGCAGTTCATGGCGGATCGTGGATGAGATATCCGGTTTGTAGCCAAACATCGCGTGGCGGGTCCGGCACAGCGGGTACGTTCTTGCCCGCCGGAAACAGGGTGTCACACGCACAACTCACCTCGAATCCGGCATGGTTCGACGGTTCGCACGAGAGGACCCGGCCATGGCGTCGTCAACGATGACCTCGTCCCAGTACCCCAGGCCGCCGCGGCCGAACCTCGCGTTCCGGGAACTGCGCGGACCGCGCTCCCCGGCCGAGTTCGCCGCGGCGGTACGACGGGCCGCCCGCGAGATCGGCGAGCGGGTCAGCTGTGACGCGCGCTATGTGGGCCGGGTCGAGGCGGGCGAGATCCGCTGCCCCAACTACGCGTACGAGCGGGTGTTCCTGCACATGTTCCCCGGCCGCACGCTCACCGACCTGGGGTTCGCGCCCCGCGCGTCCGTACGCGGACGTGGGGCGCGCACCCACGAGGTCGCGCCCCCGGCACTCATCACGAGCGCCGCGGGTGAGACCCGGGGAGCGTACGAGCCGTATGACACGCAGGACCCCTACGAGCGGTACGACAACGAGGAGAGCGACGTGCTGCGTCGCGCATTCATGACCGGCGGGGGCGCCACGGTGGCCGCCGCCTCACTGAGCCCCATCGGGCTCGCCTTCGACGCCGCGGCGGCGGAACGCCCCGTGCGCCGGGTCGGCACGGGCGAGGCGGACGCCCTGGAAGAGGCGGTCCGCAGGATCCGGCTGCTGGACGACCGGCACGGCGCGGACGGGCTGTACCGGCGCGCGGCGGCCCCGCTGCACGCCGCGTACGCGCTGCTGGACGCCGGCGCGACCCGGCAGACGACCGCCGACCGGCTGCACTCGGGAGCGGGTGAACTCGCCATCTCGGTGGGCTGGCTGGCGCACGACTCGGGGCGCTACGACGACGCGCGCTCCCACTACACGGAGGCCCTCGCGACCGCCCGGGTGACCGGCGACGCCGCCCTGGAGACGCACGCCTTCTGCAACGCGGCCTTCCTCGCGCGCGATGCGGGACGCCCGCGGGAGGCCCTGCGCGCCGCGCAGGCCGCGCAGCGGGTCGGACGCGGCCTCGGCTCCGCCCGGCTGATGTCGCTGCTCGCGCTGCGCGAGGCGGGCGGCTGGGCCGGGCTCGCCGACCGCACCGCCTGCGAACAGGCGCTCACCCGCGCCCAGGCCCTCTACGAGCGGGGCCCCTCGGACGCCGACCCCGAATGGATGAGCTTCTACGGCGAGGCCGAGCTGGAGGGCCTGGAGGCGCAGTGCTGGTCGACCCTGGGCGACTGGCCCCGGGCGGCCCGGCACGCGCGGCGGGCGGCGCGGCTCCAGGACCCGCACTTCACCCGGAACATCGCCCTGTATACGGCCGAGCTGGCGGACGACCTGGCGCGCGGCGGGCGGCCCGACGAGGCCGCGGCGGCGGGCATGCGGGTGCTGGATCTGCTGGGCGAGGTCCAGTCGTCGCGGATCGAGGCGATGCTGGCGGGAACCGCGCGCGTGCTGTCGCCGCACCGGCGGACCGCGGGGGTCTCGGTGTTCCTGGAGCGCCACGCGGGTCTGCCGAGATCCGCCTAACCGGCCAGATGCCCCAGGTCGTTCCAGCTCTCGATCGCCGGCTCCCCGTACGCCCATCCGAGCACCGACAGGGAGGTCGGGTTCAGCCGGACGCGGGCGGCGAAGTCCAGGGGCAGGCCCAGCCAGCGCGCGCCTATGGAGCGCAGAATGTGCCCGTGCGCGAAGACCAGGACGTCCCGGTCCGCGGCACGGGCCCAGGCGACCACCTCGTCCGCGCGGGCGGTCATCTCGGCGAGGGTCTCCCCCTCGGGGACGCCGTCGCGCCAGATGAGCCAGCCGGGTCGAATGGCCTTGATGGCGTCCGGCGTCATACCCTCGTACGCGCCGTAGTCCCACTCCATGAGCGTGTCCCAGGTGCTCGCGCGCTCGCCGAACCCGGCGAGTTCGCACGTCTCACGCGCGCGTGACAGGGGGCTGGTGCGCACCTCGACACCCGGAAGTCCGTCGAGCGGCGCTCGGTGCAGGCGCTCGCCCAGGAGCTTCGCACCGCGGCGGCCCTCCTCCAGGAGCGGCACATCGGTCCTGCCGGTGTGCTTCCCGGCCAGCGACCACTCGGTCTGTCCGTGCCGGGCCAGCAGGATGCGCGGTGCCATGGGGTGAGCGCCTTTCGAGGAAAACATGGGCGGGCTCCCCCCATCATCCCGCACCCTGTGCGGGGGCAACCCGCCGGGCGATCTCTGCGTCCTAGAGGGCCGGGGGCCACTCAGCAGGGCGAACACATACACCGTAAAGTGGTAAGACCGGGCAACCGGACGCCGCAACAAGAAGGGGGAGGCGATCGGATGCCGCACGCCGAGACACCAGGCCTCGAGGCAGCCGCGCGCACTCGCCTGCGCTGGTGGACCGAGCTGCCGTTGATCCTCCTGGTGTACGCCTGCTACTCGGCGGGCCGGCTCCTCGCGCGCGGCGACGTCACGCACGCCGTCGACCACGGCCTGGCGATCCTGAAGGTGGAGAAGGTCCTCCACATCAACGCCGAGCACCCGCTCAACCGGCTGTTCACCAACGAGGCCTGGATCGGCGTACCGGCCGACTTCTGGTACGCGTCGCTGCACTACCTGGTCACCCCGGTGATCCTGATCTGGCTCTTCCGGTCCCGCGCGGTGCGCTACCGCGCGGCCCGCACCTGGCTGATGACGTCGACCTTCATCGGTCTGATCGGCTTCACCCTGCTGCCGACCTGCCCGCCCCGACTGCTCGCGCGGAGCCACGGCTTCGTCGACACGATGGCCCAGTACAGCTCGTACGGCTGGTGGGGCGGCGAGGCCAGCGCGCCGCGCGGCATGGGCGGCATGACCAACCAGTACGCGGCCATGCCGAGCCTGCACGTGGGCTGGGCCCTGTGGTGCGGCGTCATGCTGTGGCGCCACGGCGGAACGCGTACGGCGAAGGCCGCCGGTGTCGCCTACCCGCTGATCACCACGATCGTGGTGATGGGCACCGCCAACCACTACTTCCTCGACGCCGTCGCGGGCGCCGCCGCCATGGGTGTCGGACTGCTGCTGACGCCGTTCGTGATGCGGGGCGCGGACCGGCTCAGGGCGCGCGCGACGCTGGTCCTCACGCCCGCCGCGGTGGCCACTGCCGGCACCCACGCCTCAATTGTCAGTGCCGGATGCCAGACTTCCGCGGGTGAGCGAATTCCACGGCAGCGCGAGTCACGGCTCGCAGCCGGAGCCGAGCCGAGTGCCTCTCCCACGGACGCGGGGGACGGCGCTCCGGCAACAGCTCGCTGAGCTGCGCGGTCCCGACGTACCGGCCAAGGCGCTGGATGCCCGCGCCCTGGCCGCCCTCGCCGCCAACCCGGGCTGCAGACGGCGCGCCATCCTCGACGGCGCCGGGGTGAACAAGGCGGCGCTGGCGGGCGCGCTCGGCGCGCCGTCGGCGTTCGGTCAGTCGCAGTTCGCGCTCACCCGGGGCAACGCCTTCGAGGCGAAGGTCAAGGCGGACGGCGGCGCCGAGCTGCTGCGACTGGTCCACGAGACACTGGACCGCCGGGCCGAGGCGCCCACCGGCGCGCGTGTGCCCGACCTCACCGCGATCGGCCCCGAGGGGCGCGCGGCGCGTACGGCGCTGGCGCTGCGCGAGGCCACCGAGGCGGCCGGCGTCTGGACGCTGCTGGACCACCCCATGCTCGCCCTCGACGTCGCGGGCTCCCCCGCCTTCCTGGAGCCGGACGCGGTGGTGGTGCACCCGGACGGCACCTGGACGGTCGTGGAGATCAAGTCCTTCCCGATGCTGGACGGCTCGGCGGACCCGGCGAAGGTGGGCGCGGCGGCCCGCCAGGCGGCGGTGTACGTGCTGGCCCTGGAGCAGGTCGCCGCCCGGCTCCAGCCCGCGCCCGAGGTGCGCCGGCGGGTGCTCCTGGTCTGCCCGAAGGACTTCTCCAACCTGCCCACCGCGTCCGCCGTCGACATCCGCAAGCAGCGCGCGGTGACCGACCGGCAGCTGACCCGGCTCACCCGCATCCAGGACATCGCCGACGCCCTCCCCAAGGGCACCTGCTTCGACCCCGCGCGGCCCGCCGAGGAGCTGACGGCGGCCGTCGAGGCGGTCCCGGCGACCTACGCGCCCGAGTGCCTGGCCGCGTGCGAGCTGGCCTTCCACTGCCGGCAGCGCTCCCGCGAGGCCGGCGCGGTGACGGCCCTGGGCCGTTCCGTGCGTGCCGAGCTCGGCGGCCTGACCACCGTGGCGGACGTCCTGGCGGCGGCCCGCGGTGAGGCCGGTGACCCTCGGGACCCGGCGGTGGCGGCCCTGCGCAGGGCGGCGGAGCTGCGGGCCGAGGCGCTGGGGGCGGCTCCGGCGGCACGGGAAGCACGGGAGGCACCGGTATGTCGCTGATGGCCACCCTCGCCCGCCTGGAAGCCGTCAGCACCGGCCGCGCCCAGCCCTCCGCCACCGTCCGGCACCGGCACCTCTCCGAGGCCCCCCTGGTCCTCGTGCCGCTCACCACCGCCGGTGAGGCCGGTGCCCCGCTCGGCGCGCTCGTCGGCACCGACCGGGACGCCCCGCGCCTGCTGGTCGTACCGCAACCGCGCGACCGCGATCTGCGGTTCGCGTTCCTGGCCGAGCTGGCGGACATCGTGCTGCCGTACATCGACACCTACGCGGAGGCCGTCGAGGCGGCCGAGCGCAACGAGACCGATCCGGAGACCGGCAAGCGGGTCAAGGTCGAGGTCGAGCTGTGCGCGGACGCCCCGCAGCTGATCGTGCCGAGCCGCGCGGGCATCGACCTCATCCGGCTGCTGGGACGCTCCACGCGCTTTCGGCGTACGGCCGAGCAGGACCCGGAGTCCCCGCACCCCGCGCCCCCGCGCGTGCCGTTGCTCGGCCGGTGGCTGACCCACTTCGGGGAGCGGGCCCGGGTACCGGGCTCCTCGTTGCTACTCGCCGCGACGGAGCTGCTGTCCCGGCACTGGGCGACCGGCCAGTCCACGCTGGAGGACCAGCATCTGGGCGCGCTGCTCGCCTGGATCGACCCCCCGGCGGGTGCGACGGGCGCGCAGGCCGCGCTGGAGGCCGAGCTGGCCCGGGACGCGCACGGCCAGCTGCTGCACCCGCCGGCCGGCCCGGCCACCGACCCGGCGTTCGACAACAAACTGCTCGCGCCCGCCATCGAACGCTACGACCGCGCGCGGACCGCGCTCGCCGCCGCCGAGGACGGTCTGGAGGCGGACGACCGGCTCGGTGACCTCACCGCCGCCGAGCGCGCGATCAGGGAGCTGGTCGAGAGCCGGACCCTGCCCACCTGGGACGCGGTGTGGCGCGGCCTGGACCTGCTGCGGACGCTGCCGGAGGGGGCGCGCGTCGAGGAGCGCTGGACCCGGGACCGCTGGTCCTTCACCAGCCACCGGGACCGGGTCCTGGCCGGCGAGCCCCCGCAGCCGCGCCGCGACGACGCGGTGACGGCCGCCAACAAGCTCGCCACCCGCGAGCGCGAACAGGCCCGTCTGGAGGCGCAGGAGGCGCTGGACGACCCGCTGGTGATGGCCGGGCGGCGGCTGGCCGGGGAGGCGTTCGCGGGCGAGGTCACGGATGTCGTGATGGCGTACAGCGAGGGCAGGCGCCCCAGCCCGCGCCCGCTGGTGACGGTCCGCACCGACGACCGCCCGTATCTCGCGGAGCGCGCGAAGGTGTACCGCTCGCTGAACGGCAAGCCGCAGGCGGCCGAGGTCGTGGACCACCAGGGCGACTGTGTCGTCCTGCGCGTCCTGGACAGGATGGGCCGTGGCAAGGAGCCCGAGGCGGGTTCCTTGCCGGAGAAGGGCGACCGGCTCTGCTTCACCCTGTTCGAGCACGAGCAGCGGGGTGGCGCGAAGCTGCCCGACCCCGAGGACACGCCCTGGACGCACGGCGGGCCGCCCGGCGAGGCCGTGCAGGAGGCCGCCGACCGCATGACCGAGGAGGACGTCCTGTGACCACGGTCTTCGACCCCGGCGCGGCCGCGACGCAGGCCACCGAGGAGATCCTCCACGACACCCTGCACAGTGACCGGCGGGGTGTCGTCGTCGACTCCCCGCCCGGCGCGGGCAAGTCCACGCTCGTCGTCCGCGCGGCGCTCGAACTGGCCGAGGCGGGGCGCCCGCTGATGGTGGTCGCGCAGACGAACGCCCAGGTCGACGACCTGGTGCTGCGGCTCGCCGAGAAGAATCCGGACCTGCCGGTGGGCCGGCTGCACAGTAGTGACGCCGACCCGTACGACAAGGCGCTGGACGAACTGGCGAACGTACGCAAGTCGGCGAAGCCGGCGGATCTGGCCGGACTCCCGGTCACGCTCTCCACCGCCGCGAAGTGGGCGCACGTCAAGGTCGACGAGCCGTGGCGGCACGCGATCGTCGACGAGGCGTACCAGATGCGCTCGGACTCGCTGCTGGCCGTGGCGGGCCTCTTCGAGCGGGCGCTGTTCGTGGGCGATCCGGGGCAGCTGGACCCGTTCGCGATCGTGGGCAGCGAGCAGTGGGCGGGGCTGTCGTACGACCCGTCGGCGTCGGCGGTGACGACACTGCTGGCGCACAACCCGGAGCTGCCGCAGCACCGCCTGCCGGTGTCCTGGCGGCTCCCGGCGTCGGCGGCGCAGCTGGTGTCGGACGCCTTCTACCCGTTCACGCCGTTCCGCAGCGGCACCGACCACGGGGACCGGAGCCTCGCCTTCGCGGTCCCGTCGGACGGCTCGGGTCCGGACCGGGTGATCGACGAGGCGGCGGTGTCGGGCTGGGGCCTGCTGGAGCTGCCCGCCCGGCACACCCCGCGCACCGACCCGGAGGCGGTGCGGGCGGTGGCGACGGTGGTGCGCCGGCTGCTGGACCGGGGCGGCGCGGCGACCTCGGAGCGCTCACCGGACCCGGCCCCGCTCACCGCCGACCGCATCGCCGTGGGCACCGCCCACCGCGACCAGGCGGCGGCAGTCCGCGCGGCCCTCGCCGAGCTGGGCGTGACCCAGGTGACGGTCGACACGGCGAACCGGTTGCAGGGCCGCGAGTACGACGTCACGGTCGTCCTCCACCCGCTCTCCGGACGCCCCGACGCGACCGCCTTCCACCTGGAGACGGGCCGCCTGTGCGTCCTCGCCTCCCGCCATCGCCACGCCTGCATCGTGGTCTGCCGCGCGGGCGTGAGCGACCTCCTGGACGACTACCCGTCGACGGAACCGGTCCAGCTGGGAACGCTGGTGAAGTTCCCGGACGGCTGGGAGGCGAACCACGCGGTCCTGGCCCGACTGGGCGAGCACCGGGTCGCCTGGCGCCCCTGACCGCCGCTCCGGCACCTGCCGGACAGACGACCACCGCGACGCCGCCCCACCCGCCGGACGGAGTCCGGCACGCCGCCAGAGGCGGCCGATGGTCGCAGCCCCGGACGGCTGGGAGGCGAACCACGCGGTCCTGGCCCGACTGGGCGAGCACCGGGTTGCCTGGCGCCCCTGACCACCCCTCCGGCACCTGCCCGACGGCGATCCACCGGAGGCGATGCGGGTGGAGGGGCGGCCTTGAGTCAGGTTCTGACGCCTACTTGCGGGGGCGCGAGACAATGGACGACGGCCCGGTCCGCAGAAGGGTCGTCGGTAGCGTACGAGGAGGACAAGACATGGCGGAGCCCACGCCGCGTCGTAATGAACCGCGGCTACGCCCCGCGCCCCTGCTCTTCGAGCCCGCGGAGGCGGCCGCCGATCCGGAGCACTTCTTCGACCTGGAGTCCATCGACGACCCCAGGGCGCTGCTGGCCCGGGCGACGGAGCTGACGCACGCCTTCCGGGCGGCAACGGACCGTGCCGTGGAGTTCCAGGCGATCGCGGCGGCCCAGCTGGCAGACCCGCGGCGGTTCGACCGGCTGACGACCGCGGACATCGCGGAGCGGGCCGAGTGGACCGAGGACTATGCCAAGAAGATGGTGGAGTTCGGCCGGGACCTGATGCGGGGCGCCGAGGGCAAGGGCGCCATCGACCCTGCGTAAAGCTCTGGCATATGCCAGGGGAGCAAGATACTCCCCCGCCCGCTCCCCTGTCCCGGTTTCCGGCAACCCTCTGAGACGGAACTCTCACGCGCGGTACACCTGGAGTCATGAGCGACACAGGCAAGGAGCTCTTCTCCGACCGTTCGGACGCCAGCGGGGTCACCGCGGACGGGGCCGACTGGCTCGCGTCGGCGGGAACGTATCCGCGGAGCACGCTGGCCTTCTGGCGGGAGCGCCCGGACGCCCCGGTCGTCCTGCCCTGCGGCGGCGTCTTCGACGTGGTCAGCGTCCCCGCGGTCTTCGGGCGCCGGATGCTGGACCAGCTGTGGGACGAGGGGCCGGGTTCGGGACCGGTCGCGGTGTTCCGGGGCCGGATGCTGCTGTTCGCCGCGCCGCGCACCGCGCACCGGTTGCCGTCGCTGCTGCGGTGGGAGGAGTTCGGCCGCACCGGGGCGGTTCCGCCACTGCTGTGCCACGGCACCGGCGACGCGGTGACCGTCCCCGCGCCGAGGCCCACGGGCGCCTCCACGACCCCGTTCGACAGCCGCTGGCTGGTCGCCCCGGACACCCGTCACCCCTGGCTGCCGGGCCCCGAGATCCTGCTGTGGGCGGCCGTACGGGCGGCCCGCGCGGCCGTGCGGATATCGATTTTTCCCCCAGCCGATCAGGATGCTAAGGTCTACGACGTCAGCAGGCGCCGCTAGCTCAGTTGGTTAGAGCAGCTGACTCTTAATCAGCGGGTCCGGGGTTCGAGTCCCTGGCGGCGCACGACATCGACAGCGAGGCATGTTCGCAGAAAGCGCGAACATGCCTCGCTGTCGTCATTTCTGCGCGGCTTCGCCGCGCGCTGTGGGGGCTTCGCCACCCACACCCCCTCCCCGGCACGCAATGACCCCAGACCAGAACTCACCCGGTCGTCGTGATCCGCACCGTCCACTGGCCCGAGGCCGTCCGGCCCTCCGCTTCCACCCGTACGGTCGTCCCCGGCACCGTGAAGCTCTCGCCGAGGGTGACGGGGGCGTCCGCGAGCGGGGGGTAGACCGAGTCCTCCCAGCAGGCCTCGGTGCGGGGGTGGGCGTCGATCACCTGGACCGGGCCGCCGCCCGAGGCGGAGCCGGCGTGGACGCGGTAGACGAGGACGCCCTCACGGCAGGTCGCCGTGTCGTTGCCGACCGCGCCGCGCGCCTCGAAGGCGAGCGCGCTGTCGGGCCCGGTGCGGACGACCGCGAGCTTGGTGCCCCGGCCCAGGCCGAAGGCGGCGCCCCCGGCCGGTGCGCCCGCCCCGAGCGGCTCCAGCGTCAGCCGGGTCGAGCCCGGTACGCACGCCACCTGGCGCGGTTCCAGCCAGCCCAGCTTCCACTTGTGCCAGGCGAACAGGTCCGGCGCCAGGCCGAACTGGCTGCCCATCAGGTCCCAGTCGCCGACGTAGGTGTCCCAGTCGCCCTTGCCGTCCACCGGGCGGTGGTAGAGGTCCGGCAGGTCGAAGACGTGCCCGGTCTCGTGGGCCAGCACGAGCCGGTCCGGCGGGTGGTTCTCGAAGACCGTGACGACCCGGCGGATGTCCGTGCCGTCCGCGCGCAGCGGGGTGTCCAGGTTGACGACCTTCGTGGCGTCGGAGTCCACGCCGGGCGCGTCCGGGTCGGCCACGAAGTAGACGACGTCGTAGCGGGAGAAGTCCACCTCACCGTCCGCCGCGGCCAGCGCGTCGCGCAGGTAGGCGGCCCGGTGGTAGGCGTTCCAGTCGCGCTGTATGGCGTAGGCCGTGGACGAGCGCGGCATCCCGATCCAGTGCCGGAGCGGATGCGGGCGCAGGGTGAACCTGCCGTAGGAGGCCTGCTCGAAGAAGCGGCTGGTGGCCGGGAAGTGGTCGGCGGCCAGTTCGTCCGGGGTGGTGCGCGGGGTCGCGTCCGGGAAGGACAGGAACACCATCACCGCGTCCAGGTCGCGGGTCGGACGCGGATAGGTGTGGTTCCAGGTGTCCAGACCCTCGGAGTGGTGCGCCTGGGTGCGGGGCAGGGCACACGGTTCGGCCGAGAAGGGTTCGGCGGCCGAGGGACCGGTGATGAGAGAGGTGGCGGCCAATGCCGACAGGGTGGTGAACACGGCCGCGGTGCTGCGCAGTCGGGGGCGCTGGAAAGGGCGCGGCACAGGGACCTCCGGGTGCGGTTCGCGGGACACCGCACCCAGCTTGTGGTTAATTGTCGTACTGCGTCCTGTTTGTCTGCACCAGACGAGTGAGTACGGCGAAGAAGCGTCAGAAGCGACACCCCGAATCGCTCACGGAACGTCACACCTGGTCGAGCGCCCTCAACAAGCCGTCCAGGTAAGGGCAGAAACGATCTGCCAGAAGGGCCGGTCGTTCCGGGACACTGGACGATGGCTGGAAGGGGTGGGGGTCAGCCTCTATGATCGGCACACTTTCCTGCACGGACAGAGATCGAGTGCACTGCGGGAGCGAACGGTGAGCGGAACCTCCGAAGGGCCGGCGCCCGCGGCAGATCTCGACCGGGCGGTCGTCACGGACAGTGACTTCAGTACGTCTCCTCGTACGGAAACCCCGACGTACCGGTCGGCGTTCACGGCCGCGCCGCTGGCCATGGCCGTCGTGGACCGCGACGGCCTGGTCGTCGGCGCCAACGGAACGCTGGGCGAGCTCCTCGGCTGCGCGCCCGAGGTGCTGACCGGGAAGTGCGCCGCCGAGCTGGTCGACCTGGCCTCGGACACCCGGACCTGGCACGCCTACCAGGAGGTGCTGCGCGGCCGGCAGGCCAGACTGCGCTGCACGCGCCGGCTCAAGCACCCCGACGGCCGGTCGGTGTGGGTGCAGATCATGGTCGCGCCGCTGGGCACGGGCGAGCCCGGTGTGCTGCTGTCGCTCGTCGACATCAGCTCCCAGCGTGAACTCCAGGCCCGGCTGCGGCACTTGCAGATGCACGACCCGGTGACCCGGCTGCCCAACCGGACCCTGTTCTTCGAGCGGCTCTCGGCCGCGCTGGAGGTGGAGTCGTACGCACAGGGCGGCACCGGGCGGATCGGGCTGTGCTACCTCGACCTCGACGGCTTCAAGGCGATCAACGACACCCTCGGCCACCGCGTCGGCGACCGGCTGCTGGCGGCGGTGGCGGAACGGCTGACGCGCTGCGCCGACGAGGCCGGCCTCACCCGGGGCAGCGTGCCGCTGGTGGCCAGACTCGGCGGCGACGAATTCGCCCTGCTGGTCGAGGACTCGACCGGCACCGACCAGCTGGCGGACCTCGCCGAGGCCGTCCTGAAGGCGGTCCAGGCGCCCTTCGACATCTCCGGCCGGCGGCTGTCGGTCTCGGCGTCGATCGGCGTCGTGGAGCGGCACGCGGCCGGCACCACCCCCACCGCCCTGGTGCAGGCCGCCGACACGACCCTGTACTGGGCCAAGGCCGACGGCAAGTCCCGCTGGACGCTCTTCGACCCGGAGCGCAACGCCCACCAGATGACCCGCCAGGCCCTCGCCTCCACGCTCCGCCCGGCCATCGAGCGCGGTGAGTTCGTGCTCGAGTACCAGCCGCTGGTCGGGATGGAGGACGGCTGGCTGCGCGGTGTCGAGGCGCTGGTGCGCTGGAACCATCCGCAGTTCGGCATGCTGACGCCGAATCGGTTCATCGGACTGGCCGAGGAGGACGGCTCGATCGTCCAGCTCGGCCGCTGGGTGCTGGCCACCGCGTGCCGTCAGGCACGGCGGTGGCAGCTGGACCACCCCGACGAGCCGCCGATCTTCGTCAGCGTCAACGTCGCGGTCCGCCAGGTCTGGGACTCCGACCTGGTCGCCGACGTCGCCGAGATCCTCGCGGAGACGGGCCTGGCCCCCGGGCTGCTCCAGCTGGAGCTGACGGAGTCGGCGGTCATGGGTTCGGCGGGCCGGCCGCTCCAGGTGCTCCAGGCGCTGAGCGACATGGGTGTCCACATCGCCATCGACGACTTCGGCACCGGCTACTCCAACCTCGCCTACCTCAGCCGCCTGCCGGTCGCGGTCCTCAAGCTGGACGGCTCCTTCGTGCGCGGCTTCCAGTACGAGGGGACGGGCGCCTCGCCCAACCCCGCCGACGAGGTCGTCGTCGAGGCGATGATCCAGCTGGCCCACCGGCTCGGGCTGACCGTCACCGCGGAGTGCGTGGAGACCTCGGCGCAGGCCTCCCGGCTGCGCCGCATCGGCTGCGACACCGGCCAGGGGTGGCTGTACTCGCGGCCGGTGGCGCCGGATCGTATCTCCGCGTTGCTGACCGGTCAGGCGGTCGGCAGGCCGTAGGCGTCCGCGATCAGTTCGTAGGAGCGCAGGCGCAGCTCCCCGCTGTGGGCGTGGGACGTGATCATGAGCTCGTCGGCGCCGGTGCGCTTGCGCAGGTCGTCGAGGCCGGAGCGGACCTCGTCGGCGGTGCCGTGGACGACGTTGGCGTTCCAGGACGCGACGAACTCGCGTTCCATGGGGCTGAAGTCGTAGGCCTCCGCCTCTTCCGGGGTCGGGACGAGGCCCGGGCGGCCGGTGCGCAGGCGGACCATGTTCAGACTCGCGGCCAGCACCTGGCGGCGGGCCTCCTTCTCGTCGTCCGTGGCCAGGGCGGAGACGCCGATGAGGGCGTACGGCTCCTGAAGGACCGCGCTCGGGCGGAAGGACTCGCGGTAGAGGTCAAGGGCCGGGACGGTGTTCTGCGCCGAGAAGTGGTGGGCGAAGGCGAAGGGCAGACCGAGGGTGGCGGCCAGGCGGGCGCTGAAGCCGGAGGAGCCCAGCAGCCAGATCGGGGGGCGGTGCGGGGACTGGACGCCGCCGGGGGACGTCGACTGGACGGGGCCGGGGACCGCGTGGATACGGCGGTAGGGGTGGCCGTCGGGGAAGTCGTCGTCCAGGAAGCGGGTCAGCTCGACGAGCTGCTCGGGGAAGTCGTCGGCGCCCTCGTTGAGGCGTTCGCTGCGGCGCAGGGCCGCTGCCGTGGCGCCGTCGGTGCCGGGGGCGCGGCCGAGGCCCAGGTCGACGCGGCCCGGGGCCATCGCCTCCAGGGTGCCGAACTGCTCCGCGATGACCAGCGGGGCGTGGTTGGGCAGCATGACGCCGCCCGAGCCGAGCCGGATGCGGTCGGTGTGGGCGGCGAGGTGGGCGAGGATCACGGCGGGGGACGAGGAGGCGACACCGGGCATGGAGTGGTGCTCGGCGACCCAGTAGCGGTGGAAGCCGCGGGACTCCGTCAGCTTGGCGAGGGCGACGCTGGTGCGCAGGGCGTCGGTGGCGGTGCGGCCGGCGCCGACCGTGACGAGGTCGAGTACGGAGAGGGGGGTGGGGGCGGTGCCGTGGGTCGTTCCCCGAATCTCGTCTGCCGTCACTGGGGTGCCTCCTGTGGTGGGTGCCGTGCGCTGTTCCTCGGCCGATAACAGGAGGGGGGCTCCGTTTTATTCCATCGACCCCGCCGCCCTATCCCGTCCCACCCCGGGGCCCCCGGACCCCCGCTTCGGTCCTGAACGGGGCCTCGTCCTCGGACGCGGGACGGGCGGGAAACGATCCCGCCCGTCCGGCGTTCGCGAGGGAACCGGCTACACCTGCACGATCGGTTCCCTGGTGAACAGCGCGCCCAGGTTCGGCGCGTTCACCCGGCGCTCCGCCAGGCGCAGGCCTTCCCAGACCGTGACCAGGTTGGCCGTGAGGACCGGCTTGCCGAGTTCCTTCTCCAGGGCGGCGACGTGCGCGGCTGTGCGCAGGGCCGTGTCCGGGAGCAGCAGGGCGTCGGCCTCCGCCGCGTCCGCCTGCCGCGCCAGGGTGAAGACCTCCTCCTCGCCCCACGCGCCGACCTCGGCGGCCGTGATGATGCCGGCGCCCTTCAGGCCCGTCACCTCCAGGCCGCCCGCCCGCAGGAAGTCCGCGAAGAGCTCCGCCACGTCGTCCGGGTAGGTCGCCGCGATCGCCACCCGCCGCGCCCCGACCTCCTGGGCGGCGTGCACGAAGGCGAACGAGGTCGAGGAGGCCGGCATGCCCGCGGTGCGGGCGAGGGTGCGGACCTGCTCATGGGCGCCCTCCCAGCCGTAGACGAAACTGCCGCTCGTGCAGGCCCACACCACCGACTCGGCGCCCGCCAGGCGCAGCTCCTCGACGCCGGCCGCGAGGCGCGCCTCGGAGCCCATGCGGCGCAGGGCGTCGGGGCGGTGGGCATCCTCGCCGATGTCGGTGTGGACCACGTCCAGGCGGATGTCGCTGCCCAGGAGCTGCTCGATGCGCGGGTAGTCGTCCTCGGCGGAGTGGCCCGGGTAGAGAAATCCGAGTGCGGTCATGTCCAGCCTTCCTGCTGCTCTTCGTCCGGCGGTACGGGGCGCACGGGGCCGGTCCTGGCCGCCCGATCGATCAGCGCCTGGTACGGCCCCACCGCTCGGGTACCCAATCGGCGCAACGCCGCCCACATCGTCACCTGGTTGGTTGAGATCACCGGGATCCGCAGCTCCGGTAGGGGACCTTCCTGTGCCTGGTCAGGCCCGTGAAGGCGCAGGCGCTGGTGAAGGGGTGACGACGCCGACACCGCGGTGGTTGGCGTGGTCCGCCGAGAGAGGAGACGTCCATGGCAGCACACCGGGCTCACGGTGAGAGACAGAGCGGCAACGGAATGTGCACACGCCTGTGTTGACGGCGGTGGGTTCGGGTGCGAGCGTGGTCGATCCGCGCATGTCGGACGCCCGAGGAACGGTTTGCGATGACCGCCCCCACCCTTCTCGTGCTGGACGCCCATCCCCTCCCCCGTCTCGGCAGCCTCACCGGCCGCGCCCGTGTCGAGCACGCGGACGCCTCGACGCTGGCCGAGCGGCTGCCGTACGCCGATGTCCTGCTGGTGTGGGACTTCACCTCGACGGCGGTGCGCGCGGCCTGGCCGGGCGAGGGGCCGCGGCCGCGCTGGGTGCACACGGCGAGCGCGGGCGTGGACCATCTGATGTGCCCCGAACTCGCCACGTCCGACACGGTGGTGACCAACGCGCGCGGGGTCTTCGACCAGCCGGTCGCGGAGTACGTCGCCGCGCTCGTCCTGGCGATGGCGAAGGATCTGCCGCGGACGCTGGACCTCCAGCGGGAGCGGGTGTGGCGGCACCGGGAGTCGGGACGGGTGGCCGGGACAAGGGCGGTGATCGTCGGCTCGGGACCGATCGGCCGGGCGATCGCCCGTACGCTCAAGGCACTCGGGGTCACCACGGCGGTCGTCGGCCGTACCCCGCGCACCGGTGTCCACGGGCCCGGGGACCTGGACCGGCTGATCGGCCGGGCCGACTGGGTGATCGCGGCGGCGCCGCTGACCGAGGAGACCCAAGGGATGTTCGACGCCCGGCGGTTCGGGGTGATGCAGCCGTCGGCGCGGTTCGTGAACGTCGGGCGGGGGCAGCTGGTCGTCGAGGAGGCGCTGGCGGACGCGCTGCGCAAGCGGTGGATCTCCGGGGCGGCGTTGGATGTGTTCGAGCGCGAACCCCTCGGCCCCGACAGCCCGTTGTGGCAGGTCCCCGATCTGATCGTGTCCCCGCACATGAGCGGTGACGCGGTGGGCTGGCGGGACGAACTCGGCGCGCAGTTCCTTCAGTTGTACGACCTGTGGGCGGCGGGCAAGCCGCTGCCGAACGTGGTCGACAAGAAGCGCGGGTACGTACCAGGGCACTGACTCGGACGGTCCCGGGCACCCAGCCGACTTCGCCGTTCAGGACGAGGTCGTGGCGCTCGCGGAAGAGGGCGAGGCCGACGACGGCCGTGCCCGCGCGCAGCTCGCGGTCGTAGCCGTGAGACGTGCTGCCGAGCTCCGAGCCCGTGACGGAGAAAGCGCCGGTCCAGACCTCGCCGGTCGGAATCGGGCTCGAATCGGTCGGCATAAGTCACATCCGGTCGGGTAGCTGCGCCGCCATGGCTCCACCGATACGGAACGACATTCGCAACGCCACCCGAGACGCCACGAACCCACCCAGAACCACTCGCCGGTCGCTGCTCGCGGGGGTGGCGGCGCTCGGTGCGCTGGGGGCGGCCGGCTGCTCGCGGGTGGCCACGGCCTCGACGAAGGACGGCGGTGATCTGCTCGACCGCCTCCGGGCGGCGGGTGTCGTACGGCTGGGAATCGCCGGCGAGATCCCGTTCGGGTACATCGACAAGAACGGCAGGCTGACCGGTGAGGCACCCGAGCTGGCGAGGGTGATCTTCAAGCGGCTCGGGGTGGACACGGTGCAGCCGGTGCCCACCGAGTTCGGGTCGCTCATCCCGGGGCTGAACTCACAGCAGTTCGATGTCGTGGCCGCCGGGATGTACGTCAACCCCGAGCGCTGCGAACAGGTGATCTTCTCCGATCCGGACTACCAGATGCTCGATTCCTTCATCGTCCGGAAAGGCAACCCGAAAGGCCTCCACACCTACCAGGACGTGGTGGAGAAGAAGGCCAAGTTCGCCACCGGGACCGGATATGCCGAGATCCAGTACGCCGTCGACGCGGGGTACGAGGAGAGCGACATCCTGATCGTCCCGGACCAGGTCGCCGGACTGAACGCCGTCGAGGCCGGCCGGGCCGACGTCTTCGCCGGTACGGCGCTGACCACCCGCGAGGTCGTCAAGAAGTCCGCCAAGACCGAGGCCACCAAGGCCTTCGCGCCCCTCGTGGACGGCAAGCCGCATGTCGACGGCGGCGCGTTCGCGTTCCGGCCGACCGAGACGCGGCTGCGGGACGCCTTCAACGGGGAGCTGCGGAAGCTGAAGAAGAGCGGGGAGCTGCTCCGGATCCTCAGGCCCTTCGGTTTCACCGAGGCCGAGATGACCGACCTCACCGCGAAGGAGCTGTGCGGCGGATGACCACGGGACTCTGGGAACTCGTACTCACGGGCGTCTGGACCACCGTCCAACTGCTGGTGTTCAGCGCGCTGGTGGCGACGGCCGTGTCGTTCGTCGTCGGTGTCGCGCGCACCCACCGGCTGTGGATCGTGCGCTTCCTCGCCGGTTTCTACACCGAGGTGTTCCGCGGGACCTCGGCGTTGATCATGATCTTCTGGGTGTACTTCGTGCTGCCGCTGGCCTTCGGCTGGCAGCTGGTGCCGATGTGGGCGGGCACGCTCGCCCTCGGGCTGACGTACGGCGCGTACGGCTCGGAGATCGTGCGCGGCGCGCTGAACGCGGTGGACCCGGCGCAGCAGGAGGGCGGGATCGCGCTCAGCTTCACGCCCTGGCAGCGGCTGCGGCTGATCCTCCTGCCGCAGGCGGTGCCGGAGATGATCCCCTCGTTCTCCAACCTGCTGATCGAGCTGCTCAAGGGCACCGCGCTGGTGTCGATCATCGGCATGGGCGACCTGGCGTTCAGCGGCAACCTCGTGCGGCTCGCGTTGCAGGAGAGCGCGGAGATCTACACGTACCTGCTGGTCATCTACTTCGTGATCGCCTTCGCCCTGACCCGGGTGATGCGCGGTCTGGAGAAGAGGCTGAAGGCGGGGGTCGGCAAGGCTCCGGAGCGCGGGGTCACCGCGCGTGAGCTGAAGCGGGCCGAGACCACGGGCGTCGGAGGTGCTGTCTCGTGAAGTGGGACTGGGAAGCGGTCGGCGACTTCATGCCGCAGTTCTGGGACGGTCTGCTGGTCACCCTCCAGGCGCTGGCGCTGGGCTCGGTGATCTCGTTCGCGCTGGGCCTGGTGTGGGCGCTGCTGATGCGGGCACCGACCCGCTGGGTGACCTGGCCGGTGGGCGCGGTCACCGAGTTCATCCGCAACACGCCGCTGCTGGTGCAGCTGTTCTTCCTCTTCTACGTGCTGCCCGAGTGGGGCCTGACCTTCTCCGCGCTGACCACCGGGGTCCTCGCGATCGGCCTGCACTACTCGACGTACACGATGCAGGTCTACCGGGCCGGCATCGAGGCGGTGCCCGTCGGCCAGTGGGAGGCCGCGACGGCGCTGAACCTGCCGGTGGCCAGGACGTGGCGGGTGGTGATCCTGCCGCAGGCGATCCGCCGGGTGGTGCCGGCGCTCGGCAACTACGTCATCGCGATGCTCAAGGACACGCCGCTGCTGATGGCGATCACCGTCCTCGACATGCTCGGGCAGGCGCGGCTGTTCTCCCAGGAGCACTTCCAGTTCACCGAGCCGCTGACCGTGATCGGCGTGGCCTTCATCCTCATCGCCTATCTGGCCTCCCTCCTCGTGCGAGCCCTGGAGCGTCGTCTTGTCCACTGACACACAGCACATCCCCGACATGAACCCCGCCGACAAGAACCCCGCCGACCAGCGACCCGGCGGTGAGCTGATCCGGCTGGAGCAGGTCACCAAGCGGTTCGGGAGCAACACCGTCCTGGACCATCTGGACTTCTCCGTCGACGCCGGCAAGCACGTCACCCTCATCGGGCCGTCCGGGTCGGGCAAGACCACGATCCTGCGGCTGCTGATGACGCTGACCAAGCCCGACGAGGGGGTCATCACCGTCGACGGGCAGCAGCTGTTCCCGGCGCCGGAGAAGCAGGTCCGCGAGGTCCGCAAGCAGATCGGGATGGTGTTCCAGCAGTTCAACCTGTTCCCGAACATGTCGGCGCTCAGGAACATCACCGAGGCCCCGGTCACCGTCCTCGGCATGTCCAAGGACGAGGCGGAGGCGCGCGCCCTCGAACTGCTGGACCTGGTGGGCCTGGCCGACAAGCGTGACGCGCGGCCCTCGCAGCTGTCCGGCGGCCAGCAGCAGCGGGTGGCGATCGCGCGGGCACTGGCGATGCGGCCGAAGGTGCTGCTGCTGGACGAGGTGACCTCGGCGCTGGACCCGGAGCTGGTCGCGGGCGTCCTCGACGTGCTCAGGGACATCGCCCGCAGCACCGACATCACGATGCTCTGTGTGACCCACGAGATGAACTTCGCCCGGGACATCTCGGACAAGGTACTGATGTTCGACTCGGGACGGATCATCGAGGCCGGTCCACCGGAGAAGATCTTCGGCGAGCCGGAGAAGGACCGTACGCGGGAATTCCTCAGCGCGGTGCTCTGACCGCACGAGGTGGAGGGGCCTGTGGGCGAGGTCCAACGGCTGGGGCATGACTTTGGCATATGCCAGGAGGTCAGCGCCCCAGCTGAGAGGGACGGAATCTCGTCAACAGGCCCTCACTTCAAGCCCTTTGCGGGCTATCGTGGAGAGGATTCGCTGTCCGGATCACGGCCCAGTAGAGCGCAGGGGGAACACCGTGGCGCTGAAGCACGAGCCGACCGCGCCGTACCACTCGGCCCAGGACGCCCTACGCGTCCTGGAGACCGTGGCACGGCACACCACCGGAGTAACCGACACCGAACTCGCCCGAGAGACCGACATCGACCCGGAGCGCCTGACCACGCTCCTGAGGATGCTGCGCCGCGAGGGCTACGTCGAGCAGGTCACCGACGGCGCGTACGTCACGGGGGACGCGCTGACCCGCCTCGGCTCCGCGCACGACCGTGAGCAGGCGCTGCGCGAGACGCTCCAGCGCACCCTGGACCGACTGCGCGACTCGGTCGGCGCCGCGGTGTACCTCAGCCGGTACGTCGACGGCGAGATCAGGATCGCCCAGTACGCCGACGGACCCACGACCCCCGTGGTCAACGAGTGGGTCGACTTCCGCTACTCCGCCCATGCCACCGCGATCGGCAAGAGCCTGCTGGGGCAGCTCGACCACAACAGCCGGCGCGACCACCTCTCCCGGCACAAGATGGCCCGCCTCACCTCGCGGACCATCACCAGCGACAAGCTGCTGCTGTCCCGGCTCGAGTCCCAGCCGCCGACGGTCCCCCACCTCGACCTCCAGGAGTACGCGGTGGGCACGGTGTGCGCGGCCGTCCCCGTCACGGCCGGTTCCTCGGTGGGCTGCCTCGCCCTCTCCCTCCCCGTCGAGCACGCCCACCGCCTCCGCAAGGCGGCCGACGCCCTGAACAGGAACGCGGCGCCCGTCCTGCTCTCCCTGGCCATCTGAGGGCGGCCCGAGCGTGGTCAGAAGCACGCCCTGGGACCGGGTAGTATTTTCTCTGTCGCCAGCCGCGAGACACAGATCCAGCGGAGGGCGTGAGTCATGCGCCGCTAGCTCAGTTGGTTAGAGCAGCTGACTCTTAATCAGCGGGTCCGGGGTTCGAGTCCCTGGCGGCGCACTTCAGAAGGGCCTCTCGTGGGAGCGAGGGGCCCTTCGAGCATGCCCGGGGGACGGGGCGCGCGGGGACTCCGGGGGCCGGGGCGGCTGGGGACGGGACTCCGGGCGCCCGGGGAGCGCGGGGCGCCGGGAGCCGCGGGGTGGGTGGGGGCCTCAAGGCGCCCCCGCGTCTCAGGGGCTCAGCGTCTCGACGTCCTGCGCGGTCAGGCTCCGGTATGTCTGTTCACCCGGTGGGCGCCACCACAGTGGGTCTGTGCAGTGGAGGGCCTCCCTACGCAGGAGGGTGCGGTGGATCTTGTTTGTGGCCGTGATCGGCATCCGGTCCACGACCCGGACGAAACGGGGGGCCATCTTCGTGCCGAGGTCGGGCTGGGCGGTGAGGAACGCGGTGAAGGCCTCCGGGTCGAAGGTGCCGGCGAGGGCCGCCATGACCTGGTCGCCGGTCACCGGGTCCGGGACCGCGTACACCGCGACGGCGTGCGCGCCCTCGTAGCGCGCGAGGATGTTCTCGATCATCGCGGCGGCCAGGTTCTCGCCGTCGACGCGCAGCCGGTCGTCGGTGCGGCCCGCGAAGTAGAGGTAGCCGTCCGCGTCCCGGCAGAACAGGTCCCCCGTCCAGTACCAGCCGTCGCGGCGCCGTTCCTCCTCCGCCGCCGGGTTGCGCCAGTACCCCTCGAAGGGGTTCGGCCCCTGGTTGACCAGTTCCCCTATCGCCTCGTCCCCGTTCAGCAGCCGCCCGGCCCCGTCGAACACGGCCGCCGGGCACTCCGCACGCGTCCGCGGATCGAGGACGACGAGCCCGGGCCCCGCCCGCCCCACCGCCCCGGCCGGCGTCCCCGGCGACCACTGCACGGCCGCCCCGCCCTCGGAGGACCCGTACCCCTCCACCAGCCGCACCCCGAACCGCCGCTCGAAGGCGGCCGCGTCCGCCGCCCCCGCCTCCGTGCCGAAGCCCATCCGCAGGGGGTTGTCCCGGTCGTCGGCGCGCTCCTCGGTGGCGAGGACGTACTGCACGGCCCGGCCCACATAGGTGAAGTACGTCGCCCCGTACCGCCGTACGTCCGCCAGGAACCCCGAGGCCGAGAACCGCCGCCGCAGCGCGACGCCCGCTCCGGCGGCGAGGGCGGGGGCCCAGTCGGCGATCACCGCGTTGCCGTGGAACATCGGCATGCAGACGTAGTGGACGTCGTCGGGGCGCACCCCGAACTGCCCGGCCAGCGAGCGGCCCGCGGCGGCCAGGCGGCCCTGGGTGCAGATCGCGGCCTTGGGGGCGCCGGTGGAGCCCGAGGTGAAGTAGAGCAGGAGACGGTCGCGCGGGGTGGCCTCGGCGGCGTCCGGCCGGGTGTCAACGTACGGGGCGAGCAGGGCGTCGTACTCCTCGCCGCCGGTCACCAGCACCCGTCCGCCGGGGAGTTCGAGGTCGGCGAGCAGCGGGAGGTGGGCCGGTTCGGTGACCAGGATGCGGCACTCGGTGTGCAGGATGTCCCGGGCGAGTTCGGGGCCGCGGCGGGTGGGGTTGACGCCGGCGACGGCGTTGCGGGCGAGGGCGGCGGCGCTCAACCAGAGAGGGTACTCAGGGGTGTTGTCGAGCAGCACGCCGATGTGGGCGCCGGGTGGCAGCAGGTCTCTCAGCAGGGCCGCCCGGGCCGCGGCGGCGGACGCGACCTGGTGATGGGTGAGCGTCCGGTCCTCGAACCACAGCCCCGGCCGGTGGTCGCCCCACCGGGCGGCGACGAGTTCGGCGACCGTGCCGCTGTTGGACTCCATGGCGGCGCACGGTAATTGATGGAGCGTCAGATGTGGAGCCCCGCGGCAGCGGGGGTCACGGGGTCAGCGTCACACCGTCGACCACCACGACGTCGGTGGAGTCGTCCGGGCTGTCCACGAAGTCGTCCGACATCTGGTGGAACGTGACCATGAAGCCGATGCAGAACACGACGGCCACCCCGAGGAACGCCAGCGTGAGGCCGGTGGACACCGCCAGCCTGCCGCGGGTCGGCGCCTTGGCCGTGGCGACGACCTCGTGGCCCTCGGCGTAGTGGATGGTGACGAAGTCGCCCTCGACGACCGTCGCCGGGCCGTCCTCCTCCTCGAAGCGGATCGTGCGGCCGTCGCGGGCGGTGAACTCGTAGACATGGTGCAGCGTGGTGTGCACGGACGTGTCATGGGCGCCGCCGTGCATCGTCGTGAACGTCCGCAGACAGCGCCCCTCGGCGGTCAGCCCGCTGTTCCAGGCGCTGCGCAGCTGCATCGAGCGCCGCAGTACACGGGAGGCCAGGAAGACGACCACGGCCAGGATGAGGCCGGGTACGGCGTAGAAGATGAGGTCCATGGCACTTCCCCCGAACTCGACGTGGTGATCGTGAGGGGAACATACCCACTGGTAGACCCGGGGTTGCTCAAGCCAAGCTCAGAGTTCGGGCACCGTCGCCCGGGCGTGGCGAAGCGCGAGGACCTCGCCGCCGGTGTCACGGCCGCGAGGTCCGCCGCTGTCCTTGAAGCGGATCTCCCCGATCGGAGTCGATCAGAGGAACCTCCCGGAGCCGATCAGAACGTCACGTCCGAGCAGGCGTAGAACGCGTTGCCGGTGTCCGCGACCGTCCACACCGCGAGGATCACGTGCCGGCCGCTCAGGCCCGACGGCAGGGTGCCGCTGTGGGAGAGGGTGGCCGGGGGCTGCTGGCTGTTGTACGGGACCGTGAGGAACGGGGTCAGGTTGAGGTCGGAGCGGGCCAGGTTGTGGCTCTGGTTCCAACCCGCCTTGGTGACGTAGTACTTGAAGTCCGTGGTGGCGTGCCGGGCGGTGAACTGCCAGCGGAAGATGTAGCTCTGACCACCCGTCACCCTGGTGGCGGGCCAGGAGCCGCCCGAGGGCGTGCGCGGCGAGCTGAGCTGGCTGAACCGGCTGTGGCCGCCGCTGCATATCGTTCCGTCGGCCGGGCCGGACCCGGGGAAGCCCTTGGGCCCCTCGACGCTCTGCGGCTCCCACTGGATGTCGCCGCAGCCCGTCACGGTGCCGTTCTGGCAGAGCTTCTGCCGGCTGATGGGGAGGTCGGTGTAGCCGTGTCCGCTGGCGCCGCCGGAGGAGAGCACGAGGGCTCCGGCCGTGCTGAGGCCCAGCACGGCGGCGTACCACTTGGTCTTTTTGCGCATGCTGCCGCTCCCTGGAGAACGTGGGGGAAGTTCAGTGAGCCGTGCAGGTCTAGACCAAGTCCCAGAATATTGCCGTTACTTGAGCATGTCCAGACCAATCACTGGCCCGCCTCCCCCCGCCCCGCGCAGAACGCCACCGTCAAGTCCTTGACCAGCGCCTTGCGTTCGTAGTCGTCCAGCTCCACCAGGCCGCGCATGGTCAGCCGGGTCACCGTGTCCTCCACCGAGTCCACGACCGAGGTCAGCACGCTCGCCCGCTGCTGGGCGTCCAGCGCGGCGATCCGGCGCCGGTGCATCGCGGCGGCCACCTCGGGGGCGTACTCGACGCGCACCGGCTGCACCGAGAACACCTCCAGGCCCACCGCCCCCGCGTCCGCCGCGACCAGCCGGGTCAGCGCCTCCGCCGCCGAGTCCATCGACATCCGCGCCGAACCCGGCAGTTCCACCGGTACCCGCACCAGCGCCGCCTCCACGCACTCGCGCAAATACGTCTCGTGATCCTCCACGCCCAGCGTGGCCCGCGCGGTGTCCCGCACCCGCCACACCACCAGGACGACCACCCGCAGCGCGACCCCGTTGCCGTCGGCGGCCGGCATCGGCTCGCTGCGCCAGTGCCGCAGTCGTACGTCCACGCGGCGGCGCAGCAGCAGCGGGTTGACCCACATCAGGCCGGTGCGCCGGACCGTGCCCCGGTAGCGGCCGAAGAGTCCGAGCACCCACGCCCGCCCGGTCCGCCCGCGCGCCAGCCCGCCGAAGCCGAACAGACTCAGGGCGCCGGCCCCGGCGTACGCGGCCCACTGGGCGGGGCCGAGGCCGGCCCCGGCGTACTCGGGCAGCCGCAGCGCCTCCACCACGAGCGGCGGGAGCAGGCCCGCCCACCACGCGGTGGCCACACAGCCGGCCATCCCGCAGATCCCGGCGAGCACCCCCGCCGAGCCGGGCAGCACCCGGGCGGGCCGTTCCGCCAGCGCCGGGTCCACCTGGGGCGCGGGCCGCGGCGCGGCCTGCGCCGGGCGCCGGAAGCGCGGCTGCTCGCCGGTGCCCTGCCGGCGTCCGACGATCGCGGGGCTCAACGGCACGGAGCCGGTCTCCGGGTCGTCGCGGAACAGCAGGTGGACGGGGATCTCGGTGGTCGCCTCGTTCTGGATCAGCCGGGCGGGCCGGGTGCCGGCCGTGGTCTCGGCGGGCCCCTCGGACCCGGGGGACTCAGGGGTGGGTGAAGTGGTCGTCGTGCTCATGCGTGCTCCAGCCTCCGCGCCAGATGCGTCATGACAGTGGGTGGGTGGTGCCGGACGGCGGCCTAGGCGAACAGCCGCCGCCAGGTCTCCGGCCCCGGGTAGCCGTCCGCGGCGCCGCCTCGCCAACCCTGGGCCCGCTGGAAGGCCTCCACGGCCCGGCGGTCCGACTCGCCCCAGCGCGGACCCGGGCCGGTCGTGTAGTACCTGCCGAACCCCTTCTTCACCAGCTGCTTCCCGAGCTGGGTGACGTACTTGTTGACGGCCCCGGGCCGCAGCATCGCCCGCCCCGGGTAGCCGGGCACCCCGTGCGAGGAGGGTGCCCCCGGTGCGGTGGGGGCGGGTGGGCCGGCCGCCCCGGCGCGGATGTCGTTGCCCTCGCCGCTCACCAGCAGTGTCCAGGTCTGCGGCCCCGGCAGCCCGTCCGCGTCCGCGCCCTGCCAGCCCTGTGCCTGCTGGAAGGCCTGGGTGGCCCGGCGGTCGCTGTCGGTCCAGCGCGGCCCGGGGCCCGAGGAGTAGTAGCGCTGGGCGCCGCGCTCGACGAGCATGCGGCCCAGCTGGGTGACGTACTTGTTGTTGGCGCCGGGGCCGAAGTAGGCGGCGCCGGGGTACGGGGTGTCGGTGGGCTCGCTCGGCTTGTCGCTGCCGGCCGCGCCCGCGATCAGCCCCTTGTAGCGGTACGCGCTGTAGCGGGCCGAGTTGCTCCAGTACGCGTACGGGGTGGCCTGCTTGCGGGCGCGCGGGCGGGTCTCCTCGTAGGCGATGTAGTAGGTGTGCGTGTAGTCCGTCCAGCCGCCGAAGATCACCACGTGCGAGCCGGCCTGCGGGTCCGCCGGGTTGTGGAACAGCAGGATGTCGCCGGGCTGGAGGTCGTCCTTGGGGATCTTGACGCCGTACTGGTCGAGGCTGCCGGTCCATTCGTTGCCGGGCAGGCTCCAGGCCATCGAGACGAAGCCCGAGCAGTCCTGGCGGTAACCGTCCGACCAGTACTCCGTCATGCTGTACGGCACCTGCGCGGTGACCCATTTCTTGGCCCGCCTGATGATCTCGGCGCGGGTGGTGGTCGGCGCCTTGATCACGGCCGGCTTGCCGCCGGGGCCGTGCAGCGGGGCCTTGTCGCCCTGCGGGGTGTCGGGCTCGTCACCTGCGGGAACGCCGGGACGGGCGGGGTGGGTGAGGTGGTCGGGGGTGTGCGGGGCGGCCAGGGCGGGGGCGGTGTGGCCGACGAGGGCCGTGGAGGCCGCCGCCGCGAGGATCACCGCCCGCTGGGCGGCGGGGTGACGGCCGGTGCCGGAGTGCGGCAGGACGCGCCGCCAGTGGACGCATCCGGGGCAGTCACAGTCGCTCGCGGGATCGAGTTCCTCGAATACCGGAGTCTCCATGCGATGCCCCTCACACTCCAGATGGAAATGTCCGCGATTGTGCACATTCGTCAGTTTCTCAACTGTCGTCCGGACGCGCATGTTGACGGTCCGAATGATGTACGGCACCCCCTTCCACCCCTGGTGAGGCGGTCAGGAGCACCCCGGGAGGTCGGGTAGAGTTCTCCGGGCCAGCAGGCGCCGCTAGCTCAGTTGGTTAGAGCAGCTGACTCTTAATCAGCGGGTCCGGGGTTCGAGTCCCTGGCGGCGCACCTCAGAAGGGCCCCTCGCGAGAACGAGGGGCCCTTCGGCGTTTCCGGGGTACGGGAGCGCGGGGAGGCGCGGGGACTCCGGGTGCCGGGAGGGCGGCTGGGGGTCTGGGGGTTATCCCCCAGAGAATGCAGCATCAGCGGGTCCGGGGTTCGAGTCCCTGGCGGCCCACCTCAGAAGGGCCTCTCGTGAGAACGAGGGGCCCTTCGGGCGTTTCCGGAGGTACGGGAGCGCTGGGACTCCGGGTGCCAGGAGGGCGGCTGGGGGTCTGGGGGTTATCCCCCAGGAGATGCAGCGTCAGCGGAGTCCGGGGCCCGGGTTTACCGGGGGCGGCAAGTGGGTGATCCTTGGGCCGCGTTGGGGTTGAGCAGCAGCCCGACGGAGTGGGGGGATTGTCATGTTCAGGGTGGAGTTGCTGGGGCCGGTGCGGGTGTGCGGCGAGGGCGGGGCCGTCGACATCGGCGGTGTGCGGCTGCGGATGCTCCTCGCCCGGCTCGCCCTCGAAGGCGGTCGCCCCGTCTTCGTCGACTCCCTCGTGGACGGGCTGTGGGGCGAGCAGCCGCCGGCCGACGCGGGCAACGCCCTGCAGGCCCTGGTGTCCCGGCTGCGCAAGGCGCTGCGCGGCACCGGCACCGTCGACGCCGTCGCGGGCGGTTACCGGCTCTCCGTCGCCCCGGAGGACGTGGACACCCACCGCTTCGAGGACCTCGCGGGCCGGGGCCGGCGCGCCCTCGCCTCGGGGCGCGCCGAGGAGGCGGCCCGGACCCTCGCGACCGCGCTCGGGCTGTGGCGGGGCGCGGCCCTCGCCGACGTTCTGGACGCCCCCTTCGCCGGCGCCGCGGCCACGCGCCTCGACGAACTCCGGGCGGCGGCCATGGAGGACCGCTTCGACGCCGAGCTGCGCGTGGGACGGTACGCCGACGTCCTGGCCGACCTCGAAGAGGCGGGCGCCCGGCATCCACTCAGCGAGCGTCTCGCGGGGCTGCGGATGCGGGCCCTGGCCGCGGCGGGCCGCCAGTCGGACGCCCTCGCCGTCTACGAGGACCTGCGCGCCGGACTGGGCGACGAACTCGGCGTCGACCCCTCGACGGAGGTGCGCGACATCCATCTCGCGCTGCTGCGGGGCGAGTTGGAACGGCCCGCCCGGCCCGCCGACGCCCCGAGCCGGCTGCCGGCCCGGCTGACGAGCTTCGTGGGACGCGACGGCGAACTGGGCCGCCTCGCGGATCTGATGGGTGCGGCCCGGCTGGTCACCCTGGTCGGCCCGGGCGGCGCCGGCAAGACCCGGCTCTGCCTGGAGGCCGTGACCAGGGACGGCGCCCACGCCCGGGACCGGGTCCGGTTCGTCCCCCTCGCGGGCGTGAGCGACCCCGAGCGGCTGGCCGACGCGGTGCTCGGCGCCCTCAGCTCCACCGACGGACGCCTGTACGAGGGCGGCGGCGCCCAGCAGGCCTCCCCCGTGGAGCGGGTGGCCGGGCTCCTCGGCAGCGGCGACGCCCTGCTGGTGCTCGACAACTGCGAGCACCTCGTCGAGGCGGCCGCCGCACTCGCCGAACAGCTCCTCGTACGCCTTCCCGAGCTGCGCGTCCTCGCCACCAGCCGCGAGCCCCTGGCCATCGACGGCGAGTCGCTGTTCCACCTCGGCCCCCTGGACGTGCCCACGGGATCGCCCGAACCCGCCGAGGCGCTGGCGGCGGCCGCGGTCCGGCTGTTCGTGGACCGGGCCGCCGGCATCCGGCAGGGCTTCACCCTCGACGAGCACAACCTCGACGCCGTCCTGGAGATCTGCCGCCGCCTCGACGGGATGCCGCTCGCCCTGGAGCTGGCCGCGGCCAAGCTGCGCTCGATGGGCGTGGAGCAGATCGCGCGCCGCCTCGACGACCGGTTCCGGCTGCTCGCCTCCGGCAGCAGGACCGCCCTGCCGCGCCAGCGCACCCTGCTGGCGATGGTCGAGTGGAGCTGGGACCTGCTCGACGAGCCCGAGCGGATCCTCGCCCGCCGGCTGTCCGCCTTCCCCGGCGGGGCGACGCTCGCCGCCCTGGAGGAGGTCTGCCCGGACCCGGAGCTGCCCGCCGACGACGTGCTCTACGTGCTCGGCGCACTGATCGAGAAGTCGCTGGTGCAGGAGGTGCGCGGCGCCGGGGACGAGTCGCGCTACCGGATGCTGGACACCGTCCGCGCGTACGCGGCCCGCCGCCTGGCCGAGTCCGGCGACGACCTCACGGACCGCTTCACGGCGTACTACCTGGACCTGGCCCAACGGCACGAGCCTCTCCTGCGCACCGGCGAGCAGCTGCGCGCCACCGCCGTCTTCGACGCCGAACACGACAACCTCACCCACGCGCTGCGGCTCGTCCGGGAGAGCGGGGACCGGGAGACGGCGGTGCGGTTCGGCGCCGCGATGTTCTGGTACTGGGGCATTCGGGGGCTGGGGAGCCGGCTGGAGACACATCTGGCGGAGCTGGGGGACCCGGGGCGTGAGCGGGGTGGCCCTGACGGCGAGCCGGCGGGTTCGGGCGGGGACTCGGCCGTGGACCGTGAGTTCCGTCCCGCCGGGCTGCTGCTGCGGATGTCCCAGGTCGCCTTCGCGGGCGACGCCCCGGCCCCCGACGACCTCCTCCGCTCGGCCGACCCCTGGGTACGGGCCAGCGCCCATCTCGCCCGGGACTTCGCCCTCACCGAGCAGGGCGACCTGGAGACCGGCGCGCACTCGCGGGCGGAGGCGCTGCGCGGGTTCGAGGCGGTCGGCGACCGCTGGGGGATCGTGCTCGCCCTGATGCCGATCGGCCGCGACCACTCGCTGCGCGGGGAGCACGCCCCCGCCATCGCGACCTTCGAACGGGCCGTCGCCCTCAGCTCCGAGCTGGGCACCGAGGACCACCTGTACCTCAGCAAGGCCCGGCTCGCCCGGGAACGCCGGCGCAGCGGGGACCTCGACGGCGCCTTCCGCGATCTGCGCGCCGCGCACCGCCAGGCCAGGGAGCGCGGCCAGCTGCGGCTGGAGGCGAACATCCTCGTCGGCCTCGCCAACGCGCACCGGATGTCCGGGGACCTGGAGCAGGCGAACCGGACCCTGGACCATCTGGAGGCGCTCTCCCGTCGCCGCCCCGACCTCGCGGAAGTCGCGCGCGACCTGGTCCTCAGCACCCGTGTCGAGAACCGGCTCGCCGAGGGCCGCGCCGCCGAGGCCCGGGCCCTGCTGCCCGAGGCGGCCGGTGCCCTGTTCGGCCAGGGTGCCGGGGCGGGCCTCGCCTGGGTCGCCGAACTCCTGGGCGGCCTGCGCACCCTGGAGGGCGACCCCACCGCCGGCGCCACCTCCTTCGGCATCAGCGAGGTCATGCGCGGCGCCTTCGACGCCGGGGAGCCGGAACTGCGGGGGCATCGGACGCGGATGGTCCAGGCGCTGGGCGAGGACGGCTACCGGGCCGCGTACGAGAAGGGGTCGTCCATGCGCCGGGCGGAGGCCCGGGACTGGCTGGAGCGGGAGGCGCTGGGGGGTTGAGGACCGGGGCGGCACGGGACCGGAGGCGGGGTTCCGGGCCGCGCGCGCCGGACCGGCCGCCCTGGGGTGGGCGGCCGGTCCGGGTGGGGTGAGGGGGGTCAGGTGTTGTTCCTGCGGTAGGCGCGCATGGCCAGGGGCAGGAAGACGACGACCATGCCGGCCATCCAGGCGAGACTGCCGGCCAGGGGCGAGGCGACCGGGCCGCCGTCGAGGAGGCCTCGGGTGGTGTCGGCCATCAGGGAGACGGGGTTGACGTCGGACCAGGCGCGCAGCCAGCCCGACATGTCCTCGGCGGGGACGAAGACGTTGCTGGCGAAGGTGAGCGGCAGCACCAGGATGGTCATCAGGCCCTGCACGGAGCCCGGGGTCTTCGCCACCATCCCCAGCCACACCGACATCCAGGAGAAGGACATCGCGAAGGCGATGAGCAGTCCGAGCGCGGCGAGCGCGGCCGGCACGGTGGTGTCGGGGCGGTACCCCATCACCAGCGCGAGGACGACCAGGGTGCCCAGGCACACGGCGTAGCGGACGAAGTCGGCGAGGACCGCGCCGATCAGCGGCGCCGAGCGGGCGATCGGCATGGACCGGAACCGGTCGAAGATCCCGGTGCTCGCGTCCGCGTTGAGGGCGACGCCGATGCCGATGCTGGCCTGGAACACGGTCATGACCATCACGCCGGGGACGATCAGCTGCACATAGGCGTCCTGGTCGCCGCCGGAGATCGCCTTGCCGAAGAGGTAGACGAACATCAGCAGCGAGATGACCGGGGTGAGGACCACGTCCACCAGCTGGAGCGGCGACCTCATGAACTTGGTCGCGCCCCGCCCGGCCAGCGCCAGGCTGTGCCGGAGCGTCGGTACGAGTCCGACCCGGGCGGGCCTGGCGGGGGCGGGTGTCGAGGTGGTGCCGGGGATGAGGATGTCGGTGGCCATGACGGTCGGGTCCTTCCGGGAAAGCGGGGCGGGGTGGGCAGGGGCCGGACGGCCGCGGGAGGCGCGGGAACCGTACGGCGGTGGGGCGGGCGGGGCCTGACGGCCGCGGGAGCGGGCCGGAGTCAGACGGCGGCGGGAAGGGCGGGGAAGAGAGGGACGGGGATCAGCCCCGACGGGGATCAGACGGGCGGGATCAGACGGGCTGGGATCAGTCGGCCGCGGGGTGAGCCCGCGTCAGGCCGCCGCCGGTTCCGCCGTGGTCGGCGTCGGTGCGTGGCCGGTCAGGGCGAGGAAGACCTCGTCCAGGCTCGGCAGCCGCAGGCCGAGCTCGTCGGCCGAGATGCCGGCGCCGTCGAGCCGGCGGGCGACCGCGGAGACCAGCAGCGGCTCGTCGGCCGGCACGGTCAGCACGCCCGAGTCCTCGGCGGGAGCGTGTCCGGACAGCTCGGCGAGGATCGCGGCCACCTGCGGGGCGTCGGTCGGCACGGTCGGGCGGACCTGGAGGATCTGACCGCCGACGCGGCGCTTGAGCTCACCGGGCCGCCCCTCGGCGACCTTGCGGCCCTTGTCGAACACCGTGATGGAGTCGGCGAGCTGGTCGGCCTCCTCCAGGTACTGGGTGGTGAGCAGGACCGTGGAGCCGTCCGCGACCAGCCCCCTGACCACGTCCCAGACCTCCTGGCGGGCGTGCGGGTCGAGGCCGGTGGTCGGCTCGTCGAGGAACAGGATCCGGGGCCGGCCCACCAGGCTCGCGGCCAGGTCGAGCCGCCGGCGCATCCCGCCGGAGAAGGTGGCGATGGGGCGCTTGGCCGCCTCGGTGAGCGAGAAGTCCTCCAGGAGCCGTGCGGCCCGGGCCCTGGCGTCCCGCCGGGACAGTCCGAGCAGCCGGCCGATCAGGACCAGGTTCTCGGCACCGGACAGCGTCTCGTCCACCGAGGCGTACTGGCCGGTCAGTCCGATCAGCTGCCGCACCCGGACCGGGTCCACGGCGATGTCGTGGCCGCCGACGGTCGCGCGGCCGGCGTCGGGGCGCAGCAGGGTGGCCAGGATGCGCACGGTGGTGGTCTTGCCCGCGCCGTTGGGACCCAGGACGCCGACCACCTGGCCGGCCGGGACCTCCAGGTCCACCCCGTCCAGGGCGGTGAAGTCGCCGTACTTCTTGACCAGCCCCTCGGCGCGGATCGCGTAGGACATCATCAACTCCTCGTCAGCTGCCTGTCGTTCTCGATGGACAGGACTGTGCCGGGGCGCGCTGACAGGGGGCGGACATCCCGCTGACACGGCTGACGGGCGCGCTGACAGGACGGTCGGGGGCTGTCAGGGCAGGGCGGACGGGTAGCTCACCGGAACGAGGGGCGGGCAGGGTGTCTGGCCGGATACCCTCTCGCCATGGCAGCGCGCGACCTCCGCAAGCGGATCGGACGGCTCATCCGCGACGGACCGCGGCCCCTTTCCCGGTCGCGTTGAACTGGACGGGCCCGTGGACCGTATGGAACGGCGGGCGGCGGCGGCCCGGGCGGCACCGACCGCACGTTTCACGCCACCGTGCGCCGGGGCCGGGCGCCGTGTCGCCGGGCGGGGCGCCGGGTCGCCTTGCACCGTGTACGCACGGGTCCCAGGGGTGTGCCGCGGGTTCCGGGGGCGGTCCGCCGGGGGCGTCCGACGAGCTCGGATGCGGTACGGTCCGAGGATGCGATACGGGCAGAGGAGGCGATACGGGAGCACTTCGGCACCTTCCGCTCCCTTCTGTCCACACCCTCCCCGCAGACCCCTCACAGGGGCCACAATGAACGCGTATGACCGGTAAACACCGCGTTTCGCATCTTGCGATCATGCCTGACACCGTAGAAACCTGGTTTTCAGGTTGCTGCGGATACGCGGCACTTGGGGGGTAAGGAACCGGTTGCCGGTCCGGCGGGGAGAGGGGCCCCGTTCGATATGTCGATGCCGAGGGGGGCATCATGCAACCGGAAGGTCGCAGTTCCATGTCTAGGGATGTGGAGAATGTGGTGACTGCGACCCACCACTGATACGCCTGTGACAGTCGAGGGGGACTCGAGCAGGCGTAAGGAACCGACCAAGCACGCGATGACGCGCGTGTGGGGGGATGACTCATGACGTCGACGCCGACGGGCGCCCGGCAAGATTTCGATCCGTCTCAAACCACCCAGCTCAGGGTGGCCTCACAGACCCGGACGGGAGCGTTCCGCCGGATCAAGAAGACGCTGCCGAAGTACGACTACGAGCACTACAGCCGACTGGCCGGTCCCCTCACGCAGCCCGATCCGTCGAAGCCGTACAAGGTGGAGTACCGATCGCTGATCTCGCAGGAGACGCACCGCATACGGGTCGCCCTGATGCTGGCCGCCGCGCCGGTGCTCTCCCTGGTCCTGCTGTTCTGGCTGCTCCAGCCCGAGCACTGGACCGAGCGCGACTACGTGGACTTCAAGTGGCTGCCCGCGCTCGACATCGTGATGCTCGTCTCGATCGGCCTGATCGAGTTCTTCCGCTGCATGAACGTGCTGTCCAACGCGCACGCCACCCTGGTCGCCCGCGACCCGATCCCGGTGGTGCCCGAGACCGGCACGAGAGTGGCCTTCCTCACCTCCTTCGTGCCCGGCAAGGAGCCGTTGGAGATGGTCACCAAGACCCTGGAGGCGGCCGTCAAGCTGCGCCACCGGGGCCTGCTGCATGTGTGGCTGCTCGACGAGGGCGACGACCCCGAGGTCAAGGAGGTCTGCGCCCGGCTCGGCGTGCACCACTTCTCCCGCAAGGGCATCGCCAAGTGGAACCAGGCCAAGGGCCCGCACCGCGCCAAGACCAAGCACGGCAACTACAACGCCTGGCTCGACGCGCACGGCGACGACTACGACTTCTTCGCCTCGGTCGACACCGACCACGTGCCGCTGCCCAACTACCTGGAGCGGATGCTCGGCTTCTTCCGCGACCCGGACATCGGCTTCGTCATCGGCCCGCAGGTGTACGGCAACTACGACAACTTCGTCACCAAGGCCGCCGAGTCCCAGCAGTTCCTCTTCCACGCCCTGATCCAGCGCGCCGGCAACTACTACGGCGCCCCGATGTTCGTCGGCACCTCCAACGCGGTGCGGATCAGGGCGCTCAAGCAGATCGGCGGCCTGTACGACTCGATCACCGAGGACATGGCCACCGGCTTCGAGATCCACCGCCACAAGAACCCGGCGACCGGCCGCAAGTGGCGCTCGGTGTACACCCCGGACGTGCTCGCGGTCGGCGAGGGCCCGAGCGCCTGGACGGACTTCTTCACCCAGCAGATGCGCTGGTCGCGAGGGACGTACGAGACGATCCTCAAGCAGTACTGGAAGGGCTGGTACTCCCTGCCTCCGGGCAAGCTCTTCAACTACACCATGATGATCATCTTCTATCCGATGTCCGCCCTCAACTGGATCCTCGCGGCCCTCAGTTGCGCGCTGTTCCTGGGCCTGGGCGCCTCGGGTGTGAACATCGACCCGACCGTGTGGCTGATGCTCTACGGCAACGCCTCCGCCCTCCAGATCGGCCTGTACGTCTGGAACCGCCGGCACAACGTCTCGCCGCACGAGCCGGAGGGCTCCGGCGGTGTGGCCGGCATGGTGATGTCCGCGCTGTCCGCCCCGCTCTACGCCAAGGCTCTGATCGACTCCGCGCTGCGCCGCAAGAGCAAGTTCGTCGTCACCCCCAAGGGCGACTCGGCCAGCCCCGACCGGTGGTTCGGGACCTTCCGCTACCACTGGTACTTCATCGCCATCTTCGGCGCCTCGATCGCCGCCGGCTTCGTCTACGGCCACTCGCACCCCGCGATGATCATCTGGGCGATCTTCGCCATGCTGATCACCGCGACGCCGATCCTCGTCTGGCGGCACATGCTGCGCCAGGAGAGGAAGAAGCCCGCCGAGGAACCGCAGAGCCCGGCGGCCCCGGCGCAGGCGCAGTACCAGCCGCAGCCGCTGCCCGCCCAGCACGCCCCGGCGCAGAAGCCGAGCTGGGCCGCCTCGAACGCCCCGCACGACAGCGGGAGCGGCGCAGGCGGGGGCAACGACCAGACCATGCAAATCGCCCTGGGTGGACTTGGGGGACGTAAGGAATGAACGACCGTGCCGGACGCCGTCGGGCCCGTCGCCTAGCGATAGGCACGGCGGTGGTACTCGCACTGGCCGGGATGAACGGGCCGTGGCTCTACCGCTTCGGGACCGAGAAATACCACCAGTACCAAATCAACAAACCGGAGTACAAGGCCGAGAACGGCAAGTGGGAGGTCGTCGACTTCCCGGAGGAGTACCGGCAGAACACCATCCACGCGGCGCTGCTGCGCACCGGCAAGGTGCTGCTCGTCGCGGGGTCCGGGAACAACCAGGACAACTTCGACGCGAAGAAGTTCGACACCCGGATCTGGGACCCGGTCAAGGGCACCATCAAGAAGGTGCCCACGCCCACCGACCTGTTCTGCACCGGCCACACCCAGCTGGCCAACGGCAACCTGCTGATCGCGGGCGGTACGAAGCGGTACGAGAAGCTGAAGGGTGACGTCACCAAGGCCGGCGGCCTGATGATCGTCCACAACGAGAACCCGGACAAGCCGATCACGCTGCCCGCGGGCACCAAGTTCACCGGCAAGGAGAACGGCAGGACGTTCGTGTCCAAGGACCCGGTCGTCGTGGAGCGGGCCACCAAGGTCTTCGACAAGAAGACCGGCGTGTTCCTGCGCAACGACCCGGGGCTGGGCCGGATCTACGTCGAGGCGCAGAAGTCCGGCGCGAAGTACGAGACGGGCACCCAGGACAACTACCGGATCCAGGGGCTCTCGGGCACCGACGCGCGCAACACCTACGGCATCGCGCAGAAGCTCGCCCTCGACAAGAAGGACTTCCAGGGGATCCGGGACGCCTACGAGTTCGACCCGGTCGCCGAGAAGTACATCAAGGTCGACCCGATGAACGAGGCCCGCTGGTACCCGACGCTCACCACCCTGAGCGACGGCAAGATCCTCAGCGTCTCCGGCCTCGACGACATCGGCCAGCTGGTGCCGGGCAAGAACGAGGTCTTCGACCCGAAGACCAGGACCTGGACGTACCTGCCGAAGACCCGCCAGTTCCCGACGTACCCCGCGCTGTTCCTCATGCAGAACGGCAGGGTCTTCTACTCGGGGTCCAACGCGGGCTACGGGCCGGACGACATCGGGCGTGACCCGGGCGTCTGGGACGTCGACACCAACAAGTTCACCAAGCTGCCGGGGCTCAGCGACGCCAAGCTGCTGGAGACCTCCGGCACGGTGCTGCTCGCGCCGGCGCAGGACGAGAAGTACATGGTGGTCGGCGGCGGCGGGGTCGGCGAGTCGAAGCTGTCCAGCGACAAGACCCGGATCATCGACCTCAAGGCGGACGACCCGAAGTTCGTGGACGGGCCGACGCTGGAGAAGGGCACCCGGTACCCGAGCATCTCGGTCCTGCCCGACGACTCCGTGCTGGTGTCGGGCGGTTCGGAGGACTACCGCGGGCGCGGTGACTCCAACATCCTCCAGGCGCGGATCTACCACCCGGAGACCAACACCTTCGATCAGGTGGCGGACCCGCTGGTCGGCCGGAACTACCACTCCGGGTCCATCCTGCTGCCCGACGGCCGGGTGATGTTCTTCGGCTCCGACTCGCTCTACAGCGACAAGGCCAACACCAAGCCGGGCGAGTTCGAGCAGCGCATCGAGATCTACACGCCGCCGTACCTCTACCGGGACTCGCGGCCCTCCCTGTCCGGCGGTCCGCAGACCGTCGAGCGCGGCGGGTCCGCGACGTTCACCTCGCGGCACGCCTCGACCATCGAGAAGGTGCGGCTGATCCGGCCGAGCGCGGCGACGCACGTCACGGACGTCGACCAGCGGTCGATCGAGCTGGACTACAAGGTGTCCGGGGACAAGATCAAGGTGACGGTGCCGAAGAACAGGAACCTGGTGCAGTCGGGCTGGTACATGCTGTTCGTCGACGACGACCAGGGGACGCCGTCCAAGGCGCAGTGGGTGAAGGTGCCGTAGGCCCTGCCGGGCTCAGACGGCGCAGCAGGAAGGGCGCCCTCCATCACGGAGGGCGCCCTTCCTCGTCGTACGGCGGCTACTTGCTGGACTTCGCCAGGTTCAGCGCGTACTCCGGCCACCACTGGCCCGCCTTCGGGCCGCCCTTGCACTCGCCGTCCGACTCCCCCGGGCGCTTGACCCAGACATACGCCTCGACCAGCGGGTCCGCCGTCTTCGTCGTCGGGGTCTCGCCGAGCGCGCGGCCGGGCGGGTTGCACCAGCGTTCGTCGGCCTTGCCGCCGGTGTACGGGCCGTTGCCGTTGCGGCTGGTGTCGATGACGAAGGGCTTGCCGCCGACCTTCGCCGACAGCTGCTTGCCGTAGGCGATGGAGTCCTCGGTGGAGTAGAAGTTGGAGACGTTGACCGAGAAACCGTCGGCCTTGTCGACGCCCGCCCACTTCAGCGGCTCGAAGATCTGGTCCGGATGGCCCCAGCCGGCGTTGCCCGCGTCCAGGTAGACCTTGGTGTTCTTCAGGGACTTGAGCTTGGTGATGGCGCCCTGGAGGAGGTCGTAGCGCTCCTCGTGGAACTCGTCCTGGGTGCAGCCGTCGACCAGGTGCAGGATCGCGTCCGGCTCCAGGATGACCGTCGCCGCGCGGTCCCCGATCCCCGCGGCGACCCCGTCGATCCAGCCGCGGTAGGCGTTGCCGTCGGCGGCGCCGCCCTGCGAGTACTGGCCGCAGTCGCGGTGCGGGATGTTGTAGAGGACCAGAAGAGCCGTACGGTCCGCCTTGTCGGCGGCCTCGGTGAAGCCGCGCGCCTCCTGCTCGGGGTTCTCCGTGCCGATCCACTGCCCGGTGGGCTGCTCGGCGATCTTGCGGATCTGCTCGGCGTCCGCGTCCTTGCCGGCCTTCTCGTACTCTGCGACCTGCTGGGCCGCGTTGCCCTCCGGGTTCACCCAGAACGGGTCGGTCCCCTTGGGCTGTTGCGTGATCTTCGCGCCGGCCGACTCGTCCGGATCGTCCTTGTCCCCGGAGGAGGAGCATCCGGCGATCAGCAGTGCCGCCCCCAGCACCATCGCGGACGTCCTCATTCCGGCCCCCCTCGTGCCGTACATCAAAATCCCCCTCGGTGGGCAGTCCAAGGGTCAATCCTGACATACGTGCCCTGAGGCCAGGAGATCACCCGGGGCTTGTCGGGGAGCTGTTACAGCGGTGGTGGTCCTGACTGCCTATAGGCCTCAGCGGCCATCAGCTCTACAGTTTCCCGGAGAAGGCCCGAGTCCCCGGCCGAGTGTCCACCACTTCTGGCTTGCGAACCTCCCGCGTCCGGCGCCGGGTTACTCCCGCATCCCGTGCGCCCGCGGTTGAGGACCAGCCCGGTCGGCGGCTTCAGGGGGAGCGGGCCGCCGACCGGGCCTGGTTTTGGGGAGCGCCGAGCGGAGGATCGCGGGGGGCGGATCGCCGGGTGGGTGGATCTCCGGGCTGTGGATCTCCGTGGGGGCGGGGGTTTCAGAGGCCGGTGCCTGTCAGGTACGCCGAGACGATCACGTTCGCCGTGTAGCTGCGGGTCGCCCGGTCGAAGGTGCCGCCGCAGGTGATCAGGCGCAGTTCCGAGCGGCCCCGCTCGTGGGTGGCGTAGGCCTGGTGGGCGTCGAAGCGGTCGCGGGCCACCACCTGGACGTCGTCCACCGTGAACTCGGCGACCCTGCCGTCGTCCCGGATCACCCGGACCGTCTCCCCGGGCTTCAGCGTGCTGAGCCGGTAGAACACTGCGGGGCGGGTCTTGGTGTCCACATGCCCCACCATCAGCGCCGCCCCGGCCGCCCCCGGTCTCACCCCCGCCGCGTACCAGCCGACCACGCCCGCCTGCTCGTACGGCGGCGGGTCGATCGCGCCGTCCCGGTCCAGTCCACGCGCCACCACGGGGGCCTGCACGCCCAGCCCGGGGATGTCGATGCGCTGCGGCAACGCCGGGCGCAACGGCCGTACGGGGGGCGGCAGATCGACATCGGGCGGGCGTCCCACCGCCGCGACGTCGCCGGTCGTCGGGGCGGATATCCCGTGCCGTACGTCCGTGACCTCCCGGCCCCACAGCCACAGGCCCAGCAGCAGCATCACCCAGGCCACCCCGGTCAGCAGGCGGCCCGTTCCCAAGGGGCGCACGTCAGTCCGTCCCACGGCTCCGGCGGACCCTTCGCAGCGCCACCGCCGCCGCCGCGGCCACCGCGGCCAGCACCAGGCCGGTCACCGCCTGCGCGGTTCCCGGGCCGGCGTCGTCCACCGACGCGAGGTGGGCGGCGCCACCGCCGCCCGCGTGGACGGGCGCGGTGGGGGTGGTGCGAGGCGCGGGGGTCGCGGTGGCGTGCGGGGTCTTCTCCACGACGTTCAGTGCCGACCTGCGGGACGTGTCACCGCAGGTGAACTCGACGTCGTAGGAACCTGCCGTGAGGTCCGAGCGGACCCGGGTCTCGCCGGTGAGGGTGCCCCCGGCGGTGCCGGCGAGCCGCACGTCGGCGACGAACGCCGTGGAGGTCGCGGTGCCCGTCCTGGTGGTGCAGCCGCTCACCCGGAGGGCGATGTCGGTGCCGGGGCGGGGGGTCGAGGGGGTGACTGTGACGCCGGCGTCTTCGGCCGCGTGTGCCGCTGGGGTGGTGACGGTGGTGACGGTGGTTACGGCGGCGGTGACGGCGGTGATTGCCGCGGTGACGGCCAACAGTCCGGTGCAGAGCGTGAGGCGTAGTGGACCCATCGTGAACCTCCAGATATGTGGAGAGTCCCCCGGGGGCGGCGGGCCCGCATCCGCAGGGGGCCGCCGCTGCTCCGTATGAGTCGTCGAGTTGTGTCGGGGGCGCGCGCTTCGGGTCCGGGGGCGCGTTTGGGGTCCGGGGGCGCGCTTCGGGTCCGGGGGCGCGTTTTGGGTTTCGGTGCGTTCCGGGTTTCGGTGCGTTTCGGGTTCTCAGATGCGGTCTACGAGGTCCGCGATCGAGTCCACGATCTTGGACGGGCGGTACGGGAAGTTCTCCACCTGGTCCGGGCGGGTCAGGCCGGTGAGCACCAGGAAGGTCTGCATTCCCGCCTCCATGCCCGCCAGTACGTCCGTGTCCATGCGGTCGCCGATCATCGCGCTGGTCTCCGAGTGCGCGCCGATCGTGTTCAGGCCCGTGCGCATCATCAGCGGGTTGGGCTTGCCCGCGAAGTACGGCTGCTTGCCGGTCGCCTTGGTGATCAGGGCGGCGACGGCGCCGGTGGCCGGCAGCGCGCCCTCGGCGGAGGGGCCGGTCTCGTCGGGGTTGGTGCAGATGAAACGCGCGCCGTCGTTGATGAGCCGGACCGCCTTCGTCATGGCCTCGAAGGAGTACGTGCGGGTCTCTCCGAGGACCACGTAGTCGGGCTCGTGGTCGGTCAGGATGTAGCCGATGTCGTGCAGGGCGGTGGTCAGACCCGCCTCGCCGATGACGTACGCCGTCCCCTCGGGCCGCTGGTCGTCCAGGAACTGCGCGGTGGCCAGGGCAGAGGTCCAGATGTTCTCGATCGGGACGTCCAGGCCCATGCGGCGCAGGCGGGCGTGCAGGTCGCGCGGCGTGTAGATCGAGTTGTTGGTGAGGACCAGGAAGGGCTTCTCGGACTCGCGGAGCCTCTTCAGGAAGGCGTCGGCGCCGGGGATCGGTACGCCCTCGTGGATGAGGACACCGTCCATGTCGGTGAGCCACGATTCGATGGGCCTGCGGTCTGCCATGTGCGGGATCTCCTGCCGTACGCATGTACGCGGTGCTGCGTCGGGCCCAGCCTAGACAGTGGCCGGATCTTGAGGGAATGGCCGGCTTCGGGTCGGCTCATCGGCGGCGGGTCAGGAGGAGGGTGCCGCCGGTGGTCAGGAGGAGGGCGGCGGCCAGGGTGCGGGCGGCGGTGGGGGTGATGCCGGTGGGGGCGGTGAGGCCGGTGTCGGCCAGTTCTTCGGGGTGGGTTCGGGTGGGGGTGGGGGTGCGGGTGCTGGGGTGGGTGCTGGGGTGGGTGCCGGGGTGGGTGGGGTCGGGGGTGGTGGGTGAGTCCGGCTCGGTCTCGATGGTGAAGCGGTAGTCGTTGGACTGGCCCACCCAGTCGCCGTCGTGGTCGTGGCGTTGCACCACGGCCGCGTTGGCGGTGATTTCGTTCGGTACGGCGTCGGAGGTGAGGGCCAGGCGGACCTTCACGGTGAGGGTCTTGCCGGGGCCTACCGTGACGCCCTTTCCGCCGAAGGCGCCGACGAGTTCGTCCTGGTCGGTGGGTTCGAAGCGGACGGGGCGGGGGGTTGCGCCATCGTAGAACTCGAGCTGGGGCTGGTCGCGTTCGAGGGCGTGCTTCTTGTCGACCAGGACGACGACCGGGTGGATGTCCTCGCAGGTCCGGCGGGTGGTGTTGGTGAGGTCCAGGTACCAGGTGCCGTAGCCGCCGCCGGCCTCGTAGGTGTCCGGGCCGCCGTGGATGCGGGTGGTGAGGGGGAAGGTGCGGGTGTCGTGGGTGGTGCAGGTGGTGGGGGCCGGGGCCGCGGCCACCGCGTGGGCGGGGGTGGGGAGGAGGAGGGCGGCTGCTGCTGCGGCTAGGGGGAGGGAGGAGGAGAGGGGCGTGAACAGTCGCATGAACACATGACCATGACGGGTGGGGGGCGGGATTGGGGGGTGGCACTCCGGGTGGGAGTGGAATGCCGCCCGATCGGCGGGTGCGCGTTGCGCCTCCGCGGTGCGTGGGGGGGTCGGGGCCGCACCGGGGGGTGTCCGTCCTCGGTCGGGCGGTGCTGTAGGACCAAGCTGTGCCGTAGGTCGGACGCCCGACACTGCGGGCGGGCACCCCCCGGTACGTCCCCTTCCCGCCGTGGCGCCGGTGGCCGGTCCGCGGGGGCCCATCCGGTCCCGGTGCGTTTCCCTTCCCGCCGTGGCGCCGGTGGCCGGTCCGCGGGGGCCCATCCGGTCCCGGTGCGTTTCCCTTCCCGCCGTGGCGCCGGTGGCGGTTCGTGGGGGCGGGGCCTCCAGCCTCGGTGCGTTGCCCTTCCCAGCCGTGGCGCCGGTGGCGGTTCGTGGGGTCCCATCCAGCTCCGGTGCGTTTCCCTTCCCGCCGTGGCGCCGGTGGCGGTTCGTGGGGGCGGGGCCTCCAGCCTCGGCGCGTTGCCCTTCCCCGCCGTGGCGCCGGTGGCGGTTCGTGGGGGCCCATCCAGCTCCGGTGCGTTTCCCTTCCCGCCGTGGCGCCGGTGGCGGTTCGTGGGGGCAGGGCCTCCAACCTCGGTGCGTTCCCCTTCCCCGCCGTGGCGCCGGTGGCGGTTCGTGGGGGCCCATCCAGCTCCGGTGCGTTTCCCTTCCCGCCGTGGCGCCGGTGGCGGTGCGTGGGGCCCCTCCATCCCCGGCCGTCCCTTCCCGCCGTGGCGCCGGTGCGGGGCGCCTCGCCTCCCGGCTGGGGGCGCCTGCCTGTTTTTCAGCCCGTCCGGCGTTTGAGGACGAGGCCCGTTCAGGGCCGATGGGGGTCTGGGGGCGCAGCCCCCAGGGCGCGGGGTCGAAGGGGCGGCAGCCCCTGGGGATGGGACGGGTAGGGGCGGCGGGGGCGAGAAAAACGCTCACCGGTCACGGTGCGTGGGGGCGGGCCCTCAGGGCGCGGCGGTCCCGTTTCAGGACTCTGGTCTGCCGAACAGGGGGGCCAGTACGAGGTGGGCGGCGCCCTCGGCCACCTCGCGGCCGGTGTGGGTGGCCAGTCGGACCGGGACCGGCGCCTCGCCGACCCTCTGGGCTCGCTCCGCGAGGACCGCCGCGGTGCCCTGCGTGAAGCATTCAGGGTGTTCTGCCACGGTGCGCCCGCCGAGCAGGACGACGTCGATGTCCAGGAGCGCGACCAGGTTGCCGGCCCCCGTGCCCAGGACGCGCGCGGCCTCCTCGATGTCGCCGCGCGCCACCGCGGCCAGGCACAGCGCCTCCACGCACCCGCGGTTGCCGCAGCCGCACGGCGGACCGTCGAGTTGTACGACCTGGTGGCCGAACTCGCCCGCCCCGGTGCGTGCCCCCCGGTGCACCGTGCCGCCGAGGACCAGGCCTCCGCCGAGGCCCGCTCCGAAGTGCAGGTAGGCGAAGGACTCCCCCGCGCCGGCGACCGCCAGTCCGAGGGCCGCCGCGTTGGTGTCCTTGTCCACGACGACCGGTACACCGAGTTCTCGTTGCAAGGTCTGCCGTAGCGGAAAGCCGTTCCACTCGGGGAAGCCGGTGACCCGGTTCAGCGTGCCCCGGGTGTGGTCCAGTGGGCCGGGCAGGCCGATGCCCGCTCCGAGCGGGGGTGCGGTCAGGGGCTCGGTGAGTGTCGCCACCTCGCGGGCCACGCCCTGGACCACGGCCTCCTCGCCCGCGGCCAGACCCAGCGGGGCGGTTCGCTCGGCCAGCACCGTGCCGGTGAGATCGACCAGCACTGCCCTGAGCTCGTCGCGGTCCAGGTGGACGCCGACCGCGTGGCCGGCGTCCGGTACCAGCCGCAGTACGGTGCGGGGTTTGCCGCCGGTGGAGGCGCGGTGGCCCGCTTCGGCGGCGAGGCCCTCGTCCCGGAGGCGCGCGGTGATCTTGCTGACGGCCTGGGGGGTGAGACCGGTGCGGTCGGCGAGTTCCAGGCGGCTGATGCCCTCGGGTCCCGCGGTGCGCAGGAGGTCCAGGAGCAGGGCGGCGTTGTGGGTGCGCAGGCCGAGCAGGTTCACTCCGGGGAGGTGCCTGCCGCTCGTCGCCTTCTTCGTCCTGTCCACGCCGCCATTCTCCCCGGCGCTTGCACTTTGGCAACAGCGTTGCGAAAGTGGGACTCATGACTGGTACCCCTCTCCGCGTGGGCCTCGTCGGTTTCGGCCTCGCGGGCTCCGTCTTCCACGCCCCGCTGATCGCCGCCACCGAGGGCCTGGCGCTCGACACGGTGGTCACCTCGAATCCCGAGCGCCAGGCGCAGGCCCGCGCCGCGTACCCGGACGTGACGGTGGTCGCCTCGGCCGAGGAGCTCTTCGAGCGGCGGGCCGGCGAGCTGGATCTGATCGTCGTCGCCTCGCCCAACAAGACGCATGTGTCCCTCGCCACCGCCGCCCTGGAGGCGGGTCTGCCTGTCGTCGTCGACAAGCCCGTCGCCGGTACGGCCGCGGAGGCGCGCAAGCTGGCCGCGCTCGCCGAGGAGCGGGGGCTGCTGCTCTCCGTCTTCCAGAACCGGCGGTGGGACAACGACTTCCTGACGCTGCGAGGGCTCCTGGAGCGCGGCGAGTTGGGAGACGTGTGGCGGTTCGAGTCGCGGTTCGAGCGGTGGCGGCCGCAGCCCAAGGGCGGGTGGCGGGAGTCCGGCGATCCCGCAGAGATCGGAGGTCTGTTGTACGACCTCGGCAGCCATCTCGTGGATCAGGCGCTCGTGCTCTTCGGCCCCGTCAGCGCCGTGTACGCCGAGTCCGACGTCCGGCGGGCCGGTGCCGAGGCGGACGACGACACCTTCATCGCGCTCACCCATGCGAACGGGGTGCGGACACAGTTGTACGCCACCGCCACCACGGCCCAACTCGGGCCCCGTTTCCGGGTGCTGGGCTCGCGGGCCGGTTATGTGAAGTACGGGCTCGATCCCCAGGAAGCGGCCCTGAAGGACGGCGAGCGGCCGGGCCGGGGCACGGAGTGGGGAGTGGAGCCCGAGTCGATGTGGGGCCGGGTCGGGGCCGGTGAGTCGCCGGTGACCGGGGGCGGCCGGGCCGAACCGACCCTCCCGGGTGACTACCCCGCCTACTATGCGGCCGTGGCGAAGGCCCTGCTCGACGGCGGTCCCAACCCGGTGACCGCACTGGAGGCGGCCGCCGCTCTCGACGTGCTCGAGGCGGCCCGCCGTTCGGCCCACGACGAAGTGGTGGTGAAGCTGTGACGCACAGCGGCGAGTTGACCCCGAAGTTCCACCCGGAACTGACTCCGCCCCTGGAGGAGTTGGAGGCCCAGGAGCGCCGCCTGGTCTTCCGCCGGTTCACCTACGAGGACGCGTGGGCGCTGGGTTCGCTGCTGGTGGAGATGGCCCGCGAACGACAGGCCCCCGTCGCCGTCGACATCCACCGGGCCGGTCAGCAGCTCTTCCACGCCGCCCTGCCCGGCTCCACGCCGGACAACGACGCCTGGATCGACCGCAAGCGCCGGGTCGTGGAGCGCTACGGCTCCGCCTCCTACCTGGTCGGCGCCCGTTTCCGCGCCAAGGGCACGACGTTCGAGGACAGTTCACGCCTGGACCCGGACGCGTACGCGGCCCACGGCGGCTCCTTCCCGATCAACGTGGAGGGCGTGGGGGTCGTGGGCACGGTGACGGTGAGCGGCCTTCCGCAACTCCAGGACCACAAGTTCGTGGTGGAGGCGCTGGAGCGGTTCCTCGAGAAGTACGCCTAGGTCGTCCGTCCGAGGGAGGTGGGGAACCGCGCGACCGGGGCCGCGCGGTTCCCCCGCTCTCAGGCGTCCTTGAGTTCCTGCCGCTGACGTCCGAGCCCCTCGATCTCCAGCTCCACCACGTCCCCGGCGCGCAGGAACGGTTTCGGCTCGGGCTGGCCGAGCGCGACCCCGGCCGGGGTGCCCGTGTTGATGACGTCCCCGGGGTAGAGCGTCATGAACTGGCTGACGTACCGCACCACTTCCGCCACCGGGAAGATCTGCTCGGCCGTGGTGCCGTTCTGCTTCAGCTCGCCGTTGACCCAGAGCTTGAGGGAGAGGTTCTGCGGGTCGGGGACCTCGTCCGCCGTGACCAGCCACGGACCCAGCGGGTTGAACGTCTCGCAGTTCTTGCCCTTGTCCCAGGTCCCGCCCCGCTCGATCTGGAACTCCCGCTCGGACACGTCGTGCGCCACCGCGTACCCCGCGACATGCGCGAGCGCCTCGGCGTCGGACTCCAGGTAGCGGGCCGTACGTCCGATGACCACCGCCAGCTCGACCTCCCAGTCGGTCTTCGCCGACCCGCGCGGTACGAGCACGGTGTCGTTCGGGCCGACGACGGTGTCCGCGGCCTTGAAGAAGATCACCGGCTCGGCGGGCGGCTCGGCCCCCGTCTCGCGGGCGTGGTCGTGGTAGTTCAGGCCGATGCAGACGATCTTGCCGATGCGGGCGAGCGGCGGTCCGACGCGCAGCCCGGTGGTGTCCAGCGAGGGCAGTTCGCCGGCCTCCGCGGCCCTGCGGATCCGCCCGAGCGCGGCGTCGTCGGCGAGCAGGCTTCCGTCGATGTCCGGGACGAGACCGCTCAGGTCCCGCAGCGTCCCCTCGGCGTCCAGCAGCGCGGGCGTCTCCGCTCCGGCCGTACCGACTCGCAGCAGCTTCATGATCACAATCTCCCTCGATCGCGGGCCGCCATCCCATGGGTGCAGCCATCGGATGACTGGCCGATCCTCCAAGGTCGGCGTCCGGTCCGCAATACCCGGTTCACGGACTGGACCGCCGCCCTCGCGGACCCGGCGCGGCTCAGCGGTACAGGTACGCCCGCTCCACCGCGCTCCAGGTCGTACTCGTGACGACGTACAGCGCCGCCGCCAGCGGCACCACCGCCACGGTGAAGAGCGTGAAGAAGGACATGAACGGCATGACCTTGGTCATCGCCCCCATGCCGGGCACCGGCTGTCCGTCCATCACCGGCACCGCCGGGTTCGCGGCCATCATGCGCCTCGTACGGCGGAAGTTGAACGCGGCGACGGCGGCGACCAGCGCGAACAGTCCGACGTAGACGAGCCCGGCGCCGCCGAACATTCCGCCGGTGTCGAGCGCGTCCGCCCAGTGGGCGCCGAGGGGTGCGGCGAACAGCTGGTGGGTGAGCAGCTCGTTGTGCGTGTTCGAGAACAGGTGGTAGAGGAGGAAGAAGGCGGGCAGCTGGCACAGGCTCGGCAGGCAGCCGGACAGCGGGGACACCTTTTCCTCGGCGTGCAGTTCCAGTACGGCCTTCTGGAGCTTCTCGGGGTGCTTGGCGTGCTTCCTGCGCAGCTCGGCGATCTTCGGCTGGAGTTCGGTCCGGGCCTTCTGCCCCCGCGCCGCCGCGCGGGACAGGGGGTGGACGAGGAGACGTACGAGCGCGGTGAACAGGACGATCGCGCCGGCTGCGGCGGACGCGCCGAGCAGCGGCTGGAGGAGGTCGGCGAGATGCTCGACCAGGGTGGCGAAGACGGACATGGGTGAGCCCTCCGGGGGTCTCGTCAGTGCCGGGGCGGGTCCGGATACGGCGATCCGGGGTGGTGAGGCGGCATGACGACCCGCGTGGGGTCACCTGTGGGTTGTGCGGTGCCCTACGCGGCGGTCGTCCGGAGGGCGTGTCCGGGGGCGCGGGGCCTGGTGCGGCCCTTGGCGTCCGGGTCGCGTTGCGGCAGGAAGGCCGTACGGCGGTCGCGGTCGCGGATGGCCGTACGGACCCGGGTGGGCGGTACGGCGGGCGCGCAGCGTGAGACGACGAGGGAGCAGGCGGCGAAGGCGGAGCCGGCCGCGGCGGTCGCGGCGAGCGCGACGGTGGCGGAGAGGCTGCCGGTGTCGAGCAGGGCGACCTGGAGGATCAGGAGCAGCAGGGCCACGGCGGGGCGCGGGTTGCGGATCATCGGCTGCTCCCTTCCGTCTGTCGTCGGCCGTCTCGGGTGCCGCTGTCGGTTATACCTGATCTATACCTGATCGACGACAACCGGCTCCAGCAGCCGCTTGGGCCTCAGCAGCGCCCGGCTGACCGGATCCGCCGGGTCCGGATCGAGTCCGGGGCCCGGCACCATGAGGACGTCGGCGGGCGGTACGACGGTTGCGCAGGCGGGGCACTCGCCCTGCCCGCCGAGTTCGGTGCCGCACTCCGCGTGCCGGAAGACGCGCAGCACCGTCCTGTCGTAGTGCTCACGGCCCCAGCGACCGAGCGCGCGGACCACGTGCCACAGTTCGGTGCCGCGCTCGGTCAGGACGTACTCGTCGCGCGGCGGTGACTCCTGGTACCGGCGTCGCTCGAGGACCCCCTCCTGCGTGAGCGTCTGGAGGCGGGCGGCGAGGACGGCGCGCGGGATGCCGAGATGGACGAGGAAGTCGTTGTAGCGCCGCACGCCGTAGAGCGCGTCGCGGACGACGAGGAGCGTCCAGCGCTCGCCGACGATCTCCAGCGCGCGGGCCATCGAGCATTCCTGCGTCACGTAGTCCTTGCCCAGTGCCATGACGTCCACCTTAGCCACTTTGCGCATTGTTGGTTCGGTGATTGAACCGACACTGTTACGGTACTCCGCATGACTAGGTTCAGTGAACGAACCGTGACCGTGGCGCCGGACACGGCACCGGTGACCACCGCGAGACCGGGCGCCACACTCGCCCTGACCAGCGGTGCCACCGCCGTGGCCCTGATGACCTACACCGCGCCGATGGTCACGCTCCCTGACATCGCCGCCGCCCTGCACACCCCGCTCTCCGCGCAGGCCTGGCTCCTGAACGGCACCCCGCTCGGCCTCGCCGCCCTCCTGCTCGTCGCCGGCACCCTCGCCGACGACTACGGCCGCCGCCGGGTCTTCGTCGCCGGCACCCTCGCCCTCGGGCTCACCACGGTCCTCGGCGCCCTCGCCACCACGACCTGGCTGTTCACCCTGGCCCGGGTCGCCCAGGGCGCGGCCAGCGCGGCACTGCTCGCGAGCAGCCTCGGCCTGATCGTGCACGCCTTCCCGACACCGGCCGGACGGCTGCGGGCGACCGGGGTGTGGGGCGCGTTCGTGAGCGGCGGCATCGCGCTGGGGCCGGTCGTCGTCGGCGGGATACCGAGTTGGCGGCTCGCGTACGTCGTGCTCGGCGCGGCCGCCGTGATCGTGGCCGCCCTCTCCGCACGGCGGCTGGTGGAGTCCCGCGCCCCGCGCGGCGGCCGCCCCGACCTCGGCGGGGCCGTGGCGTTCGGGCTGGCCCTGGTCGGTCTGGTCGCCGCCCTGACCCTCGGCCGGGACGGCTGGCTGCGGGCGCCGGTCGGGCTGTTGCTGCTGGCGAGCGTCGTCCTGCTGGCCGTCTTCGTCGCGGTCGAGCGGCGTACCGCGACCCCGATGATCGACCTGGACCTGTTCCGCCGCCCCCGTTTCCTCGCCTCGTCCGTCAGCGGACTGTTCACGGGCCTCGCGGTGATCGGCCTGTTCAGCTTCCTGCCGACGCTGCTCCAGCAGACCCTGGGACTGTCCGCGATGGACACCGCGTGGCTGTTCCTGTTGTGGTCCGGGCTGTCCTTCACGGTGGCCCTCCAGGTCCGCCGGCTGTCGGGACGCGTCTCGCCCCGGCACCAACTCGCCCTCGGTTTCCTGCTGCACGCGGCCGGGGCGCTCGCCATGCTGGGCGCGCTCGACGCGGGTTCCTGGGTACGGCTGCTGCCGGGACTCATGGTCGCGGGCATCGGCAGCGGCCTGCTGAACGCCGCGCTCCCGCTCCTCGCCGTGGACTCCGTACCGGCCCAGCGCGCGGGGATGGGGTCGGGGGCACAGCAGACCTTCCGCTACGTCGGCTCCTGCGCCGGCGTGGCCCTGACGATCGCCCTCGCGACGTCGTCGGAGGGCGGGCTCACGCGGGGTGCGGATGTGGCGATGGGGGTGTCGGCGGGGCTGGCGGTGGTGGCGGCGGGGTTGGTGGGGGGACTGCGGGAGCGGGGGTGAGGAGGCCCTCCCGTATGTCTACGGCCAGGCGACCGGGGCGGCACCGTACCGGCAGGCTGCCGGGGCCTGCACACCAGCGTCCGGACGCCTACCACCTGGGGTACGACCGCGCTCCCGCCGGAGAGGCGGTGTCACGGGGGACGCGACGATCGGTCTGGGGGGCGGGGAGTTGCGGGGCCCGGAGGCCCGGAGGCGGGGGCGCCCGGAGGTGCGGGAGCCCGGAGGCCGGGAGGCCCGGAGGCCCGGAGGCGGGGCCCAGGGCCGGGGGCCCGTGAGGTCATGGGGCCCAGGCCGCGGGGCCGTAGGGCCGTGGGGTCATGGGCATGCCGGCCCGGCGTACGGCATCCACGTGCGGGCAACGTCCTACCGGGGACGCACCGAGACCAACGTGCCCCACACCACCAGGCGGTAGCGGGAGGTGTACTCCGGGGTGCAGGTGGTGAGGGTGAGGTAGTGGCCGGGCCGGGTGTAGCCGTGGGCGGGGTGGACGATCGAGCGCGGGATCTCGCGGAGTACTCCCGAGTCGCGGGCGGTGGTCTCGGCGAGGGTGGTGTCGACGGCGTACGTGTAGACGGCGACCCTGGTCTCGACCTCGACGGTGTCCCTGGGGGCGAGCCGGTTGAGGTGGCGGAAGGGCTCGCCGTGGGTGTTGCGGTGACCGGCGAGGGCGAAGTTGCCGGTCTGGCCCGGCTGTTGGGTGCCGGGATAGTGACCCACGTACCCCTTGTTGAGCACATCCTGCCTGCCGATGCCCTCGGCCACGGGGACGCGGAGGCCGAGGCGGGGGATGGTGAGGATGGCGTAGGCCTGGGAACGCTCGGGCCGCTCCCGGCGGGCGGTGGCCGACGCCCCCTGCCGTGAGGCGCCCGCCCGGGACGCACCCCCGGACTCGGCACCGTAAGCGGGTGTCCCGGACTCGCCCCCGGGGGCCGCGCCTTCGGCCCCGGAGGACGAGTCGGTCCCCCACTGCCGTTCCAGCGCCTCCACTTTGCGCTCGGCGCCCCGTCTGGCCTCCTCGTTGGTCCACCACACCTGGTGCGCCACGAGAAGCAGCAGCACGACCCCGACGGTGACGAGAAGCTCACCGCCCGTCCACCACACGCGCCGCCGACGGGCTCGTCGACGCAGGGTGCCGTGCCGCACGACGGGCACCCGCATGACCCCACCGCCCTCCACCGCGCGGACCGCTCACACCGGGCCCGCACGATAGGCGCTGCCCCCTCAACTCACCAGCCCCGCACCCCCATTGCCCCGGAACGCCACCTGCCGAGGCCCGGCCCCGAGGGCGGGTGCGTAGGCGGGTTCCTGGGCGGGCGCGTAGGCGAGCACGCAGACGGGTGCGTAGGCGGGCGCGTAGGTCGATGCGAAGTCCCCGAGGTGTCCGTGGCACCCACCGCCCCGCCTCCCGCCTCCCGCCTCCCGCCTCCCGCCGCGAGGAGGGGACGGTCGGCCACCGCCAACCACCACCCCTTCTCATAACCGTTGGAGAAATAGAAAGCAGCGCAGAAAGAAAGCGCTGTCACACCTCTCGACAACCCCGCGCACCACACCCGATGCTTCGTGATGGCACGCGGGGGGCGCGTGGGCGAGCCACTACGTCGAGCGCCACCGAGAGGCGGACAGGACAGCCATGATCCGACGCAGAACGCTGCTGACAGCCGCAGGAGGCACCCTCCTCGGCAGCGCCATGGCGACGGGCACCGCACGCGCGGACGCCACGATCGCCGTCAACCCCGGGACCTCGTACGGCACCTGGGAGGGCTGGGGCACCTCACTGGCCTGGTGGGCGAACGTGTTCGGCGCCCGGGACGACTTCGCCGACCTGTTCTTCACCACCAAGTCGACCACGTACAACGGCACCTCATTGCCCGGCCTCGGGATGAACATCGCCCGCTACAACCTGGGCGCGTGCAGCTGGAACACGGTGAACGGCTCCTCCATGGTGGCCTCCCCCAACATCCCCGCGTTCAAGCAGATCGAGGGCTACTGGCAGGACTGGAACAACGAGAGCCCCACCTCCTCCGCCTGGGACTGGACCGCGGACGCCACCCAGCGCGCGATGCTCACGAAGGCGGTGGCGCGCGGCGCGACGACCGAGCTGTTCGCCAACTCCCCCATGTGGTGGATGTGCCAGAACCACAACCCCTCGGGCGCCTCCGGCGGCGGCAACAACCTCCAGACCTGGAACTACCGCCAGCACGCCTCCCACCTCGCCACCGTCGCCCTCTACGCCAGGAACAACTGGGGCGTGAACTTCGCGACCGTCGACCCCTTCAACGAGCCCTCGTCGTCCTGGTGGACCGCCACCGGCACCCAGGAGGGCTGCCACATGGACGCGACGGTCCAGGCAGCCGTACTGCCGTACCTGCGCAGTGAGTTGAACAGCCGCGGGCTGAACGGGGTGCGGATATCGGCCTCGGACGAGACCAGTTACGACCTCGCCCGCACCACCTGGAACTCCTTCAGCGCCACCACCAAGGGGTACGTCGACCAGGTCAACGTGCACGGCTACCAGGGCTCGAGCGGCCGCCGGGACCTGCTGTACTCGGACGTCGTCACGACCTCCGGCAAGAAGCTGTGGAACTCCGAGACCGGCGACAGCGACGGCACCGGCTACACCATGGCCTCCAACCTCCTCTACGACTTCCGCTGGCTGCACCCGACGGCCTGGGTCTACTGGCAGGTCATGGACCCGACCGCGGGCTGGGGCGTGATCAAGTACGACGCGAACACCCTTCAGGCCGGCGCGATCGAGACCAAGTACTACGTGCTGGCCCAGTTCAGCCGCCACATCCGCCCCGGCATGCGGATCCTCGACACCGGCGTCAGCTACGCGACGGCGGCCTACGACGCCACGGCCAAGCGCCTGGTCATCGTCGCCCTGAACACCTCGGCCTCGGCCCAGACCCTGACCTTCGACCTCTCCCGCTTCACCACGGTGACGGGCGGGAGCGGCGGCGTGACGCCCCGCTGGAACACCGTGACCACGGGCGGTGACAAGTACGCCTCGTACTCCAACACCTTCCTCAAGGGGAAGTCGGTGGCGGTGCCGTTCGCGGCGAAGGCGGTGCAGACGATCCAGATCGACGGGGTGACGATCTAGGACGGGAGCGGCGGCCCCGGCCGCCCGGGCGGGTTCACTCACTCCCGGGCGGCAGAGGGCCGCTCGCTGGCCCCGGGCGGCGGGCGGCCGGTCAGCCGCCCCGGGCGGCGGTCCGGGCTCCCCGCGGAGGGCCTGGCCTGGGTCTATCTCTCCTCCGTGAGCCAACGGCAGTACGGTGTCCCCCATGCGCCCCGACACGCCTGCCGAGAACGTCGACCACACCGCCGAAGCGGCACGCCTGGAGCGGACCGCCGGCCTGTACCCCGAGGACGCCGAGGCCCTGCTCCTCCAGGCCGCGGCCCACCTGGAACTGGCCGGCGACCGACCCGCCGCGACCGCCCTCTACGACAGCCTGCTCGCCTCCCCGACCGGCCTGGAGAACCCCTTCCTGGTACGCGCCCTCAAGGCGTCGAACCTCTGGGAGTACGGCCACGAGGCGGAGGCCCGCGCCATCATCCAGGGCGTCCGGACGGCGGCGCCGCGGGACCCCGCGCCCTGGGTGATCGTGGCGGAGGCGCTGGAGTCCCACGACGAGCTGGAGGCGGCCCAGGAGACGTTCACCGAGGGCGCTCGGCTGCTCCTCGTCGAGGGCACGCCGCCCTCGCACTCCCTGCAGTCCCTGCTCTTCGGCCGCCACCGGGTCCGCCGGATGCTGGGGATGGGCCATGACGAGTGGGACATGCTCGCGGACACCCTGCACACCTCCCCCGTCTCCCTGGACGAGCTCCACGACCCCAAGCGCGTCTGGTCGCTGGGCTCGGACAACCCGGCGGAGCTGGCCGCGGAGATCTCCCGGCTCCACGCCGAGCTGGGCGCGTACCGCCAGGCCCTGTCCCGCCCCTTCCCGGTGGCGGTGCTGCACTGGTCGGCGCCGGAACTCGCGGAGCTGGTGCAGGCGTACCCGTCCCTGACCGACGAGTACCCCTCGCACGAGGAGCACCTGGCGACGATAGAGGCCTCCCTGCGGGAACTGGCCGCCTCCGGCACACCGAACCTCGGCATCGTGACCGGCACGGTCCCCTCCTACGAGGCCTTCGCAGCCTCCGAGAGCGCCTCCCCCGCCGACGCCACCCTGCTCCCCCAGTACGCAACGACCCTCGCGGCGCGGGGGCGAGCGGTGGCATGGCCCCCGCAGCGGGGGGCGTCCTGCTGGTGCGGGTCGGGGCGCGGTTATGCCGAGTGCCATGGCGCACGGGGGTAGTTGAGCACGCCCCCGGGCGCCACGGGTCCCGCGAACCGGTTGGTTCGTGGGACCCCCTTTGTTTCTGGGCGACTTCTCCGCCGAATACCGGCAGCCGCCAGAGGTTACGCCTCCCTCTGCTGCCACCACTCCCGATGATGCCTGACGTACTCAGGGTGCACCTTGTGAGAGCCATGCCTCTTGAGCTTCGTTCGCAGATTCGGGTCAAACAATCCCGCCCGCGCAACAATGGACCAATCGTCCTCTATCACAACCGCGCCAATATCGAGCCGCACATGACAGTTAGGACAGAGACAGAGAATATTTGGCTCCACGTCGGGCCCGCCATGCGGGTTACCCAGCGGCTTTATGTGGGCGCCTTCACTGTACGGCTTACCGTCTGCCCCTACCAACCGAAGGCCACACAGCTGGCATTCATCTTCATACAGCTTCTTAATGCGCCTAGTGAGCTTATTGTCGCGAACTATTCGCTGGATCTGCGAGGGACGCCTCTCCGGGAACTTCTCTACCTGAGCTCGCTCTTCTTCCTCGGCAGCCTTGCGCCGCAACTCAGCGATCGTACGACTCTCAAGACTCGTCATCTCCTGAAGATCGTCAGGAAGCCGCGCCAGGTCGTATTGGCAGATCTCGATCAGCGAACCGTCCGGTGCCGCCGACTTGGCAACTGCTGTGCGGATCTCGGTGATCTCGTACAGGCCGTCATACCGATAGCAGTTCCCGGGGGAGTATCTTTTATCTCCGCCATGCCCTCGAATGACGCGAATCGGGTATCCGCGCTCGTAGCTCAACTTTAGAGCGTCGTTATCTTGGTAATCCCAGGACTGACTGCGCTTAAGTTTCTTGACGCGCCCTTCCTCGTACTTGTCCTCATCAGGCGAGGCGCCGGTATACCGAACCGTATACCACTCGTCTTCGTCGTCCTCGTACCCGCCATTCAGCACAATGGCATCAGAAACCCAGCTGCCGTCTTCATCTTTTATGCGAGAAATGCCTCGCTGGAGGTCGCCATGCATCTTCTCGTCGAACAGCTGCCTCCGCCTCGGGAAGGTCTCGCCCGGACTGACACCCACGATGTGGCCAACTACTCGCTCGTTCCCCATGCGATCACACTGGACCGGAACTGATCACGAATGTCAACCGCCTTTACCTACAGTGCAAGTTGGCATCCCGGACGCGAACGGCGCGCGTCGATGCGGCTCACAACGGCAGGTACTTCAGGCCCGCCTTCTCCATCACTCGGGCCTTGTTGAGGCGGTAGCCGAGTTCGACGGCCGTCGTGCGTTCCTGCGCCCGGAAGCCTCGGGTGCCGGTGCAGGCGTAGGCGTGGAGGAGGTGCGGCGGGGTCTGGGCGTGGATCGCCTCGCGGGTCGTCGGGCGGCTGCCGTTGAGGTAGCGCATGACGTCCGGGTCGTTGTCCAGGGGGAACAGGGCGTCGGTGTGGGCCGGGGAGTCGGTGACGGCGCGCGGGGTGAGTCCGTCGGTGGTCAGGGAGACCTGGGGGTCGTCATGGGATCCTCCCGAAGAACTCGTCCAGCGCCGACGCCAGCCGCTCCGGCTGTTCCAGGTGTACGTCATGTCCGGCGCCCGGGACGACGGTCACGCGGGTGTCCGGGCGCAGCGCCCGCATGTCGGCCGCCTCGGTGGGGCGCATTGTGCCCTTCTCTCCTTGGACCAGGAGCGTGGGGCAGGTGACGCGCGCCCATTCCGCCCAGTAGGCGTGCTCGGCGAGTTCCGTGAGGGACTCGACCATCCGGTCCCGGTCGAAGCGGGGCCACCAGCCGTCGGCGCGTTTCTCCTGCCCTCTCGCCCACCCCTCGTGACCGAGGAAGTCCTCGGCCTCCGCCAGGGACCGGAAGGGCGTGGGCCAGCTGTCCAGCCAGGCGCCGATCTGCGCGGGCAGCTCCGGGCTCGGGCCCGCCGGTCCCGCCTCCACGAGGACCAGCGCGGCCACCAGCTCCGGGCGGGCCGACGCCAGCAGCATCGCCGTATGACCGCCCAGGGACTGGCCGATCAGGGTGACGGGGGTGAGGCCGAGTTCCTCGACGAGGGTGGCCGCGTCGTCGACGTAGGACCGGCGTGTCACCGTCGGTGGGCGGCGGGTGCTCGCGCCGTGGGCCCGGGCGTCGTACGTGACCACGCGGAACCCGGAAGCGAGGAGCAGCGGCAGGAGGGCGTCCCACTCGCCCATGTGGCCCGCGAGGCCGTGCAGGAGCAGGGCCGTGCGGGTCGGTGGCCCGGGTGGGCGGTGGTCGCGGTAGGCCAGGCGCGTGCCGTCGGGCAGGGGGAGGTGGGGCAAGTGCGGTTCCCTGGAGGTGAGTTGTGCGGTCCTGCCGTACTGGCGCCCGCGGCACGCCGGCCGGGCCGTCCGCTGGTCAGGCCGCCTGGACCAGCTCTGCCCTGCCGAACAACAAGGCATAGCCTGACGGGAGTTGGTGGAGAATGCACTCGACCAGCTCCTCGCCCACCACCCCCGGCAGCACGCTCAGCACCGAGCTGACGTCCCAGCGGGCCGTCGCCGGGGTCGCGCCCTCGGTGCGGGCCGCGACCGACTCCACGAACTGTGCCGCCGGCAGCGGGCGATGGGCCGGGATCTGGTCGGCGACGATCCTCGCGGCCTGCTCCGGGAGGGCTCGGGCGAGGTCGACGCGTTCGTCGCCGGTGACATGGCCGCCGAGGGCCGACAGGACGACGCGGGTGACGCGTGCCGCTTCCTCCGCCGTCGGGTAACGGCCCGATTCCCTTACGAGTTCCACCAGTTCAGTCCAGCTGCCCATGTCTGGCCGTCTCTCCTCCGTCCATCTCCTGGGAGCGCCCCGCGCGGCGGCCCCGCGGAGTGGCCCGCGGGGCGCTCGCCGGTGTGTGTGTGATCAGTTGCTCAGCTGCTTGCGTGCCTGGCCGTCGCCGGAGATCTGGATGCGGCGCGGCTTGGCCTGTTCGGCCACGGGGATACGCAGGGTCAGGACCCCGGCTTCGTACGAGGCGTCGATGCGTTCCGTGTCGAGGGTGTCGCCGAGGAAGAGCTGGCGCGTGAAGGTGCCGGTCGGGCGTTCGGCGACGATCGTCTCCGCGCCCTCGGGGGCGCGGGGACGGCGCTCGGCGCGGACGTTGAGGACGTTGCGTTCGACGTCCAGGTCGATCGTCTCGGGGTCGATGCCGGGGAGGTCGAAGTGGACGATGAAGTCGTCCCCCGACCGGTAGGCGTCCATCGGCATGGCCGCCGGGCGGGTGGCGCCGAAGACCTGCTGCGCGAGTCGGTCGAACTCGCGGAAGGGGTCCGTACGCATGAGCATCACAGGTCACTCCTCTCCTCAGGAACTGGGGTGCGATGCCCTGACGCCTTCTTATATAACTCGGAGGAGGAAACTTGACAAGCCCCGGCTCAAGTCGGGGGCGGAGGGCGGGACCGAGGTTAGCCTCGGAAGCTCCGGACCTCGGGAAACACCCCGAGGGTCGAGGCTCGCGGGCCGCGGTGGTCACGATCGGCAGGAGGCAGACATGGCGAAGGTTCCCAGCGCGGTGGTCGCGGCGGGCGGGCTCGTCGGCGGGTACGGCGTGGCGCGCTGGACCAGGAAGCGGCAGCTGGGCGGGGTCGTGCTGGCCGTCGCCGGGGCCGCGGCCGCGCGGCAGTGGCGGCAGCAGGCCGGCGGCGGGGCGGCCGGCGCGCTGACCGCCGCGTATGTCGCCGCCTTCGCCGGGTCGCATCCGCTGGCCAAGAAGGTGGGGGCGTGGCCGGCCGTGTTCGGGGTGGCGGGGGCCGTCGCGCTCGCCTCCTGGGCGGTGGCGGACCGGCAGGGCTGAGCGTCGGGAGCCCGGGGTGGTGGGGAGGCGGGGAGCGATGCGACTGGGAGTCACCGAGCATCGGGGGCGGCTCGGGCCGGACGAGTACCGGGTGCTGCGCACCACGGGGCTGCGCCGTGCGCTCTGCTACGACACCGGGCACTGGCTGGACCTCAGGGTGGACCGGGCCGCGGCGGCCGAGCTGGCCGCGGCCTGGCTGCTGGCCGCCCGGTCCCCGCGCTCACTGGTCCACCTCCCGCTGCGCAGGCACGACGAGCGGCCGGTCGGGCAACCGCTGCCCGAGCCGTACCGGGCCCGCGACCTGCTGCTGGTGCACCACTCCGCGCAGTTCCCGGCTTCCCGGTGGAAGGAGGTGCGCGGGCGGCTCGGGCAGGGCAGCCCGCACACCGTCGAGTTCCGGCGGGCCGACTTCCCCTCGGACACCGACCGTGCCGTCCCCGGCGCCCACCACGCCGGTTTCCGCGACCGCCTCCGGCTGACCACCGCCGCCGACACCCTCGTGCTGAGCGGCAGCGCCCTGCCCTTCGCGGACGCCGCCGCGGACTTCCTCGACCTCGCCGACACCGGGCCCGGCTGGGACCGCCGCCTGCGCCGCTTCGACGGCCACGCCTGCGCCGAACTGCACCCGACCTCGGGCCTGTTGGACCGTACGGTGCCCCTGGTGCACGTCGAGTACTGCCCGGAGTGGGAGCCCGCGCCCGAGGGCGGTCGGGCCGGAGCGGGGCGTGCCGGCGGGTAGCCGCGCGGTGCCGCCGGTCGGGCCGGATCGGGGCGTGCCCGCGGTTAGCCGCGCGGTGCCGCCGGTCGGGCCGGAGCGGGGCGTGCCGGCGGTTAGCCGCGCGGTGCCGAAACCGACCGCAGCCCACCCACCCCAAACCCCGACCGCAGCCCGCCCGCCCCGGAAACCGACCGCAGCCCACCCACCCCAAAACCGACCGCAACCGGCCCGCCCCGGAAACCGACCGCAACCGGGGCCCGGCCCACACCCCGGTCCCCACCCCGGTCCACCCCCGCCCGCGCCTACCCCCCGTGCGTCAGCACGTTCACGATCCGCCCGTTGGGATCCCGGACGAAGAAGCGCCGTACGCCCCACTCCTCGTCCCGCAGCTCCCGTACGACGTCGGCGCCGGCCGCCACGAGCTGCGCGTACACCGCGTCGACGTCCGCCACCTCCACGCTGAGGTCGGGCACGACCGGTGCGGTGCGCTCCTCGGTGAAGAAGCTGATCTGGGCAGTGGGGTTGGTGGGTGAGGCGAGGGTGACGACCCAGCCCATGTTCATGACTTCCTGGAAGCCGAGCAGGCCGTAGAAGTCGGTGCTCGCCTTCATCGCCTCCTCGGAGTCGACCTGGAAGTCGGGCACGATCCGGCGGACGGTCATGGGTGGTGCCTCCTCGCAGTCGGCGTCGGCTGTCTGTTGTCCGCGCCCCGGCCTCCCACCCTCGCGCCTCCGCACCCTCCGGAGCCAGAGGCGCGTGGGGGCGCCGGGAGCCTCTCGCCCCCGGCGCCCCGGTCCGCGCCCCCACAGTGGAAGCCGTCCAAGTCCCTGCCGTCAGCGGGTGGGCGATGCCGCCGTCAGTGGGCGGGCGATGTCCTCCAGGGACCGGCCTTCTGCCCGTACGGCCAGGAACGCCGCCACGAGACCCGCCAGGCACATCAGCGTCGCGCCGATCTGGAAGGCGAGGACCGTGTCGCCGACCTTCCCCGTCTCGGTGAGGTCGGCGAAGATCAGCGGGCCGCTGATGCCGCCGGCCGCCGTGCCGAGGGCGTAGAAGAAGGCGATGGACATGGCCCGGGTCTCCATCGGGAAGATCTCGGAGACCGTCAGGTACGCGCTCGACGCGCCGGCCGAGGCGAAGAAGAGGACCGCGCACCAGCAGGCCGTCAGGGTGGTCGCTTCCAGGGCGCCGCGGTCGAAGAGCCAGGCCGTGCCGAAGAGGAACAGGCCCGACAGGAGGTAGGTCGAGGAGATCATCACTCGGCGGCCCACCGTGTCGAAGAGCTTGCCGAGCAGCAGCGGGCCCATGAAGTTGCCGATCGCGATCACCGCGAAGTAGTAGCCGGTGCTGCCGGTCGGCACGTCGTAGAACTTGGTCAGGATCGCGCCGAAGCCGAAGGTGATGGCGTTGTAGAGGAACGCCTGGCCGATGAAGAGGGCGAAGCCGAGGATGGCGCGGCGGCGGTACTTGGAGAAGACCGTGCGGGCGATCTCCGCGAACGTCACGCCGCCCCGCTGGTGGATGGTGAGTTCGGCGTCCGGCGAGGGCTCCGGGAGGCGTTCGCCGCGTTCCGACTCCACCTGCCGCTCGATCGAGGAGACGATCTTCTCCGCCTCCTCCTCACGGCCGTGGATCAGCAACCACCGTGGGCTTTCCGGGACATGACGGCGTACCAGGAGAATCACCAGGGCCAGGACCGCGCCCAGCGCGAACGTCAGGCGCCAGCCGAGGTCCTTGGCCAGGACGGACGTGTCCAGCGCGACGATCGACAGCAGGGAGCCGCCCACCGCGCCCAGCCAGAAGCTGCCGTTGATCATGAGGTCGACGCGGCCGCGGTACTTCGCCGGGATCAGCTCGTCGATGGCGGAGTTGATCGCCGCGTACTCGCCGCCGATCCCGAACCCCGTCAGGAAGCGGAAGGTGAGGAACCACCAGGTCGAGAAGGACACCGCGGTGAGTGCCGTGGCCGCCAGGTACACGGCCAGGGTGATCATGAACAGTTTTTTGCGGCCCCATGTGTCGGTGAGCCGGCCCCAGAAGAGTGCCCCCACGCACGCCCCCGCGACATACAGGGCCGCGGCCAGCCCGGTCACCTGACCGGAGGAGATCGGCAGGCCGCTGCCCGGCTCCGAGAGCCTTCCCGCGATGTTGCCGACGACCGTCACTTCGAGGCCGTCGAGAATCCATACGGTTCCTAGTCCGATGACGATCGTCCAGTGCCAGCGCGACCACGGCAGGCGGTCGAGTCTCGCAGGGATGTTCGATGTCACGGTCCGGCCGGTCCCGGCCTGTGCGGTGGTCATGGGCCCCCTCCACGTCGAGTGAGAACCCGGTTCGGGTGCCCGGGAAGGAGCCGTTGTACGCCCGTCGCCCGAACCCGCGTCCAGGGCCTTTCACCACAGGCCCTACGCCCCCAGCGCCCGGGCGAGCGTGTAGATCAGCAGGCCCGCCAGCGAGCCCACCACCGTGCCGTTGATCCGGATGAACTGGAGGTCCCGGCCGATGTGGGCCTCGATCTTCCGGGTGGTGTGCTCGGCGTCCCAGCCGGCCACCGTGTCCGTGATCAGCGAGGTGATCTCGTGGCGGTACGTCGACACCACGTACACCGCGGCGCCCTCGACCCAGCCGTCCACCTTGGCCTGGAGCCGGGGCTCGACCGCCATCCGCGCCCCGAGCGACAGCAGCGACGCCCGTACCCGCAGCCGCAGTTCGCTGCGCTCGTCCTCGGCGGCGGAGACGATCATCGAGCGTACGGCGGTCCACGCGGACGCGATCAGGTCCTGGACCTCGCCCCGGCCCAGCACCTCGCCCTTGAGGCGCTCGACGCGCGCGCGGGTGTCGGTGTCGGACTGGAGGTCGGAGGCGAAGTCGGACAGGAAGCGGTCCAGCGCGCCCCGGGCCGGGTGCGAGGGCATGTCCCGCATCTCGGTCACGAACCGCAGGAGTTCCCGGTAGACGCGCTCGCCGACCTTCTTGTCGACGAACCGGGGGGTCCAGCCGGGGGCGCCGCCCTGGACGGCGTCCATGACCTGTTCGTCGTGCAGGACGAGCCAGTCGTGCGCCCGCGCCACCACCAGGTCCACCACCCGCCGGTGGCCGCCGTCGGCGACGATCTTCTCCAGCATCTTGCCGATGCCGGGCGCGATCTCCTGGGCGTCGGCCCGCCGGGTGATCGCCTCGCCCACGACGGCCTGCACATCGGAGTCCCGCAACACGGTCAGCGCCCCGCGCAGGGCGGCCGACAGCTCCGCCGTGACCCGGTCGGCGTGCTCGGGCTCCGCCAGCCAGGCGCCGAGCCTGCCGCCGATGCCGACCGCGCGCAGCCGCTGCCGTACGACGTCCCCGGAGAGGAAGTTCTCGCCGACGAACTCCCCCAGCGACACGCCGAGCTGGTCCTTCTTCGTCGGGATGATCGCGGTGTGCGGGATGGGCAGGCCAAGCGGCCGGCGGAAGAGCGCCGTGACCGCGAACCAGTCCGCGAGCGCGCCGACCATGCCCGCCTCGGCGGCCGCGGCGACATACCCCGCCCAGGCGCCCGCGCCGTGGTGCGCGGCGACCTCGGCGAGCACGTACACGACCGCCACGAACAGCAGCAGCCCGGCCGCCGTGAGCTTCATCCGGCGCACGCCGCGCTGCTTCTCCTCGTCGGCGGCGCTGAACGCGGTCATCGCGCGGTTACCGGCGGCGACCGGAGGGGCATGCTGCCCCACGTCCGCGCTATCCGCCTCGTCTGGTTTCGTGCTGTCCATCCACTCCACCCGTTCGTGATCCCCCGCACATATTGTCCCTTCCTGACCGACTCCTGGAACGGATCAGGAGTTCCCGACGTCTGTCAGGTCGGGGGGAGCTCACTGCTGAACTCCGGTGGCCCAATGGGGGGTCTGTTCACACACCCCTCATCTCATGACGCATCATGAGGTGATCACATCGGAGCCTGGGGCTCCCATCTGCCCGAGGAGACCCGCACCGCATGACCAGGCGTCACGGTTATGCCCTGCTGTCCGCGATCGTCGCCCTGATCGTGATGCTTTCCGCCGCCCTGTACGTCGGTGTCGCAGCCGACGACGGCAGCACGGACAAGCGCGAGACACTCGCCCAGGGCCCCGGCCCGCGCAACCCCGCCGCCCCGGCCTCCACCGGCACCTGGGTCGGCGCATGGTCCACCTCCCCGGCGGCCGCCGAGCCCGGCACGGAGACCGAGGGCATGGCGGGCCGCTCGGTACGCAACGTCGTCCACACCGCCATCGGCGGTACGAGTGCCCGCATCACGCTCTCCAACCTCTACGGTCAGTCCCCGCTGACCATCACGCACGCGTCGATCGCCGTCGCCGCGAGCGAGGACACGGCCGCCGCGGCCGGCGACAGCATGCGGCGCCTCACCTTCGGCGGCAGCACCACGGTCGTCGTCCCGGCCGGCGGACAGGTCATGAGCGACGCGGTGCGGATCGCCATCGCCCACGGCAGCGACGTCCTGGTCACCACCTACTCCCCCACGCCGTCCGGGCCGGTCACCTACCACCCGCACGCCCAGCAGATCTCCTACGTCGCCGCCGGCGACCTCACCGAGGACGTCACGGGGACGGCGTACACCGAACAGACCCCGTACTGGCGCTACCTCACCGCGCTGGACGTGCTCAGCAACGAGGCCGAGGGGACCGTCGTCGCGCTCGGCGACTCCCTCACCGACGGCATCACCTCCACCCAGGGCGCCAACCGGCGCTGGACCGACGTCCTCGCGCAGCGGCTGCGCACCGCGATCGAGTCCGGCCGCGACCTGCCCCGCTACAGCGTGGTCAACGAGGGCATCAGCGGCAACCAGGTCCTCGCCAACGGGCTGGGCCGCCCCGCCGACAACCAGAGCGGCATCGGACGCTTCCCGCGCGACGTGCTGGGCCGCACCAACGTCAAGGTGGTCGTCGTCGACCTCGGCGTCAACGACATCCTCCGCAACCCCGAGCTCGCCGTCCCCGACAGGATCCTCGACGGCCTGCGCACCCTGGTCCGCCAGGCGCACGCCCGCGGCATCAAGGTCGTCGGCGCCACCCTGATGCCCTTCCAGGGCCACCGCGGGTACACCGGGCCGCGGGAGGACGTACGGCAGCGGATCAACGCCGAGATCCGCGACGGCAAGGTGTACGACGCGGTCGTCGACTTCGACGAGGCGCTGCGGGACCCGTACAACCCGCGCAGGCTGCGCTCCGACTACGACTCCGGGGACCATCTGCACCCCAGCGACAGGGGCTACGCGCGGATGGCGGAGGTGTTCGACCTGGAGGACCTGAAGGGGTCGGCACCGGCGGAGCTCTAGACCGACGGGGGCTGGAGCCGGCGGCGGCTAGTACTCCTCGCGCCGGTCCCGGTGATCGTGGCGGTCCCGGTGGCCGTCCAGCAGGCGGCGGTGCGCGTCCCACACGTCGTCACGGGCGGACTCGTGCAGCTCGCGCCGGGACTCCTCGCCGACCGGCCTCCTCTGCTTGCGCTCCGCCCGCAGGCGCTGCCGCTCCGCCCGGGTCAGCTTCCGCTCCACGCCGACGCCGCCCCAGAAGGCGAACCCGGTGACGATCACCCGCGGGGCGCCCGGATCGCCCGGCACGCCGTCCTCACGGTGGTCGAAGCCGCCCATGATGCCGATGCCCCGCACGACGACCTCGACGCCGGGCGGCACGACCACCTGCACCCCGCCCATGATCGCCACGCAGTTGATCTCGACCTCGCGGTCCGCGAAGTTCGCCTCACGCAGATCGATCTCGCCGCCACCCCAGAACGCGAAGCAGGTGAACCGCCTCGGCACCGTCCACCGGCCCTTGCGCTGGAACCCGGACATCACGGCCGCGGCCCACGTCGACGAACCCTCGCCGCCCGTGATCCGCGAGACCCAACTCCCGTCCGCAACCGGCCCTTTGACCAGGTTCACCGACGCCGCGCCCGGAGCGGTCGGCAGGTCACGGGTGATCGGGGTCAGCTCGCCGTACGTCTTCGCCCGGTACGTCGCGTCCAGGCGCTCCTCGAACTCCTCCATGTCGAGACGGCCCTCCGCGAGGGCGTCCCGCAGGATCTCGGCGACCCGCTCACGATCAGTGTCGGAGGCCCGAAGGTCCGGGAGTTCGTCGGTCATGGAAGCAGCCTACGAGCTACCGGCGCGAGCGGCTACGAGACCGCTTTCTCGGATTGCTCGGCATACATCTTCGCGATCACCGCCTCGATGTCCGGCTCCCGCACCGACAGGTCCACCATCGGGTACTCCGCCGCGATCCGCGCCACCAGCGGCGCCGCCGACTGCCCCGCCGGGAACGCCAGCCACTGCCGCGGCCCCTCCACCCGCACCACCCGCGCCGGCGGCGCCTCGATCGGCGGCAGCTCCCGCTCCAGGTCCACCACCAGCGTCCGCTCGCTCTCCCCCGCCTCGTGCAACCCGGCGAGCGGGCCGTCGTACATCAGGCGGCCGTGGTCGATGACCATCACCCGGGAGCACAGCTGCTCGATGTCCTGAAGGTCGTGCGTGGTCAGCAGGACCGTCGTACCGCGCTCGGTGTTCAACTCCCGCAGGAAACCACGGACCTTGGCCTTGGAGATGACGTCCAGGCCGATCGTCGGCTCGTCCAGGTACAGCACCTCGGGGTCGTGCAGCAGCGCCGCCGCGATGTCGCCGCGCATCCGCTGGCCGAGGGAGAGCTGGCGCACGGGGACGTCCAACAGGTCGGCCAGTTCGAGGAGTTCGACACAACGGTCGAGGTTGTCGCGGTAACGGGCGTCGGGAATGCGGTACATGCGGTGCATCAGCCGGTACGAGTCGATCAGCGGCAGGTCCCACCACAGGGTCGTGCGCTGGCCGAAGACCACGCCGATCCGGCGCGCCAGACGCGAGCGCTCACGGGAGGGGTCGATGCCCGCCACCCGCAGTCGGCCGCCGCTCGGCGTGAGGATGCCGGTCAGCATCTTGATCGTGGTCGACTTGCCCGCACCGTTCGGACCGATGTAGCCGACCATCTCACCGCGCGCCACCCGGAAGGAGATCGAGTCGACCGCCCGCACCTCGCGCCGCTCCCGCTTCAGGAAGCCGGTTTTCTTGCGGACCTCGAAGACCTTCTCCACGCCGTCCAGTTCGATGAAGGCCTCGTCGCGTCCCTCGTCCATGACCCCTCAGCTCCCCGTGCTCTGATACGTCCGCAGGCCCGCCCGCCAGCTCAGCCCCGCCAGCGCGCAGCACCCCACCGCCACCAGCGGCGACAGGAACGCCACCCAGCGCGGCAGCCCGAGCGGCAGCGGCAGCCCCAGCACATAGGTGGCCGGCAGCCAGTTCACGAAGGCCAGCGGCAGCACGAACGTCACCCCGCGCACCAGTTCCGTCGCGAACACGGTCGGCGGGTACTGGAGCATCGTCGTCCCGCCGTACGTGAACGCGTTCTGCACCTCGGAGGCGTCCTTCGCCACGAACTGGAAGGCCGCGCCCGCGATGAACACCGCGCCGAAGATCCCGGCACCGCTCACGACCATCACCGGCATCAGCAGCAGCTTCAGCGGCGTCCAGTCGATGTCGACCGTGGCCAGCGCGTACCCCAGCACCATCACCCCCTGGGTGATCCGGCCGAGCCGGCGCAGCCCGAACTGGTCCCCCGCCATCTGCGCGAGCACCGGCGCCGGACGCACCAGCAGCGTGTCCAGCGTGCCGTCCCGCACCCGCCGGCCCAGCTTCTCCATCGAGCCGAGCAGCAGATCGGCCAGCCCGAACGCGGTGCTTGCCAGGCCGTACAGGAACGCGACCTGGGACAGGTCGTAGCCGCCGAGGGCGTCGACCCGGGAGAACATCAGCATGATCGCGACGAAGTCCAGCGCGGTCGCCGTGAAGTTCCCCAGCGTGGTCATGACGAAGGAGGCACGGTAGGCCATCGTGGAGCGGATCCACATCGCGGAGACCAGGCGGTAGGCGCGCAGCCCCTCCACGACCCGGCTCGTCTCAGCCACCCTGCACCACCACCCTGCGCGTCGCGGCCCCCTGCACCATCCGGCCGGCGGCCAGCAGCACCACCGCCCACATCGCCTGGAAGGCGTACGTTCCGAGCGGATCCGCGTGCCCCATCAGCACGTCCGCGGGCGCCTGCAACAGCGACGACCAGGGCAGCGCCCGTACGACCTCGCCCAGCGTGCCCGGGAAGACGTTCAGCGGCAGGATCATGCCCGAGCAGAACCACCCGGCGAACATCACCATCTGCGCCACCCCGGTGCCGTCCAGCAGCCAGAACGCGCTCAGCGCCACCAGATACCGGATGCCGAAGCTGACCAGCATCGCCAGCAGCACCGCGACCAGGAACGCCGCCCACGCGGACACCCGCGTCGGCAGCGCCAGGTCGAAGACCAGCGCCCCGAACACGAAGGGGATCACCCCGCGCCCCAGCAGCTCGAAACCGGCGCGGCCCAGGTCGGCGGCGAGCCACCACAGCTGGAGATCGGCCGGACGGTACAGGTCGATCGCGATGTCACCGGTGCGGATGCGCTCCATGAGCTCGCCCTCCACACCCCCGCCCCCGTTGGCGAGCGTCTTGAACAGCGACTGGCCGAGCCATACGTAGGTGAGGGCCTGCGCCAGGTCGTAACCGCCCAGACGCGGCTTCTCGTCCCACAGCGCGGTGTAGGTGTAGACGAGGATCAGCCCGAACACGGTGTTGGTGAAGACCCCGGCCGCGGTGGCCGCCCGATAGGTCGCGTACCGTCTGAATCCCCCCGCCGCGACGGCCACGTACAACCGCCCCGAACCCATCAGTCCCAGCCCTCCTCGGCCCGCCCGGACACCGAAGCGCAGGAGCCTATCCGCCGGTGGTGAGGCACGCCACCCGATTTCCGGGCAGACGCGTGCCGCTTCGCGGGAACGGAACGCCTGGTGCGAGAGTCTTCATCAGGGGACGCAGAAGGCGTACGAGGGCGTACGACGACGACGTACGACGTAAAGCGTAAAGACGTAAAACAGGAGTCCGTGCACGACATGAGCGACGAGCCGCAGCCGCAGCAGCCGAACCAGGGCTGGGCACCCCATGAGACCCAGGCGGCTGAAGAGCCCGGCGGGAAGAAGCCCAAGCGGCCCAAGCGCACCGGCTGGCGGCGGATCATCCCCACCTGGCGCATGGTGCTCGGCACCTTCGTCATCGGGATACTGCTGCTGTTCGGCCTGTTCTTCCTCGGCTACTCCCTGGTGAAGATCCCGCCCGCCAACGCCCTGGCCATCAAGCAGTCCAACGTCTACCTGTACGCGGACGGCTCCCAGCTCGCCCGCGACGGCGAGGTCAACCGGGAGAGCGTCGGCCTGGCCCAGGTCTCCAAGGACGCCCAGCACGCCGTACTGGCCGCCGAGGACCGCGACTTCTACTCCGAGTCCGCGATCGACCCCAAGGCGATGGTGCGCGCCGGCTGGAACACCGCCACCGGCAAGGGCACCCAGTCCGGTTCGACGATCACCCAGCAGTACGTGAAGAACTACTACCTGGCCCAGGAGCAGACCGTCACCCGCAAGGTGAAGGAGTTCTTCATCTCCATCAAGCTGGACCGGGAGAAGTCCAAGGGCGAGATCCTCGAGGGCTACCTCAACACCAGCTACTTCGGCCGCAACTCCTACGGCATCCAGGCCGCCGCCCAGGCCTACTACGGCAAGGACGCCACCGACCTCTCCGCGGCCCAGGGCGCCTATCTCGCCGCCCTGCTGAACGCGCCCAGCGAGTACGACGTCGTCGCCCACCCGCAGAACAAGCCGGCCGCCGTCGCCCGCTGGAACTACGTCCTGGACGGCATGGTCAAGGAGGGCTGGCTCAGCGCGTCGAAGCGGGCCGGCCTGGAGTTCCCGATGCCGAAGGAGGCCACCGTCTCCACCGGCATGTCCGGACAGCGCGGCTACCTCGTCAACGCCGTCAAGGACTACCTGGCCGACAACAAGATCCTCACCGCGGACGAGCTCGACGCCGGCGGCTACCGCATCACCACCACCATCCAGAAGAGCAAGCAGGACGCCTTCGTCGACGCCGTCAACGACAAGCTGATGGACAAGCTCGACAAGAAGAACCGCAAGGTCGACACCTACGTCCGCGCGGGCGGCGCCGCCGTCGACCCCAGGACCGGGCAGGTCGTCGCCATGTACGGCGGCATCGACTACGTGAAGCAGTACACCAACAACGCCACCCGCCGGGACTTCCAGGTCGGCTCCACCTTCAAGCCCTTCGTGTTCACCGCGGCCGTCGAGAACGAGTCCACCACCCAGGACGGCCGCGCCATCACCCCGAACACGATCTACGACGGCACCAACAAGCGTCCCGTCCAGGGCTGGACCGGCGGCAGCTACGCCCCCGCCAACGAGGACGACGTCTCCTACGGCGACATCACCGTGCGCACCGCCACGGACAAGTCGGTGAACTCGGTGTACGCGCAGATGGCCGTCGACGTCGGCTCCGACAAGGTCGAGCAGACCGCGATCGACCTCGGCATCCCCGCCGGCACCCCGGACCTGACCGCGTCGCCGTCCATCGCGCTCGGCGTGAACACCGCCAGCGTGCTGGACATGGCGGAGGCGTACGCCACGCTCGCCAACCACGGCAAGCACGGCACGTACACGCTGATCAAGAGCCTCACCAAGGACGGCAAGGACGTCGTCGAGCTGCCGAAGCACAAGACCTCCCAGGTCGTCAGCCGTGCGGCCGCCGACACCACGACGTCGATCCTCCAGAGCGTCGTCGACAACGGCACCGCCACCGCCGCCCTGGCCGCGGGCCGCCCGGCCGCCGGCAAGACCGGCACCGCCGAGGAGGACCAGGCCGCCTGGTTCGCCGGCTACACCCCCGACCTCGCCACCGTCGTCTCGGTGATGGGCCAGGACCCGGTCACCGCCAAGCACAAGTCGCTCTACGGCGTGATGGGCCTGCCCCGCATCAACGGCGGCGGGGCGCCCACCGAGATCTGGGCCCAGTTCACCAGGACCGCCCTGAAGGGCAAGCAGGCCGCCGACTTCGACCTCGAGCTCCAGGAGGGCGCCGACGTCGTCGAGACGCCGCCGCAGCAGCCGAGCGCGGAGCCGCCCGCGGAGACCGAGGACGAGGGCGACGGCGGCACGACCGACGGGGGCCAGGACACCGGGGGCGAGACCGACGGCGGCACGACCGGCGACACCACGGGCGGCGGGACGACCGGCGGCGACACCACCACGACCGGCGGCACCACCGGCGACACCACCACGGGCGGCGGGACGACCGGCGGCGACACCACGACGACCGGGGGCACGACCGGCGGCACCACCACGGGCGGCGGCACCGGGAACACCACCACCGGCCAGACCACCGGCGGCACGACGGCGGGCGGCGACCCACCGACCGACGACTGAGGGCCGCGGGTCGCCTCAGTGACCGCGTCTCGTTGGTCGCCTCAGTGACCGCTGGTCGCCTTCAGCCCCACGACGGCGACCAGCAGCAGGCACACGAAGAAGATCCGGGCGGCGGTCGCCGGCTCCCCCAGCGCGACCATGCCGACCACCGCCGCACCGGCCGCCCCGATCCCGACCCAGACGCCGTAGGCGGTACCGATGGGAAGGGAACGGGCGGCACAGGACAGCAGCAGCATGCTGGCGACGATCCCGGCGCCGGTGAACAGACTCGGCACGAGCCGGGTGAAGCCGTCGGTGTACTTCATCCCGACCGACCAGCCGACCTCGAGCAGACCGGCGACGACAAGCAGAACCCAGGCCATGACGGGCACCTCCGGAGGTTTCTCTGAACGGGGGTGCGTCGTCTTTGCGTGGCCCTTTCCCAGGCCTCCCGGTACGGCGCGTCTCGTCGGGATGACGTCTCAAACGTAGCAACAGAGCGACCGAAGGGGCCGGTGACGATGGTCACCAGCCCCTTCGGCCTTGGAACTACAGGTACAGGCCGGTCGAATCCTCGGACCCCTCGAACCGGTCCGCGGCCACCGCGTGCAGGTCGCGCTCACGCATGAGCACATACGCGACGCCCCGCACCTCGACCTCCGCACGGTCCTCGGGGTCGTACAGAACCCGGTCCCCCGGTTCGACCGTCCGGACGTTCTGCCCGACCGCGACGACCTCGGCCCAGGCCAGCCGTTTGCCGACGGCCGCGGTGGCGGGAATCAGGATGCCGCCCCCGGAACGCCGCTCCCCCTCACCGGTGTCCTGCCGCACGAGTACACGGTCGTGCAGCATCCGGATGGGCAGCTTGTCGTCCTGGGTGCTGTTTCTGTTGGCGCTCACGGCTGAGAACCTACCTGCCTGAGGGGAATCCGTCCGAGCCCGGGTCAGCCCTTGCGACGGCGGGTGCCCAGGACCAGCAGCCCCACCAGGCCCACGGCGACGAGCGCCACGGGCACGATGCGCTCCAGACGCGGGGCGCCCTCGCCGTCGACGAACTGGGCCCTGGTGTTGCTGACGGCCCGGTTCACGCCGACGTAGGCCCGTCCGAGCGTGTGGTCGATGTTCGACACGACCTTGGCCTTGGCGTCGCCGACGATCGTCTTCGGGTGCACACGCACCCCGATCTCGTCGAGTGTCTCGGCCAGCTTCACGCGGCGGAGCTTGATGTCCGCCTCGATCTGCGCCGGGGTTCTGGTGTCCGACGTGTCCGCCACCGTACGGCCTCCGAGGTGTCTGCTGATGCTTGTTCTGGACAGTCTGTCAGTTCGCCGGGCGACCGCACTGTCAGCACCCCCGGTTAGGCTGGTCCGATGAGCGAGCGACTCCAGCCCGGGGACGTGGCCCCCGCCTTCACCCTCCCCGACGCCGACGGCAATGACGTGTCCCTCTCGGACCACAAGGGCCGCAAGGTCATCGTCTACTTCTACCCCGCGGCGCTGACCCCAGGCTGCACCAAGCAGGCGTGCGACTTCACGGACAACCTGGAGGTCCTGGCCGGCGCGGGCTACGACGTCATCGGCATCTCCCCCGACAAGCCCGAGAAGCTGGCCAAGTTCCGCGACAAGGAATCCCTGAGGATCACGCTGCTGGCCGACGAGGACAAGACGGTCCTCGACGCCTACGGCGCCTTCGGCGAGAAGAAGAACTACGGCAAGACCTACCTGGGCGTCATCCGCTCCACGATCGTCGTGGACGAGGAGGGCAAGGTCGAACGGGCCCTCTACAACGTCCGGGCGACGGGCCACGTAGCGAAGATCATCAAGGACCTGGGCATCTGACACCCAGGGCACCTGCCCCCACCCCACCCCACCCCACCCCACCAAGCCTCCCGAGCGGCGAGCCGTCCAGCTCCGGGAGGCTTCGCATGTGCGGCGCGCCCTGACTCCTTCCCGGTCGAGCGTGACTGTCCGATTAGCGGTTCGTTACTCCGTACGGGCTGCGAACAGGCGGCCGGGAACGGAGGGGACCGGTATGGGGGCCAGCGCGTATCCGAGGGAGCGGCTTGAGGAGGCAGCTCGTGGGGCTCGGACGTTGACGGAGGCGTGCCAGAGGTTGGGGGTGGATCCGAAGAGCTCGACGCGGCGGTACGTGCTTGAGCGGATGAAGAGACTTGGGGTGGATGTCTCGCACTTCGAGCGGGAGGGGGTGAGATGGACGCGGGAACTCCTTCAGGAGGCGGTCTCGGCGTCGACGAACATGTGCGAGGTGCTGCGGCATCTCGGGCTTGAGGTGGTCGGCGGTCATCACACGCACATCAGCCGCCGGATCAAGGCGTACGGCATCGACGTCTCGCACTTCCAGGTACCGACGCAGCGGGGCAAGGTCTGGCGCCCCCGCACGCCCGAGGCTCTGCTTGTCGCGCAGCCGGTCGGTCAGGCGCGGCGCATCCCAAGTGATCGGCTCAGGTGGGCGCTGACGACCACGGGCATGGCGGAGCGCTGTGCCATGTGCGGCATGAACGCGGTCTGGCGGGGCCACCCGCTCCCCCTGGAGGTCGACCACATCGACGGCAACTGGCGCGACAACCGCATCGAGAACTTGCGGTTTCTGTGCCCGAACTGCCACTCGACGACGGACAGTTACCGGGGGCGCGGGAAAGGCAGGGCTTCATGAGCAGCGGCGTGCAGTACACCCGGGAACGTCTGGTCGAGGCCGCCGCGCGGTGTGCCGACATCGACGAGGTCATCGCGTTCTTCGGCACCCGGCCGTACGGCCAACTTCGTCGCCACCTGTTCCGGCGCTTCGAGCACTTCGGGATCGACGTCTCGCACATGCCCCGTCAAAGGCGGGCGATGATGGCTGCGCCCACGAGACCGACCGCTGACGAGTTGTGCCAAGCGGTCGAGGGAGCAACCTCCATCGCGGATACGCTCCGCGCCCTGGGAATGGAGCCCTACAACAGCAGGCTGCGCGCCCAGCTGCGCTGTTGGGTGGCCGAGGACGGTCTCGACACCTCCCACTTCCTGGGACAGGCGCACCAACGCGGCGGACCGGGGACCACGCCCGTCAGGCGCGCCGGGGACATCCTGGTCCAACACGACGGCACGCGCCGGACCAGGACCCATCTGCTCCGTCGAGCGCTCTTGGAAGTGGGCGTGCCCGAGGAGTGCGCCGAGTGCGGCACCGCCCCCGAGTGGCTCGGCAGGCCCATGACCCTGGAGGTCGATCACATCAACGGGGACTGGAGCGACGACCGGCGGGAGAACCTGCGGTTGCTGTGCCCCAACTGTCACGCGATCACCAGTACCTGGTGCAGGGGAGGCAACAGGCCGCGACCGGGTACCAGTAAGCTGTACGTGGGGCCGTAGCCCAATTTGGCAGGAGGCACCACTTTTAGGTAGTGGACAGTGCGAGTTCGAGTCTCGTCGGCCCCACCTTCAGGGCGCGGTTCCCCACGGGGCGCCGCGCCCTTCGCCGTTCGTCAGCCCAACAGCTCCCGCACCACCGGCACCAGCGCCCGGAACGCCTGGCCTCGGTGGCTGATCGCGTTCTTCTCCTCGGCCGTGAGCTCGGCACAGGTGCGCGACTCGCCCTCCGGTTGGAGGATCGGGTCGTAGCCGAAGCCGTTGGTGCCGACGGGGGCGTGGCGCAGCGCACCCCTCAGCCGGCCTTCGACCACCCTCTCCGTGCCGTCCGGCAGGGCCAGGGCCGCGGCGCAGGCGAAGTGGGCGCCTCGGTGTTCGTCGGCGATGTCGGAGAGCTGGGCGAGCAGGAGTTGCAGGTTCGCCTTGTCGTCCCCGTGCCTGCCTGCCCAGCGGGCGGAGAAGATGCCCGGGGCGCCGTTCAGTACGTCTACGCACAGGCCCGAGTCGTCGGCGATCGCCGGCAGGCCGGTTGCCTGGGCCAGGGCGTGGGCCTTCAGGAGGGCGTTCTCGGCGAAGGTCACGCCTGTTTCTTTGACGTCCGGCACGTCCGGGTAGGCGTCCGCGCCGACGAGGTCGTGGGGCAGGCCCGCGTCGGCGAGGATGGCGTGGAGTTCGGTGATTTTTCCGGCGTTGCGTGTGGCGAGGATCAGGCGGGTCATGGGGTCCAGTATCCCGGCCTCGTCGGGCGCTCGCCTACGACGTGCAGACCTTCGTCAGTTCGCCCGCCGCGTCCGTGATGGGGGTGAGGTCGGGTGTCTCGTCGCCGTTCTTCACCGCCGTACGGACGTTGCCGACCGCGGTGTTGAGGTCGTCGACGGCCGCGTTCACATCGGCGTTGTCGGTCTTGTCGCCGAGGTCGTCGAGGTTGTTGTCGATGGTGGTGAGGGACTCCTCGATCTGCGTCGGGTCGTTGGACGCGTTCTCGACGGCCTGCTGGAGGTCGGTCACGCTGTCGGCGACGGCCTCGGCGGTCTGGACGCAGTCCAGGGCCTTGTTGACCGCGTCGCAGCCGGTCGTGAGTCCTACCGTCAGTCCGACGGCCGCCACCACTGCGGCGATGGCGGTACCTCGACGGCGTCGGCTCTCGGCCATGGTGATGGCCCTCCCTTGCTCAGCCCCAAGGGCCCCCGTGTGTGTACTGGCCGGGCGCACGGTGGTGTGCCGTGCGCCCGTACCCGTAGTGACGCGAGGGCGGGCCGGCGGGTTGCCCGTTCGACCGGTTTTTTCTTGGTGCGCCCTTTACTTTTCGAGGACGGTATCAAGGGCGTTGCGCTGGAGGACAGCGAGTTCCGTGCAGCCCGAAACGGCCAGGTCCAGAAGGGAGTTCAGTTCGTCGCGGGCGAAGGGCTCGGCCTCCGCGGTGCCTTGGACCTCGACGAAGCGGCCGTCGCCGGTGCAGACGACGTTCATGTCGGTCTCGGCGCGGACGTCCTCCTCGTAGCAGAGGTCCAGCAGCGGTACGCCGCCGACGATGCCGACCGAGACCGCGGAGACCGTTCCGGTCAGCGGCTGGCGGCCCGCCTTGATGAGCTTCTTGCCCTGGGCCCAGGTGACGGCGTCGGCGAGTGCCACGTACGCGCCGGTGATGGCGGCGGTGCGGGTGCCGCCGTCGGCCTGGAGGACGTCGCAGTCGAGGACGATGGTGTTCTCGCCAAGTGCCTTGTAGTCGATGACCGCGCGCAGGGAGCGGCCGATGAGGCGGCTGATCTCGTGGGTGCGGCCGCCGATCTTGCCGCGGACGGACTCGCGGTCGCCGCGGGTGTTGGTGGCGCGGGGGAGCATGGAGTACTCGGCGGTCACCCAGCCCTCGCCGCTGCCCTTGCGCCAGCGGGGGACGCCTTCGGTGACGGAGGCGGTGCAGAAGACCTTCGTGTCGCCGAAGGAGACGAGGACGGAGCCCTCGGCGTGCTTGCTCCAGCCGCGTTCGATGGTGACGGGGCGGAGCTGTTCGGGGGTGCGGCCGTCGATTCGAGACATGGCGCTGAGCCTAGCGGCACATGCGGAAGGGGCTCCTCCCGCGGTGGGTGGAGCCCCTTGCGCAGGTGGCCTCAGGGGCTCACATCATGTCTTCGATCTCCGCTGCGATGGGGTCGGCGTCGGTGCCGATGACGACCTGGATCGCGGTGCCCATCTTGACGACGCCGTGGGCGCCGGCGGCCTTCAGGGCGGCCTCGTCGACGAGCGACGCGTCGTTGACCTCGGTGCGCAGGCGGGTGATGCAGCCCTCGACCTCTTCGATGTTGTCGATGCCGCCGAGCCCGGCGACGATCTTCTCTGCCTTGGTGGCCATGTCGGTCTCCTCATGCACAGTTGGCCCAACTTCGCGAGCGATTGCGCCGAACGTACCGAAAGATGACGTCACAGCAACCCAATCGTCCGTAACTGGTCTACACCACCTGACAGGCGGTCGCCAACTCATGAGTTCTGAGACCGAGGCCGAGATCTCGCCCGCACGCCGGCGCTGGCAGTCGGTGTTCCAGGGGTTGCAGAAGATGGGCCGCAGCCTTCAGCTCCCCATCGCCGTTCTGCCGGCCGCGGGCATCCTCAACCGGCTGGGGCAGCCGGACGTGTTCGGGGACGACGGGTTGGGCTGGACGAACGTCGCCAAGGTGATGGCGGGTGCGGGTGGCGCGCTGCTGGACGGCCAGCTCGGGCTGCCGCTGCTGTTCTGCATCGGCGTGGCGATCGGCATGGCGAAGAAGTCGGACGGTTCGACGGCGCTGGCGGCGGTGGTCGGGTTCCTTGTCTACTACACGGTGCTGCGTCAGTTCCCGGAGGACTGTCCCGACGGGGCGAAGGCGGTGACCGGTATCGGCTGCCAGGCGTCGGCGGACGGGACGGTGGCGGCGTTCACGTTCCAGAACCCGGGTGTCTTCGGCGGCATCGTGATGGGTCTGCTGGCGGCGTTCTTCTGGGCGCGTTATCACCGTACGAAGCTGGTGGACTGGCTCGGCTTCTTCAACGGGCGCCGGCTGGTGCCGATCATCATGGCGTTCGTGGCGATCGTGTTCGCGGCGCTGTGTCTGTGGGTCTGGCCGCCGATCGGCGACGGGCTGGAGAACTTCAGTGACTGGCTGACCGACGCGGGCGCGTGGGGTGCGGGCATCTTCGGTATCGCGAACCGGGCGCTGCTGGTGATCGGGTTGCACCAGTTCCTGAACGTGCCCATCTGGTTCCAGTTCGGCTCGTACACCAAGCCGGACGGTACCGAGGTGCACGGTGACATCAGCATGTTCCTGGCGGGCGACCCGAACGCGGGGCAGTTCACGTCCGGGTTCTTCCCGATCATGATGTTCGCCCTGCCGGCGGCGGCGCTGGCGATCACGCACTGCGCGAGGCCGGGCCGCCGCAAGGAGGTCGGCGGTCTCATGCTCTCCGTCGCCCTGACGTCGTTCGTCACCGGCATCACCGAGCCGATCGAGTACTCGTTCCTCTTCATCGCGCCGCTGCTGTACGCGGTGCACGCGCTGCTGACGGGTGTGTCGATGGCGGTGACGTGGGGGCTCGGGGTGCACGACGGGTTCAGCTTCTCGGCCGGGTTGATCGACTACGTCATCAACTGGAACCTGGCGACGAAACCGTGGGCGATCATCCCGATCGGGCTGTGTTTCGCGGCCCTCTATTACGTGATCTTCCGGTTCGCGATCACAAAGTTCGACCTCAAGACGCCGGGGCGTGAGCCCGAGGACGAGGTCGAGGACGTGACGAAGGTCTGAGGCCGAAGACCCCTTTCAACGCGGTTACAGAACCCACGGTTCCCGTCACGGAATCGTGGGTTCCTTACGTCGCCTTCATCGTGCTACAACAGGTCTACACCACTGAGTGGTGTAGACCACCACCCGATGGAGGACGTATGAGTACCGCCACCGACACGGCGGCCCCCGCAAAGAAGCGGGGATCCGGTCTTTTCCAGGGCCTGCAGAAGGTCGGCCGCAGCCTGCAGCTTCCGATCGCCGTGTTGCCGGCGGCGGGCCTGATGGTGCGGCTCGGCCAGCCCGACGTGTTCGGGGCCGACGGCCTCGGCTGGGACAAGGTCGCCCTGGTCTTCGACAAGGCGGGCGGCGCCATCACCGGCAGCCTGCCCCTGCTCTTCTGCATCGGCGTCGCCATCGGCTTCGCCAAGAAGTCCGACGGCTCGACCGCCCTCGCCGCCCTGGTCGGCTTCCTGGTCTACAGCAAGGTCCTGGAAGCCTTCCCGGTCACCGAGGCCAAGGTTCAGGCGGGCGCGGACATAGCCGCGACCTACAACAACCCCGGTGTCCTCGGCGGCATCATCATGGGTCTGCTCTCCGCAGTCCTGTGGCAGCGGTACCACCGCAAGAAGCTCGTGGACTGGCTCGGCTTCTTCAACGGCCGCCGCCTCGTCCCGATCATCATGGCCTTCGTCGGCGTCTTCGTCGGTGTCTTCTTCGGGCTGGTCTGGGAGCCGATCGGCGAGGGCATCGGCAACTTCGGCGAGTGGATGACCGGTCTCGGCTCGTTCGGTGCCGCCCTCTTCGGTCTGATCAACCGTGCCCTGATCCCCATCGGCATGCACCAGTTCGTGAACACGGTGGCCTGGTTCCAGCTCGGCGACTTCACGAACGCGGCGGGCGAGGTCGTCCACGGCGACTACAGCCGCTTCCTGGCCGGTGACCCGACCGCCGGAATGTTCATGTCGGGCTTCTTCCCGATCATGATGTTCGGTCTGCCCGCCGCCGCGATCGCCATCGCTCACACCGCTCGTCCCGAGCGCCGCAAGGCCGTGATGGGCATGATGATCTCGCTCGCGCTGACCTCGTTCGTGACCGGTGTGACCGAGCCGATCGAGTTCTCGTTCATGTTCATCGCCCCGATCCTCTACGGCATCCACGCGCTGCTCACCGCCATCTCCATGGCGGTCACCTGGGGGCTGGGAGTCCACGCCGGCTTCAACTTCTCCGCCGGTTTCATCGACTACGCGCTGAACTGGAACCTCGCCACGAAGCCGTGGCTGATCATTCCGATCGGCCTGGTCTTCGGAGCGATCTACTACTTCGTCTTCCGCTTCGCCATCACCAGGTGGAACCTCCCCACCCCGGGCCGCGAGCCCGAGGAGGAGGTCGAGGACCTCACGAAGGCGTGAGTCCCGACCGCCGTACGGCATGACGAAGGCCCCGGAACCGGGATGGTTCCGGGGCCTTCGCGCACGTACGGGGAGTCAGATGTCGTACGACACCCTGGGCGTCGCCAGTTCCACCGGCCCGTCGTAGACCGCGCGGGCGTCGGTGAGGTTGACCTGCGGGTCGGTCCACGGGGGGATGTGGGTGAGGACCAGGCGGCGGGCGCCTGCCCGGGCCGCGGTCTCTCCCGCCTCGCGGCCGTTGAGGTGCAGGTCGGGGATGTCCTCCTTGCCGTGCGTGAACGCGGCCTCGCACAGGAACAGGTCGGTGTCCCGGGCGAGTTCGTCCAGCGCGGGGGTGGCACCCGTGTCGCCGGAGTACGTCAGCGACCTGCCGCCGTGCTCGACGCGGATGCCGTACGCCTCGACCGGGTGCGCCACGCGCTCGGTGTGCACGGTGAAGGGGCCGACCTCGAAGGTGGACGGCTTGACCGTGTGGAAGTCGAAGACCTCGCTCATGGAGGAGGCGGAGGGGGTGTCGGCGTAGGCCGTGGTCAGGCGGTGTTCGGTGCCCTCGGGGCCGTAGACCGGGAGGGGGTCGCAGCGGCCGCCCTCGTGGCGGTAGTAGCGTGCGACGAAGTACGCGCACATGTCGATGCAGTGGTCGGCGTGCAGATGGCTGAGGAAGATCGCGTCGAGGTCGTAGAGACCGCAGTGGCGCTGCAACTCGCCCAGGGCACCGTTGCCCATGTCGAGAAGCAGCCGGAAGCCGTCGGCCTCTACGAGGTAGCTCGAGCAGGCCGATTCCGCGGACGGGAACGACCCCGAGCAGCCGACGACGGTGAGCTTCATAAAGCAGAAACCTCCGCTGGCGGTGGTCCGGGAAAACCAGGAATCCAGAAGGTCGGGAAGGGGGGACTCGGGGGTCGTGCGGTCCGTCGAGCGTAAGGCGCAAAACCCCCTGTCGCTCCTCCGCCAAGGGCTGTTGTGGGCGAACTCACCTGTGCTGTCACCGGTTCGGCTGGACCGGGGGCGCATGAGGCTGAAGAGAAGGCGCGCGGTGGACATCGCGCGCCGGTAACGTCGTCCTCATGGACACGTCCTGGTGGTTGGCGCTCGCGGCGGTGGTGTTGCTCGCGCTCGTCGCCACGCTCGTGGACGGGTGGGGGCGCGGGAGCCGGCCGGGCGGGCGCAGGACGCGGCCGCCCGGGCGTCCGGAGCGGCGCGGAACCGTGGCGCGGCCGCGGGCCGCGGAGATCTGGTGGGCGAACGTGCCCTTCGAGGACGGGCCGGGGGCCAAGGACCGGCCCTGTCTGGTGCTCGCGGTGCGCGGGAAGCGCGCGGTCGTCGCGAAGATCACCAGCAAGTACCACGACGAGCGGGCCGGGGTGATCCCGCTGCCCCCGGGTTCGGTGGGCGACGCCCACGGCCGCGCGAGCTTCCTGGAGACGGACGAGCTGCGCGAGGTCCCGGTGTGGGACTTCCGGCGCAGGGTGGGGGTGGTGGACCCGGTCCTGTGGGACCAGGTCCGACACCTGGCGAGCTAGGTTTCGACCACGGCCGGGCTCTGGCTCTGGAGCGTGGTCCGGTCGCTCATGCCCAGAGCTGGCCCTGGAGGGTCTCGATGGCCTCTTCCGTCGTCGCCGCGGTGTAGACGCCCGTCGAGAGGTACTTCCAGCCGCCGTCGGCCACGACGAAGACGATGTCCGCGCTCTCCCCCGCCTTGAGCGCCTTGTTGCCGACGCCGATCGCGGCGTGCAGGGCGGCGCCCGTCGAGACGCCCGCGAAGATGCCCTCCTGCTGGAGGAGTTCGCGGGTGCGGGTCACCGCGTCCGCCGAGCCGACCGAGAAGCGGGTGGTCAGGACCGAGGCGTCGTAGAGCTCGGGGACGAAGCCCTCGTCGAGGTTGCGCAGGCCGTACACCAGGTCGTCGTAGCGCGGTTCGGCGGCGACGATCCTGACGTCCGGCTTGTGCTCGCGCAGGTAGCGGCCGACGCCCATGAGGGTGCCCGTGGTGCCGAGGCCCGCCACGAAGTGGGTGACGGAGGGGAGGTCGTTGAGGATCTCCGGGCCGGTCGTGGCGTAGTGGGCGCCCGCGTTGTCGGGGTTGCCGTACTGGTAGAGCATCACCCAGTCGGGGTGCTCGGCGGAGAGTTCCTTGGCGACCCGGACGGCGGTGTTGGAGCCGCCCGCCGCGGGCGAGGGGATGATCTCCGCGCCCCACATGCCGAGCAGGTCCCGGCGTTCCTGCGAGGTGTTCTCGGGCATCACGCAGACCATGCGGTAGCCCTTGAGCTTGGCCGCCATGGCCAGGGAGATGCCGGTGTTGCCGCTGGTCGGCTCCAGGATGGTGCAGCCCGGTGTGAGGCGCCCGTCCTTCTCCGCCTGCTCGATCATGTGCAGGGCCGGGCGGTCCTTGACCGAGCCGGTGGGGTTGCGGTCCTCCAGCTTGGCCCAGATGCGGACGTCGGCGGACGGCGACAGCCGCGGCAGGCACACCAGAGGGGTGTTGCCCACCGCGGCCAGCGGGGAGTCGTAGCGCATGGGGATCAGGCCATGCCGCCGGCCACGGCCGGCAGGATCGTGACGTTGTCGCCGTCGGCGAGCTTGGTGTTGATGCCCTCCAGGAAGCGGACGTCCTCGTCGTTGAGGTAGACGTTGACGAAGCGGCGCAGCTCGCCGCCGTCCACGATGCGGGCCTGGACGCCCGGGTGGCGGGTCTCGAGGTCGGCGAAGAGCTCGGCGAGGGTGTCCCCGTTGCCCTCCACCGCCTTCTGGCCGTCGGTGTAGGTGCGGAGGATGGTGGGGATGCGGACCTCGATGGCCATGGCTGAGGGCTCCTGTCGGAAGGGTCTGGTCGGTGGCGCGCGGCAGCGCCGGCATGCGGGTGGTGCGGGCGGGAGCGCCGCGGCTCACGGCCGTACGGCGGCAGGGGGCAGCGTCAACAGATGGCGCTGGCGAGCCTGCACAGGTCGACGTGCAGCCGCGCCACGAGCAGCATGCCCGGCGTCTTGTCGCTCACGTCATCGAAAACCATGGGCTCATCGTATCGATTCCCGGTCGGGGTCCCCGAATGTGATCCCACATGGTGGACGGATTCCGGCCGGAATATGAGACCGCACAGCTCAGACGGACGCGCGCAGGACCAGCCGGGCGGGGACGACGGCGGTACGCCTCGCTCAGTACGCCTCCACGACCGTGACCTCCTCCTCCGTGATCTCGCCGTCGACGATCCGGTAGGAGCGGAACTGGAAGTCGCCGAGGCCGTCGGTGTCCGCCGTCGAGACCAGGACGTAGTGGGCGCCGGGCTCGTTGGCGTAGGAGACGTCGGTGCGGGAGGGGTAGGCCTCGGTGGCGGTGTGGGAGTGGTAGATGACCACCGGTTCCTCGTCGCGGTCGTCCATCTCGCGGTAGAGCTTGAGCAGATCGCCGGAGTCGAACTCGTAGAACGTGGGTGACATGGCCGCGTTCAGCATCGGGATGAAGCGCTCGGGGCGGTCGGAGCCGGCCGGGCCCGCGACGACGCCGCAGGCCTCGTCGGGGTGGTCCTTGCGCGCGTGCGCGACGATCTGGTCGACGAGGGCCTGGGTGATGGTCAGCATGCTGGCCAGGATAAGCAAAGGGCCGCCCCGTACCGACAGGTGGTACGGGGCGGCCCATATGCCGGACGCCGAGCGACAGTGACAGCGGCTGCCGCTGCGGCTGTGGCTGTGGCTGTGGCTGTGGCAGGGGGTTCCACGAGAGCTCCCGTCCACCGGACGTCCTGTGGGAGGGGGTCAGCCCGCCTTTTCGACGTCCGCCTTCTCGACGCCCGGCTCACGCCGCCGGGTGATCTCCGGGTTGCGGCTCTTGAGCACCGTCCAGCCGATACCGAGGGCCGCGGCCCAGCCCGCCATGACGTACAGGCAGACGCGCGAGTCGGCGTCGTACGCGATGAGACCGGTGACGAAGAGCAGGAAGGCGATGGCGACGTACGAGCACTTCGCGCCGCCCGGCGCCGGGAAGGAGGAGGCGGGCAGGCGGCCCGCGTCGACCGCACGGCGGTACAGCACATGACTGATCAGGATCATCAGCCAGGTCCAGATGCCGGCCGCGGTCGCCACGGAGACGACGTACCCGAACGCCTTCTCGGGAACGACGTAGTTGAGGACGACCCCGATGCCCATGAAGGCGACGGAGACCGCGATACCGAGGGCCGGGGTCTTGGTGGAGGACAGCTTCTTGAAGGCCGCCGGCGCCTCGCCGCTCTCCGCCAGGTTCCGCAGCATGCGGCCCGTGGAGTACATACCGGAGTTGCAGGAGGACAGGGCCGCGGTCAGCACGACGAAGTTGACGATGCCGGCGGCGGTCGGGATGCCGATCACCGCGAAGGCCTTCACGAAGGGGCTGACGCCTTCCGCGAACTCGGTCCACTTCACCACGCACAGGATGACGGTCAGGGCGCCGACGTAGAACAGCGCGATACGCCACGGCAGGGTGTTGATCGCCTTCGGGAGGGTCTTCTCCGGGTTCTCCGACTCACCGGCGGTGACGCCGACCAGTTCGACCGCGAGGTAGGCGAACATGACGCCCTGCAGGGTCATCAGGGACGAGCCGACGCCGTGCGGGAAGAAGCCGTCGAAGGCCCAGAGGTTGGAGACGGCGGCGGTGTCGCCGGCGGCGCTGAAACCGAAGGTGAGCACGCCCAGGCCGATCACGATCATGCCGATCAGGGCGGTGACCTTGACCATCGAGAACCAGAACTCGAGCTCGCCGAAGACCTTCACGGAGATCAGGTTGACCCCGAAGAGGATCACCAGGAAGGCCAGGGCGGTGACCCATCGCGGGACGTCCGGGAACCAGTAGTGGACGTAGATCGCGGCGGCCGTGAGTTCGGCCATGCCGGTGACGACCCACATCAGCCAGTACGTCCAGCCGGTGAAGTAGCCGAAGAACGGGCCGAGGAACTCCCGGGAGTACTCGGCGAACGAACCCGAGACCGGGCGGTAGAGCAGGAGCTCACCGAGCGCCCGCATGATGAAGAAGATGATCACGCCGGCGAGGGCGTACATGAGGATCAGGCTGGGCCCGGCCTTGGCGATGTTCGCCCCGGCTCCCAGGAAGAGGCCGACGCCGATGGCGCCGCCGATCGCGATCATCTGGACCTGGCGACTGCCGAGGCCACGCTCGTAACCCTCTTCGGAGGTCTTCTCCGAACCTGTGTCGACCTGAGCGGAGGTCATGTGTGTGGTGCGCCTTTCTCCATGCCGACCCGGGCCTCTCGTCGGCCCCGGATCGGTTCTCGATCCCCCCGGATGGATGGAGCTGAGCGGGCGTGCGAGGCCCGCTCGTGCCTGGCCGGCGATCCGCCGGCTCGGTGGCGCACCCGACCGAACATACGGATGGTGTTCGTCGGGCGGTCGTGAAGATTTATCACGGCCGCACCATCGATCACCTGGGCGAGATGTGGCGCAGCACACAGGAAGAAGCGGACAAAGGGCCACCGGGACGGGCATACGCCGTGACCACGGTGACGTGATCGTTATCCGGATTTGAGCGTCCGCTGAGCGAACACAAAATCGTCACAAACTACGGCAGAAGGGTCGTGACGAGGGTTTCCTGGAGTCCGCCCAGCCACAGGTAGGCCATCACCATCGGCTTACGGGGGTCCTCGTCCGGGAGCCGGTAGAGGAGGTCCGTGTCCTCCTCGTCGGTGATCTCCAGCCGGGAGCCGATGGCGAGGCGCAGGTCGTTGAGGGAACCGAGCCACTGCCGTGACTCCTGCGGCGACAGCTTGAGCACCGCCCCGCCGTCGCCCACCGGGCGCAGCGCGTCCAGGGACCGGACGACCGCGAGGGCGTTCTCCCGCTTGCCGGCCCTGAGGTCGTTCTCGGTGTACCGGCGGAACTCCGAGGAGTACGCCTTCTGCTCCTGTGCCCGCTCGGGCCCCGGCGTGCCCTCGGGGTCGCTGTAGGCGTCGGGGAACAGGCGCCGGAGGACCGGGTCGGAGGGCGGCTCGCTCGGGCCGTCGGCGAAGAGCTCGGCGAGGGGGTCGCCGGAGGTGTCCTCGGCGGGGCCGGGACCGATGAGCTCCAGGAGCTGGACGGCCAGCGACCGGATGATCGAGATCTCGACGTCGTCGAGGGCGACGGCCGCGCCGCCGCCGGGGAGCGGTTCGAAGTGTCCAGGCATGAAGGTCAGTTCAGCTACTTCCGGTCCTGCGAGCGGGGTCGGGTCATTTCCGGTCCTGCTGGAGGGTGGCCCACAGGCCGTAGCCGTGCATGGCCTGCACGTCGCGTTCCATCTCCTCGCGGGTCCCGCTGGAGACGACCGCCCGGCCCTTGTGGTGAACGTCGAGCATGAGTTTGGTGGCCTTGTCCTTCGAGTACCCGAAGTAGGTCTGGAAGACGTAGGTCACGTAGCTCATGAGGTTGACCGGGTCGTTGTGCACGATGGTGACCCAGGGGACGTCCGGCTCGGGGGCGGCGAAGACCTCTTCCGCCGACTCGGTGCGTTCGATCTCTACGGGAGCGGGTGACGTCACAGGGCCCATGCTGCCACGAGCCCCACAAATCGTCACACTGACGCGAAGTGGGGTAGCATCCGTTGTTATGAACACAGCGGACCTTGGGCTGCCAGTGGACGTTCCCTCGACGGCGCTCTTCACGGACCAGTACGAGCTGACGATGCTCCAGGCGGCGCTGAAGGCGGGTACCGCCGAGCGGCACAGCGTCTTCGAGGTCTTCACCCGGCGCCTGCCGGACGGGCGCCGCTACGGCGTCGTCGCGGGCACCGGGCGGGTCCTGGACGCCGTCGAGAACTTCCGTTTCGACCCCGGCGTCCTGGGCTTCCTGGCCGAGCGGGACATCGTGGACGCGGAGACCCTTGAGTGGCTCGCCTCCTACCGCTTCTCCGGTGACATCTGGGGCTACCCGGAGGGCGAGGTGTACTTCCCGGGCTCGCCGATCATGCGGGTCGAGGGCTCCTTCGCCGAGTGCGTGCTGCTGGAGACCGTGATCCTGTCCATCCTCAACCACGACTCGGCGATCGCCGCGGCCGCCTCCCGGATGTCCTCGGCCGCCGGCGGCCGCCCGCTGATCGAGATGGGCGCCCGCCGCACCCACGAGCTGGCCGCCGTCGCCGCCTCCCGCGCCGCGTACGTCGGCGGCTTCGCCTCCACCTCCGACCTGGCGGCCGGCTTCCGCTACAACATCCCGACCGTCGGCACCTCCGCCCACGCCTTCACGCTGCTGCACGACCGGGAGCGCGACGCCTTCCAGGCCCAGGTGGACTCGCTGGGCCGGGGCACCACCCTGCTCGTCGACACCTACGACGTGACGGAGGCCGTCCGTACGGCGGTGGAGGTCGCCGGGCCCGAGCTGGGCGCCGTCCGCATCGACTCGGGCGACCTGCTCCTCGTCGCGCACCGGGTGCGGCAGCAGCTGGACGAGCTGGGGGCGACCGACACGAGGATCATCGTGACCTCGGACCTCGACGAGTACGCCATCGCCTCGCTCGCCGCGGCGCCCGTGGACGCGTACGGCGTCGGCACCCAGCTGGTGACCGGCTCCGGGCACCCGACCGCCTCGATGGTCTACAAGCTGGTCGCCCGCGCCGAGTCCGCCGACCCGAAGGCGCCGCTGGTGCCGGTCGCGAAGAAGTCCTCCGGCGGCAAGAGCTCCGTCGGCGGCCGCAAGTGGGCGGCCCGGCGACTGGACGCGGACGGGATCGCGGAGGCGGAGGTCGTCGGCACCGGGGCGGTCCCGGCCGAGTACGCCGACCGGCAGCTGCTCGTCGAGCTCGTCAAGGGCGGTGACGTGGTCGCCCGCGAGCCGCTGGACGTCGTACGGGACCGGCACACCGCCGCGCGGGACGGGCTGCCGCTGTCGGCGACCCAGCTGTCGCGCGGGGAACCCGTCCTTCCGACGGAGTACGTCCAGGGGCGCTCGGGTAGCCAGTAGGGGCCGGACCGGGCTCCCTCGCGGGTACGCCCTCCCGCAGCGCCGCCGAAGTCTCCAGACTCGTAACTTCACTCTTAGTCGAAGGACACCCACCATGCGCCGCGCCTTGATCGTCGTCGACGTACAGAACGACTTCTGCGAAGGGGGCAGCCTCGCGGTGGCCGGGGGTGCCGATGTGGCCGCCGCCGTCACCGAGCTGATCGGACAGGCGGCCGGTTCCGGGTACCAGCACGTGGTGGCCACCCGCGACCACCACATCGCGCCCGGCGGCCACTTCGCCGACAACCCCGACTTCGTCCACTCCTGGCCCGCGCACTGCGTCGCCGGCACCGAGGGCGTGGGCTTCCACCCGAACTTCGCCCCGGCCGTCGCCTCCGGCGCCGTCGACGCCGTCTTCGACAAGGGGGCGTACGCGGCGGCCTACAGCGGCTTCGAGGGCGCCGACGAGAACGGCGTCCCGCTGGGCGACTGGCTGCGGGCGCGGGACGTCCTGGAGGTGGACGTGGTCGGCATCGCGACCGACCACTGCGTACGGGCCACCGCCCTGGACGCGGTCCGCCAGGGCTTCCGCACCCAGGTGCTCCTCGACCTGACCGCCGGGGTGGCCGCCGAGACGACCGAGCGGGCCCTGGAGGCGATGCGCGACGCGGGCGTGGACCTCTCGGGCAAGCCGGTGGTGCAGTAGCCGGACGCGGACCGCCGGGGCGTCGCCCGTGGCCCGGCGGCGCGTCCTGAGCCGTGGCCCGGCGGCTCGGGAGATCAGGCCCGCCGGGTCTCAGGCCCGGGGTCTCAGGCCGGTGCCGTCGGCCTCCTCAGCAGGGCCCTGATCGGGTGCCAGAGCTCCTGGGCGAGTTCCGGGCCCAGGGCGACAGCGTTGTCAGGGGCGGTGCGCCATATGAGGCCGTCCGGGTGGTGCAGGACGGCGGTGATCTCGTCGGGGCTCGGCGGCGCCGCGTTGCCGCGGAGGTAGACCGCTCGAAGGCCCAGGTTGCGGAGCCTGGTCAGGGCTCGTGCGCGGTTCTGGGCATGGACGAGGACACGGACGCAGCCCGTGCCGTCGGTGGCGGGTCTGGGCAGGTTCAGCGCCACCACCACGCTGCCGGTCGGCAGCTTGCAGAAACCTCCTGCGGCCATGCAGTCACACCCCCGTGTGCACCGGTGTCAATAAGAGAACCATCAGGACGCACCTAAACACGATCGGCGGCGACCCGCCAGGGGGTCACCGCCGATTCGCCTCTGACCTGCGCAAACGCGGTTTACTTCGTCGCGCGGCCCACTTCGAGCGTGATCACGGAGCCGTTCTTGGCCTCCTTGACGATCCTGATCTTGGTGTTGGTGTCAGTGAGCCTGACGCCCGCGAACGGGGTCGTCTCGTCGTAGTAGGTGCTCGTGTGGTCGTTGAAGACCGGCACCCCCCTCGACGACGGGACGCGCGTCGCGACGTCCGCGTTGTGCAGCGTGATGCCGTCCGTGCGGTACAGGCTGAAGGGCGAGTCGTAGGACTGGATGCGGCTGCGCATCGGCGTCCCGTCGGACCACTTCAGCGCGGTCGGGTGCGAGTCGACCGGCAGCAGCAGACCGACGCCGGGGTGCTCGCTGGTGTTGTTGTCCGGCTGGGAGGTGTCCCACTTCCAGATCAACAGGCCGTTCTGGTACGGGAAGTGCTCCACCCAGCTCGGACGGGTCGTGGAGAAGCCGAAGTTGTACGGGCCGACCTTCAACGTCCTGTCGTACGACACGTACTGGCGGTTCTCGGCGAGGTAGTACTGCGCGTAGTCCTTGGTGAAGGACGCGCCCACCCGGGAGAAGCCCTTCGCCGTCCAGGCCGCGTCCGCGCTCTCGGCGTCGTCCGCGAACAGCGCGGTGCCGTCGGCGACCACCGAGATCCGGTCGGCCGTGAAGCCCTGCCCGGCCACGCCGCCGTCGGTGGCGTAGCGGAAGCGCAGGTCGATCTTCCGGCCCGCGTAGGCGTCCAGCGGGAAGGACAGCTTCTTGTACGTCTCCGAGAACCCGGTGATCACCGGCTTGTCGCCGGCGTCGCGCGGGAGGGCCTGGCCGTCCGCGGTGCCGTCGATCGGCGTCCAGTTGGCGCCGCCGTCGGTGGAGACCTCGGTGTAGAGGTTGTCGTAGTTCTTCTCGGTGGCCCACCAGCCGTCGAGGGTCAGCGTCGCCGAGGACCGGCCGGTGAGGTCGACGGAACGGGCCAGCGTGTTCTTGAGGTCGTTGCCGCTGCCGCTCCACCACTGGGTGGCGCCCTGGGCGGGGGCCACGAGCTCGGTGGTGACGGGCTTCTCGGGCAGCTCTACGACGAGCGCCTGCTTGTTCTTCGTGTGGTACTCGGCGAGCCCCAGCTTGTGCTTCGACCGGGTCGCGGCCTTCGCCACGTCGTAGTCCAGCCAGCCCAGTTGCAGCTTGTCCCAGGCGGTCATGTCGCCGGGCATGTCGCCGATGGTGTCCTTGCCGGTGCCGAGCCAGGAGCCGGAGGACATCAGGGTCCAGAAGCCGGTGGAGTTCTCGCCGCCGCCGGAGGTGTCGTAGTGGTCCGGCAGACCGAGGTCGTGGCCGTACTCGTGGGCGAAGACGCCGAGTCCGCCGTTCTCCGGCTGGATGGTGTAGTCGCCGACCCAGATGCCGGTGCCGCCGACCTGGGTGCCGCCGAGCAGGTTGCCCGTGGGGCCGGTGGCGCCCGCGTCGGTGCCGAAGGCGAACCAGCGGTGCGCCCAGATCGCGTCCTCGCCCTGGGCGCCGCCGCCCGCGGACTCGTCCTCACCGGCGTGCACGATCTGGAAGTGGTCGATGTAGCCGTCGGGCTCGTTGAAGTCGCCGTCGCCGTCGAAGTCGTCGCGGTCCCACTGGTCGAACTCGGCGATCTCCGTCTTGATCTGGGCGTCGGTGCGCCCCGCCGCCTTCCGCTGGGCGACCCAGGCGTCCACTCCGTCCCGCACCGCGTTCCAGGCGCAGGTGTCACAGGAGTTGGAGCCGTAACGGGCCTCGTTGTAGGGGACCTTGACCCAGTCGGTGACCTCGCCCTCGATCGAGTACCGGCCCGAGGACTGCTTCTCGTAGTAGCTCTTCATCGACGCGGTGCCGTCGCCGAAGTAGAGGTCCTCGTAGTGGGCCTTGTCGTAGTCCGCCTGCCAGGCCGTGGAGTTGTCCGCGGCGCGGTCCGGCCGGGCTATCTCGTTGTGGGCCGGGCCGGGGGTGCCGCCGTAGCGGCTGTCGACCTGGTCGCCGAACTCGACGAGGATCGTGAAGATCTTGTCGGTCCGCTCGCGGCCCAGCTCGACGTACTTGCTGTCGCCCTTGCGGCTCTTGAGCGCGACGACCTGGGAGCCGTCGCGGTCCTTCACCGTGGCGGCACCGGAGATGACCTGCTTGAGCGCCTCTTCGCGCTGCGCCTCGCGGGTCTTGGAGAGCGGGCCGTCGAGGTCGTGCTCCCGCGTGGTCTTCGTGGGCTGCGGGTCGGTGCGCTGTGCGGCGGCCGGTGCCGCCGGGTCGGCCTGCGCCGCGGCGAACGTGGTGGTCGCCGCCATCGCGGCGGCCAGCGCGACGGTGGTCGCGGCCGCTCTGAACGTCCAGGGTCTGCTGGGCACTGGAGTCTTCCTCCCCTAGTCAAGTGACGGCATTCGACTAGAGGTTCGGCAGAAAAGACAGACCTTGACTTGAACAGGACAACTGCACTATGCGGATCCGGTGTCCGCTTTGCGAACGCCTCGGGCGGGTCCGGAGCGGTCCTCGACCGGCGCTCGCGTCCGTCCACTTCGTGGACGGTATGACTCCGTGCGCCCCCCGTGCACCGGTACTGTTGGTTAGGTCACGCTTACCGTTCGTTCCGCTCGGGCATGCACGCGAATAGAGTCGCTTGGCGGAACGCTCCGGAACCGACGGAATGCCAGGCCGACACCCCCGTGGACCCCCACTTCCGAGGACACGATTGCCATGCCTCGTCCGACTGCCGCACAGCTCGCCTACGGTTCGTTCACCGTGATCTTCTCGACGCTCGCCATGCTGCTGCTGTCACAGACGAGTTCGGGCGTGGGGATCGTGGTCATCACCGTCGCCGCGCTCGTCCTCGGGCTGCTCGTCGCCCTGACGGTACCGACGCCCAGGGCGCGTGTGGTCGCCATGCGCAAGCCCGCCACCGAGGCGGCCCAGGAGCCCGTGCCGGCCGCGGCCACGAGCTCCAGGACCGCCGCCTGACCGTCGCGTTCGGCGGTGCCGGTCAGGCGGTGCTGACCACCACCGTCTTGGCCGCCTTGTCGTGCAGGCCCTGCTTGTAGGGCTTGTCGAAGAAGCTCCAGCCGCCCGAGACGGCGGTCCACACGCAGGCGCAGCAGAACGCGAACGGGATCCACAGCACCGCCGCACGCGCCAGCGCGGTCTGCACGGAGGGCGTGGAGCCGTTCTCCAGGTTGGCCACGCGCAGGCCGAGCCACTTCTTGCCGAGCGTCTGGCCGGAGCGGCTGATCATGACAGTGTCGTAGGCGATGTAGAGCACGGCGGCCACGAGCGACTGCGTGAACGACTTGCCGTACTCGACCTTGTCGGTGTCCACGTCGTACTCGTTGACGTTGAAGCCCCAGGTGAGCAGGGCGACGACGACGCCGACGAGGATCATGTCGATGATCCGGGCGAGGGTGCGCCTGCCGCTGTCGGCGAGCGGGGGCATACCGGCGAGCGGATCGTTCGGGTACGAGCCGCCGCCGTACGGATCACCACCGCCGTAGGGGCTGCCTCCCTGAGGGCCGCCCTCGTAGGGGCTGCCGCCGTACGGCGGGGGCTGGCTGCCGTACGGCGAGCCCGCGTCGCCCGGCGGCGGGGGCTGCTTCCTGAACCGGTCGTCTTCCGGCGGCTGCCGGCCGGAGCCGGGGGGCGGTTCGCTGCTCATGGCCCGAGTCGACCGCGAACCCCCCGGCTCCGCATCCGGCGAGCGGCCGTCCGGGGTACGGAATCGTCCGGCTCTCTCGCCGTATCCGGCTATCCCGCCACGAACGTATGTGCGGCCTTGTCGTGCCAGCACTGGCGCCACGGCTTGTCGAACAGCCCCCACACGACACCCACGACACCGATGGCGAGCAGACCGGGGACGCTGTAGACGAGCCAGCGGCGCAGGGCGGCGCCGAAGGTGGGGGGTTCGCCGCCCTCGATGTCCCGCACCTGAAGGCCGAACAGCTTCTTGCCGAGGGTGCGGCCCCACTTGGCGGTGGGCAGCGCCTCGTACAGGACGCCGAAGAGGATCAGGACGGCGAGGACGATGCCGAGGTAGACCGAGGTGGTGCCGTCCAGGAGCCAGACCGTGACGGTCTCGCCGGAGAGCTTGGCCGCGTCGATCTTCTCGTTGACGTGGTCGAGCGCCCTGATGCCGAGCGGGACGGCCGCGGCGCCGGTGACCCCGACGAGGACGACGGTGTCCAGCAGCCGCGCGGCCAGCCGCTTGCCGAGCCCGGCGGGACGGGCGGAGGCCTGCCGGCGGGCGGCGGCCTGGAAGATGTCCTCGACGGGCGGCTTCCAGGGCGTGACGGGCTGCTCCTCGTCCGGGTTCGCCGCCAGGCGGTGCACCTGCTGGGCCCACGAGGGCTGACCGCCCCCGACGCCACTGGCCATGGGCGTGGACTGCGCCGGCACGGACGGGGCGGGGGACGCGGACAGGGGCGGCTGCGGTCCGGAGGGGGAGGCGGGGGCGGGCGCCTGGACCTGCGCGGCCGCGGCACGCTCCGCGGCGACCTTGCCGGCGGCGAACCCCTGGCCGCCGGGCGCGGACTGCGGGCCCGCCGCGGCACCGGGGGCCGACGTGGCCGACGGGGGTCCGAAGCCGCCCGCCGCCGCGCTCTCGGAGCGTGCGCCGCCCGTGCCCCCGCCCTGCGCCCCGCCCTGCGGGGCCGTGCGCGGGGAGAGCGCCCGGAAGGTCATGGTCCCCTCGTCGCCACCGGGGCCGGCGGGGGCCGGGAAGGCGGGGCCGCCGGAGACACCGGGACCGGCCGGGGCGGGGCCGGGGGTGCCCGGTGCCGCCGGGGGCGTCGGGGAGGGTGCGGAGGGTGCCGCTCCCCCGGGCGTCGGCCTGCGGAAGACGAAGGTGTTGCCCGAGGGCGGGGCGTCGGACTCCGCGGGCGGGATCGTCGCGGTGCCGTCGCCGGTCGTGGTGTCGGAGGGGACGCGGGGGTCGGTGCCCGCGGCCGCGCCCCAGGAGACCCGGCGGTCCGGGTCGCCGCCGAAGCCCGACTGGTGGACGCGGTCGGCGCCCCAGGCGGAGGCGGGCTCGGGACGGCTGCCGTGCTGGACCTCGGACGCGGGCCGGGGGTCCTCGTCGAAGAAGTGCGGACCCGTCTCCTCCACCGGCGGGACAACCGAGGACGCGCCCTGCGCGGGCGCCGCCGCCTCGCCGTCGGACGGGGCCGGACGGCTCGTGCCCGGCACCCAGGAGGCGCCGTTCCAGTACCGGACGTATCCAGGGATGGAGGGGTCCGGGTAATACCCCTCGCGGGGCCTGTCGTCACCGGGTGCCGGGGTTGGGGCGCTCATGTCCGTCGTCCCGTATCTGCTCGGGGGTGAATAGAGGGGGCTCCACATCTATCAGACCGGCGCCGCCCCCGGCCTCCAGTCCCACCGGACCCACACCTTCGAGAGGCCCGGAGAAAAGTTCCCCGAACCCGCGTAATGCCCGCGGCCCCACCCCGCTCTCTCCTTCCGCGGGCCCGCCACAGGGCCGCGCACGAGCGGAGAGGAACCGTACGACATGTACTACACCGTGGTGGAACGCGAACTGGAGCTGCGGCTCGTCCTGTCCCCGGAGCGGAGCATCCCGGTCCCGGCCCGGCTGAGCTACCGCACCGACGACCCCTACGCCGTCCACGTCGCCTTCCACATCAACTCCGACCATCCGGTGGACTGGACGTTCTCCCGCGATCTGCTGATCGAGGGGGTGTTCCGGCCGTGCGGGCACGGGGACGTGCGGGTGTGGCCGACCAAGACGGAGGGGCGCGGCGTCGTGCTGATGGCGCTCAGTTCACCCGACGGTGACGCCCTGCTGGAGGCGCCGACCGCCCAGGTGTCCGCCTGGCTGGAGCGGACGCTGCGGGTGGTGCCCCCGGGGACCGAGAGCGAGCAGCTCGGGATCGATGACGCGCTCGACCAGCTGCTCGCCCGGTGATCCCGGCACCCCGTAGGTCAGAACAGCTTGCCGGGGTTCAGGATCCCCAGCGGGTCGAAGACCTGCTTGATCTGCCGTTGCATCTCCACCCCGACGGGCCCGATCTCGCGGGCCAGCCACTCCTTCTTCAGCACGCCGACGCCGTGCTCGCCGGTGATCGTGCCGCCGAGTTCCAGGCCGAGGGCCATGATCTCGTCGAAGGACGCGCGGGCCCGCCGGGACTCGTCGGGGTCGGCGGCGTCGAAGCAGACGGTGGGGTGGGTGTTGCCGTCCCCGGCGTGGGCGACGACGCCGATGGTGAGCCCGTGCCGCTCGGCGATCCGCTCGGTGCCCTCGAGCAGCTCGGCGAGGCGGGAGCGGGGCACGCACACGTCGTCGATCATCGTCGTGCCCTTGACGGCCTCCAGGGCGGGGAGCGACAACCGGCGTGCCTGGAGGAGGAGTTCGGACTCGGCGGTGTCGTCGGCGGGGACCACCTGGGTGGCGCCGGCGGTCTCGCACAGCGCGCCGAGGGCGGCGAGGTCGGCGGCCGGGTCGGTGGTGTCGAAGGCGGCGAGCAGCAGGGCCTCGGTGGTCTCCGGGAGCCCCATGTGGGCGAGGTCGTTGACGGCCTTGACCGTGGTGCGGTCCATCAGTTCGAGGAGGGACGGCACGTGTCCGGCCGCCATGATCCGGCAGACCGCGTCGCAGGCGGCGGCCCCCGAGGCGAACTCGGCGGCCAGCACCAGCTGTTCGGGCGGTTGCGGGCGCAGGGCGAGGGTGGCCCGTACGACGATGCCGAGGGAGCCCTCGGAGCCGACGAACAGCCGCGTCAGGTCGTACCCCGCGACGCCCTTCGCGGTCCGCCGGCCGGTGGACATCAGGCGGCCGTCGGCGAGGACCACGTCGAGTCCGAGGACGTACTCGGCCGTCACGCCGTACTTCACGCAGCACAGCCCGCCGGAGGCGGTGCCGATGTTGCCGCCGATGGTGCACATCTCCCAGCTGGAGGGGTCCGGCGGGTAGGAGAGGCCGTGTTCGTTGACCGCGCGGGAGAGGGTGGCGTTGAGGACGCCGGGCTCGACCACCGCGATGCGGTCGACGGGGCTGATCTCGAGGATGCGGTCCATCCTCGTCAGGGACAGCACAATGCAGCCGTCGGTGGCGTTGGCGCCGCCGGACAGGCCCGTGCGGGCGCCCTGCGGGACGACCGGGACGCGCAGGTCGGTGGCGGTGCGCATGACGTGCTGCACCTGTTCGACCGTGCGTGGCAGGACGACGACGGCGGGGGCGCCGGCCGGGCAGAAGCTGGCCATGTCGTGGGCGTAGGAGGCCGTGATGTCCGGGTCGGTCAGGACGGCCTCGGCGGGCAGGCCGCTGAGGAGTCGGTCGACCAGGTTTCCGGTGACCTCGTCGCGAGGCGCTTCGATACGGCTCATGATCACAGCGTCGCACCCGGGGCCATCGGTGTGAACCCCGTCTGCGGCGACCGTCACCTGCCCGGGTGTGGTCGTCGTACTGGCGCATGGTGAGCGCCATGGAGAACCAAGAGGAGGCGGCCCCTCGGCGTCCGCGTGCCGGCCGACGGGTTCTGATCGCCGCCGTCACCGGGTGTCTGGTGCTCGGCGGGGCGCTGATGGCGCTGCCGTGGCAGCCGCCGCGGACGAGGGCGCCCGCACCGCCGGCCCCGGGGGCGCAGGCGCGGGCCGCGGTCGTCGCGGGGGTGCCGGCCGCGCTGCCCGACCTCGCGGTGCTGATCGGCGAGCGGGAGGCGCACCTGCGCCGGCATCCGCGGGACGCCGAGTCCTGGGCGGTGCTCGGGGCGGCGTACGTGGAGCAGGGGCGGCGGACCGCACAGCCCGGGTACTACCCGAAGGCCGACCGGGCGCTGCGTACGTCCCTGAAGGTGGACCGGAACGCCGAGGCGCTGGCCGGCATGGCGGCGCTGGCGAACGCGCGGCGGGACTTCGGGGCGGCCAAGCAGTGGGGCGAGGCGGCCCGGCAGCGGGAGCCGAAGCGCTGGACGACGTATCCGGCGCTGATCGACGCCTACACCGGGCTCGGCGACTGGAAGGCGGCCGGGCGGGCTCTGGAGCGGTTGCAGGAGCTGCGGGGCGGGCCGGCGGTGATGGCGCGGGCCGGTGCCGTGTACCGGGACCGGGGCTGGCGGGAGGACGCGATGGCGCAGCTGTCCGACGCGGCGGCGGGGGCTCAGGCGCCGGCCGAGCGGGCGGCGTATCTGGAGCGGGTGGGGCAGCTGGCCTGGGAGCGCGGTGACCGTGAGCCGGCGCTGCGGAACTTCCAGGAGGCGGTGCGGATCGACCCGGACCAGCGGGCCGCGCAGGCCGGGCAGGGGCGGGTGCTGGCGGCGCTGGGGCGGAACTCGGAGGCGCTGAGCGCCTACCGGGCGGCGCTGGCCAAGCGGCCGGATCCGCAGTACGCCCTGGAGCTGGGCGAGTTGTACGAGTCGCTGGGGCTGCGGCAGGGCGCCCAGGTCCAGTACGACCTGCTGCGGGAGCGGGTGCGTGAGGCGGCCGCGGGTGGGGCGGACGAGGAGCTGGTGCTCGGGGTGTTCGAGGCGGACCACGGGTATCCGCGGGCGGCGGTGCGGCGGTTGCGGGCCGAGTGGGAGCGCCAGCCGGGGATCGCGGTGGCCGACGCGCTGGGGTGGGCGCTGTACCGGGCGGGTGAGGACGAGGAGGCGCTGCGGTACGCGGTGCGGGCGACGGACACGGTGCGCGGCGGCGGGGTGCGCAGCGCGCTGTACGTCTACCACCGGGGCATGATCGAGCGGCGGTTGGAGCGGTACGGGCCGGCGCGGCGGCACCTTCAGGAGGCGCTGCGGATCAACCCGTACTTCTCGCCGCTGCACGTGCGCGCGGCCCGGCAGGCGCTGGCGGCGCTGGGTGAGCCGCCGGTGGAGAACGTGCCGGTGATGGACGCGAAGGGGGCGTCCTAGGGCCGGCAGGGCTCAGACGGCGGCGGTGCCGATGAGGGCGTTGCGTGTGACGAGCGCCGCGAGTTCGTCCTCCGTGAGCGCCTCGGTGCCCTCCGGGCGGCGGGGCAGCACCAGGTAGCGGGTCTCGGCGCTGGAGTCCCACACCGTGATGTCCACGGTGGCGGGCAGCTCGAGGCCGAACTCCCGGAGCACCGCCCGGGGTTCGCGCACCACGCGGGAGCGGTAGGCCTCGGACTTGTACCAGCTCGGGGACGGGCCGAGGAGGCGCAGCGGGTAGCAGGAGCACAGGGTGCAGACGACCACGTTGTGGGTGGTGGGCGTGTTCTCCACCACGCGCAGCCGCTGGTACGAGCCCTCCAGGTAGCCCAGTTCGCGCACCGCGGCGGTGCCGTCCGCCAGCAGCCGGGTCTTGAAGGCCGCGTCGGTCCAGGCGCGGGCGACGACGCGGGCGCCGTTGGCCGGGGACGACTGCGCGAGGAACGCGTCGATCGCCTCGTCGACCTTCTCGCCGCTGATCACGCCCCTCTCCTCCAGCAGGGTCTCCAGTCGGCGCACCCGGCGGGCGAGGGTCGCGTCCGTGTGGTCACCGCTCATCGGTCCGCTCCTCCGCGTCCGCTTCCAAGTAGCTTTCCCACAGGTCCAGTACGACGTGGTGGTCGCCCTCGCCCCACAGGTCGCGGGCCTCGAAGCGGACCGCGTAGATCTGCTCGACCGGCGCGTCCGCGCGGCCCTGCGCGCTGACGTCGGCCAGCTCCGCCGGTCCCTCCGGCTCGACGACCACGCCCCGCTTGCCGCGCGCGTACCGCGGCAGCCGGGTGTGGTGCGGCGGGTCGTGGGGGAAGGTGCGCACGCGGGTGCCGGGCGGGAAGCGGTCAGTCATCGAGTTCCCCCGGTGCGATGACGCCCTTGCGTTCCAGCAGGGCGCAGAGCGCGGTGAACCAGCGCTCGTAGTAGGAGGCCGCCAGGTACTGCGCGGGCGGCATCGCCTCGATCGCGTCCCGGAACTCGTTGGTGTTGAAGATCCCCTGCCCGCGCAGGGTGTTGAAGAGTCCGACGACCCGCGCCTCCCAGTCCGCGTGGAAGGGTTCGGTGTCGTCGGCGGTGTCGATGGCGCCGAAGCCCTGGGTGCCGCCGACGTCGTTGATCCTGGCCATGGGTCCAGCCTACGGATGTTCCCGCGAGGCGGGCTTGTAGTAGAGGGAGAACCTGCGCTTGCCGGCCGCCCCGGAGGCCAGGCCCAGATACAGCCGGGTCCCGCCCTGGTGGCGGACGGCGACGCCCTCGGGCTCGCGGAAGGTCAGGGAGCGGCCGGCCTCGGTGCGCAGCCGCTGGAGGAGTTCGCCGGTGGTGATGTCGACGCAGGACAGGTGGGCGTTGCCGTGCCGGGCGGGCGGGTTGGTCCCGGCGTCGTAGGCGGTGCCGGCGAGTTGGTAGAGGTGGTCGCCGTGCAGGGCGTAGCCCTGGAAGGGGATCGTCCGGTCGGGGTGCGCGTCGGGCTGGGCGAGGTCGGCGACGGGGTGGTCGTAGTCGCGGGCGCCGAAGGCGTCGAGGTCCCAGATCCGGTAGCGGGGTCTGCCCTTGACGCGGTAGCGGACGGCGATGCGCCGCGAGGCCATGCAGACCGAGGGCTGGTTGTTGGTCGAACCCGGTATCGGCTTGCGGATCCTGACGTCCTCGCGGGTGCGGGTGGCGCCGTTCGCGAACTGGAAGCGGGTGACGCCCTGGCCGTAGCCGCCGTCGGCGTCGGCCTCGGTCCAGATCCAGACCTTGCCGTCGGCGGCGTTCTGCACGCCCATGCTGACGCCGTGCCCGAAGCCGTGGAGGTGCATGTGGCCGAGGAGTTCGCCGTCGTGGCCGAGCCTGTTGAGGCAGAGGTTCCCGGCGTCGAGGCCGCCGCGCCGGACCTGGAGGACGTAGAGGTGCCGGTGCACCTCGTCGAAGGCGAAGGACTGCAGGACCGTGCCCTCGTGCAGGGCCTTCTCCCTGAGCCGGCGCCGCGCCGGTACGCCGAGGTCGATGCGGTCGGTCACGGTGTCCCCTGGTTCCCGTGGGCGTCCGGGTGACGTCCACGGGACCGAGAGTGTCAACTCGCGTTCGGCGGTTTCAAGGCTCTGCCGGTGCGGCTGGTGGATTCAAAGCTGGTTCACAGGTTGCCGCGCCTGGCCTGCTCCCGCTCGATCGCCTCGAAGAGGGCCTTGAAGTTGCCCTTGCCGAAGCCCATCGAGCCGTGCCGTTCGATGAGTTCGAAGAACACGGTCGGCTTGTCCTGGACCGGCTTGGTGAAGATCTGCAGCAGATAGCCGTCCTCGTCGCGGTCGGCGAGGATCTTCAGCTCGCGCAGGGTCTCGACGGGGACGCGGGTGTCGCCGACCCACTCGCCGAGGGTGTCGTAGTAGGAGTCGGGGGTGTCGAGGAACTGGACTCCCGCCGCCCGCATGGTCCGTACGGTCTGGACGATGTCGTTGGTGTTGAGCGCGATGTGCTGGACGCCGGCGCCGCCGTAGAACTCCAGGTACTCGTCGATCTGGGACTTCTTCTTGGCGATGGCGGGCTCGTTGATCGGGAACTTGACCTTGAGCGTGCCGTCCGCGACGACCTTGGACATCAGGGCGCTGTACTCGGTCGCGATGTCGTCGCCCACGAACTCCTTCATGTTCGTGAAGCCCATGACCTTGTTGTAGAAGCCGACCCACTCGTTCATCCGGCCGAGCTCGACGTTGCCGACGCAGTGGTCGATGGCCTGGAAGGTGCGGTGGGCGGGCGGCTCGACGAGGGGGGCCGCCGCCGTGTACCCGGGCAGGTACGGGCCGTCGTAGCCGGAGCGGTCGACGAGGGTGTGGCGGGTCTCGCCGTAGGTGGCGATGGCGGCGAGGACGACGGTGCCGTGCTCGTCCTTCAGCTCGTACGGCTCGGCGACCGAGCGGGCGCCGTGCTCCAGGGCGTAGGCGTGGGCGGCGCGGGCGTCCGGGACCTCGATGGCGAGGTCGACGACGCCGTCGCCGTGCTCGGCCACGTGCTGGGCGAGGAAGTGGCCCCAGGGGGTGGCGGGCTTGATCACCGAGGTGAGCACGAACCGGGCGGAGCCGTTCTCCAGGACGTACGAGGCGGTCTCGCGGCTGCCGTTCTCCGGTCCGGAGTAAGCCACGAGCCGCATGCCGAAGGCGGTGGAGTAGTAGTGCGCCGCCTGCTTGGCGTTGCCCACGGCGAACACGACCGCGTCCATTCCCTTGACCGGGAAGGGGTCGGCCTGCCGGGCGGTGTCGGGGGTCTGGTGTGTGGTCTGCGTCATAGCCGCAGCTTTCCCCCGGCACGCAAGATGCGCAATAGTTTGCGTTTCCGCTGTGCAGAATGACCAGTACCGGGCCCGTTTCCGCGGGCCTTCTGTACAGGATGACCACTGGGAAGGGGTGGCTCTCGTGGGGATCGACGGGCTGGACGGACGGATCATCGTGCTGCTGGCGCGGGAGCCGCGGATCGGGGTGCTGGAGATGTCCCGGCGGCTGGGGGTGGCGCGCGGGACGGTGCAGGCGCGGCTGGACCGGCTTCAGTCGAATGGCGTCATCCGGGGCTTCGGGCCGCAGGTGGACCCGGCGGCGCTCGGCTACCCGGTCACCGCGTTCGCCACGCTGGAGATCCGGCAGGGCCAAGGGGCGGACGTACGGGCCCACTTGGCAACCGTGCCGGAGGTGCTGGAGCTGCACACCACCACCGGCAGCGGGGACATGCTGTGCCGCCTCGTGGCCCGCTCGAACGCCGATCTCCAACGTGTGATCGACCTGGTCGTCGGTTTCGATGGCATCGTCCGGGCCGCCACGGCGATCGTGATGGAGAACCCCGTTCCGCTGCGGATCATCCCGCTGGTGGAGCAGGCGGCCGAGGACTCGGAGAGGACCTGACCGTCGTGGGGTGACCGCGTGACCTTCTGGGAGTACCTGGGCAACCGCCATCAGCAGCTGCTCACGGATGCCTACCAACACGTCAGCGCGGTCTTCCAGTGCATGGTCGTGGCGACGGTGATCGGGGTCCTGATCGGTGTGGTCACCTATCGCAGCGACTGGGCCGGGAACCTCGCCACGACCGCCACCTCGACCATCCTGACCATTCCGTCGCTCGCCATGATCGGTCTGCTCATCCCGATCGTCGGCCTGGGCGTGCCGCCCACGGTGATCGCGCTGACCCTGTACGGCCTGCTGCCGATCGTGCGCAACGCGATCGTCGGGCTGCGCGGTGTCGACCCCTCGCTGGTGGACGCGGCGAAGGGCATCGGGATGTCCCGGCCGATGCGGCTGGTCCGCGTCGAGCTGCCGCTGGCGTGGCCGCCGATCCTGACCGGCATCCGGGTCTCCACCCAGATGCTGATGGGCATCGCGGCCATCGCCGCCTACGCCTCCGGGCCCGGCCTCGGCAACGAGATCTTCCGCGGGATCGCCTCGCTGGGCAGCAAGAACGCGCTCAACCAGGTGCTCGCGGGCACGCTCGGGATCATCGTCCTGGCCCTGCTGTTCGACGCCGCGTACGTCCTGATCGGACGGCTGACCATTCCCAGGGGGATCCGTGCCTGAGGCCTCCGGTGCCGCCATCGAGCTGGAGAACCTGACCAAGAGGTATCCCGGCAATCCGCAGCCTGCCGTCGACAACGTCACCATGGAGATCAAGGCGGGCGAGATCGTCATCTTCGTCGGTCCCTCCGGGTGCGGTAAGTCCACGACGCTCAAGATGATCAACCGGCTGATCGAGCCGACCGGCGGCCGCATCCGGATCAACGGCGAGGACGTCACCGACATGGACCCGGTGAAGCTGCGCCGCAAGGTGGGCTACGCGATCCAGTCGGCCGGTCTCTTCCCGCACATGACGGTCGCGCAGAACATCGCGCTCGTGCCGAAGATGGTCGGCTGGGGCAGGAGCCGGATCAAGGACCGGGTGGAGGAGCTGCTCGACCTGGTCGGGCTCGATCCTGGTGAGTTCCACGGCCGCTACCCGCGCCAGCTCTCCGGCGGCCAGCAGCAACGCGTGGGCGTGGCGCGGGCGCTCGCGGCCGATCCGCCGGTGCTGCTGATGGACGAGCCGTTCGGCGCGGTCGACCCGATCACCCGCGACCATCTCCAGGACGAGCTGATCAGGCTCCAGCACGAACTGCACAAGACGATCGTCTTCGTCACCCACGACTTCGACGAGGCGATCAAGCTCGGTGACCGGATCGCCGTGCTGCGCGAACGCTCCCACATCGCGCAGTTCGACACCCCGGAGGCGATCCTCACCAACCCGGCGGACGATTTCGTCTCCGGTTTCGTGGGCGCCGGGGCGGCCCTGAAGCGGCTGAACCTCTCCCGGGTCGGGGACGTGGGGATCACCGACTATCCGACGGTGACCGTCGACGACCCGCTCCAGGAGATCTTCGCCAGGCTCCGCTCCAGCGGCACCAACGAGATCCTGCTGCTCGACCGGCGCGGCCGGCCCTACAAGTGGCTGCGGCGCGGCGACCTGATGCGGGCGCGGGGCTCGCTGGCCCGCGCGGGCACCCTGGTCCGCGACACGGTGACCCGGGACGCGACCCTGCGGGACGCCCTGGAGGCGGTGCTCACCGACAACGCGGGGCGGGTCGCGGTCACCGGGCGGCGCGGGGAGTACACCGGCGTCGTCGACATGGAGACGCTCTTGAACTCCGTGCACGAGCTGCTGGAGGCCGACCGGCTGGACGCCTTGGAGCACCAGCACGAGCTGGAGCGGACGCGCGCCGCCGTCACCCATGCCGAGCAGGAGGGCTACGGAGGGGAGAGGAAGGCGTGACCGTCCCCGAGCTGGAGGAGGAGCAGGAGACCGAGCGGACGGCGCCGCCACCGGCGCCGGTGCGGCGACGGGTCAGCTGGCAGAAGCTGACCTTCCTGCCGGCCGTGCTGGTGGCGCTGCTGCTGGCGACCTGGCTGTGGTTCCAGCAGGCGGACCTGGACTCGATCTCCGAGAACGCGCTGTCGAACGGGCAGGTGTCGAAGGCCCTTTGGCAGCATGTGTGGCTGACGGTGGTCTCGACGTTCTTCGTGCTGATCATCGCGATCCCGCTGGGTGTGCTGCTGACCCGCACAGCGTTCCGGCCGGCGACCCCGGTGGCGATGGCCGTCGCCAACATGGGCCAGGCGACCCCGGCGATCGGTCTGCTGGCCCTGCTGGTGATCTGGCTGGGCACCGGCACCAGGGCGGCCCTGATCGGGATCATCGCCTACGCCGTGCTGCCGGTGCTGTCCAACACCGTCGCGGGCCTGAAGGCCAACGACCCGACCCTGCTGGAGGCGGCCCGCGGCATCGGCATGTCCCCGCTGGGGGTGCTCTCCCGCGTCGAACTGCCGCTGGCGGTCCCGCTGATCCTCGCGGGCGTACGGACGGCACTGGTGCTCAACGTCGGTACGGCGACCCTCGCGACCTTCGGGGGCGGCGGCGGTCTGGGCGTGCTGATCACGACCGGCATCACCAACCAGCGCATGCCCGTGCTGATGCTCGGCTCGATCCTCACCGTCGCCCTCGCCCTCCTCGTGGACTGGCTGGCGTCCCTGGCCGAACTGCTGCTCAGGCCCCGGGGGTTGGAGGTGGGGACATGAGACGCGCCGGGGTACTGACGACAGCCGGTGCGCTGGTCCTCGCCTCGGCGTGCGGACTGACCAGCGGCTCCCCCATGGTCGACGACGTGCGGCCGGGGTCGATCGGCCGGGGCCGGCCGCTGAAGGGGGCCGATCTGACCGTGACCTCCAAGGAGTTCACCGAGCAGCTGATCCTCGGCGCGATCATGGGGATCGCCTTCGAGGCGGCGGGCGCGGACGTCCTGGACCGCACCGGCGTCCAGGGCTCCGTCGGCGCGCGGGAGGCGGTCAAGTCCGGTGACGCGGACGGGATGTACGAGTACACGGGCACCGCGTGGATCACCTACCAGGGCAACAGCGAGCCGATCGCCGACCCGCGGGCGCAGTGGGAGGCCGTACGGAAGGCCGATCTGGGCAACGGGCTGACCTGGCTGCCGCCCGCGGCCCTGAACAACACCTACGCCCTGGCGATGAACCAGGCCCACGCCAGGAAGCACGGCACGAGGACCCTGTCCGACGTGGCCAGGCTGTCCAGGTCGGATCCCGGCGCGGTGACCCTGTGCGTGGAGAGCGAGTTCGCCAACCGGGCCGACGGGCTGCCGGGGATGGCGAAGGCGTACGGGATGAGCGTCCCGGCGCGGAACATCACCCAGATGGACACCGGGATCATCTACACCCAGGTGGCGAAGGGCAGTTGCGCCTACGGGGAGGTGTTCACGACCGACGGCCGTATCAGGTCCATGAACCTGGTGGTGATGGCGGACGACAAGAAGTTCTTCCCCAACTACAACGCCGCCCCCGAGATCAACTCCCGGACGCTGAAGAAGTGGCCGGCGATCCGGAAGGTGCTCGACCCGGTCACGAGGAAGCTGGACAACACGGTGGCGCGGGAGCTGAACGCCAAGGTGGACGTGGACGGACAGGACCCGCACCAGGTGGCGCTGGACTGGATGGAGAAGGAGGGCTTCGTGAAGGAGGGCTAGGAGATCCGGGGTTCAGCAGCTCGGGACGGAGCCCTTGCCCGAGTCCAGCGCGACCAGCGCGCTCACCGCGCCCTTCAGCGTGGTCACCGGGATCAGGCGCAGCCCCGGGGGCAGTTCGGCCTGCGCGTCCGCGCACTCGTCCTTCGGGACCAGGAACACCGTCGCCCCGTCCCGCTTCGCGGCCTGGGTCTTCAGGGGCACGCCGCCGACCGCGCCCACCGTGCCGTCCGGGTCGATCGTGCCGGTCCCGGCGATGGTGCGGCCCCCGGTGAGGTCGCCGCCGTCCCCGTCGCCGTCCAGCTTGTCGATGATGCCCAGCGTGAAGAGCAGGCCCGCGCTGGGGCCGCCCACGTCGGACAGCTTCAGCGCGACCTTGACGTCGTCGTCCTTCAGTCCCAGGTAGTTCAGCGCCGCCTCGGTCGCCGCGTCCTGGGACTCCTTCATCTGCTCGGTGTTGTGCCGCTCGATCTCCTTGGTGGACTGCCCGCTGGGGTAGACCGAGTCGCGCGGCATGACCGCGCGGTCGGTGTCGAACCAGGCGTCGAGCACGTCGCCGAGCGAGATCCGGGTGTCCGGGTTGGTCGCCTCGATGGTCGTCATCCGCAACTGGCCGCTGGTCTTCCGGGTCGGCGCGCCGGAGATCGTGATCACGGGGGTGCCCTTGTTCTCGCCGAGGACGTTCGCCGTCATGCCCGGCTGCGCCAGCGAGAACGGCAGCGGTGCCAGGGCCGCGGTGGCGATCAGGGCCACGACGGGCAGGGCACAGACGGCTACGGCCTGGGGGCGTGTGAGGCGAGAGAGCACGGGGTCAATCTACGGGACGGCGACTTCCGGCCGGTTGCGGGAGGGCGGGCGCGGGACGGCGTACGACGGACGTACGACCGCGGCCGGGCCGCCCTCCGCGGCTCACCGCAGTGCCTCGGCGACCTCCCGTGCCGCGTCCACGACCCGCGGCCCGACCCGTTCCGGTACGGAGTCGGCCAGCATCACCACGCCGACGCTGCCCTCGACGCCGGTGACGCCGAGCAGGGGTGCGGCGGCGCCGCTCGCGCCCGCTTCCAGTTCGCCCTGCGTGAGGGTGTAGCCGGGGTCCCGCGGCGGCTGGACGCGGGCGGAGAGGATGGCGCGGCCGGCGGCCCCGCGGTCCAGGGGGTGGCGGAATCCCGCCCGGTAGGCCACGTGGTAGTCGGTCCAGGTCGGCTCGACCACGGCGACGGCGAGCGCCTCCGCCCCGTCGACCAGGGTGAGGTGGGCGGTCGCCCCTATGTCCTCGGCCAGGGCGCGCAGGGCCGGCAGCGCCGCCTCGCGCACCAGCGGATGCACCTGACGGCCCAGGCGCAGCACGCCGAGCCCGACCCGGGCACGACCGCCCAGGTCACGCCGTACGAGTGCGTGCTGTTCCAGGGTGGCGAGCAACCGGTACACCACGGTCCGGTTCACGCCCAGTTTGTTGGATAGCTCGGTGACGGTCAGCCCGTGGTCCGTATCGGCCAGCAGCTTGAGGACACGCAGTCCTCGGTCGAGCGTCTGAGAGGTCTCCGCGGTCACGACGCCCACTCCTCCAGTGGTGAGGTCGGCGGCCCTGTCGCGGCGATGCGTCATCGAGTCCCGTCGCTGACGCGCTTCAGAGGCCGCCGATCGGCCGGCGATCCGGAGCGTTCTCCGGACCGCGTCGCTTCACGGCTGCGCTCCGCGGCGGCGCTGCCACGGGGCGTGTGCGTAGCGGGACAGTAGCGAAGCCGGTTCGCTGAGCGGAAGGCTCCGTCCAGAATCCGGGCAGTGGCCGGTACGGACCGCTCGGGTTTGCCCTGATACGTACGGCGCGTGGGGCGCCCGGAAAGGGGCGCGGAGATGTCGTCGACGTGCGGCCGCCGCCGCTCGGGCACGACGCCCGGCGTCACCGCATCCGGGTGGCCCACTCCTGCACCTTGGCGATCCGCTGCCGCAGCTGCCCGGCCGTCGCCTCCGCGCTCGGCGGTCCGCCGCACACCCGCCGCAGCTCGGTGTGGATGACCCCGTGCGGCTTGCCGCTCTGGTGGACGTAGGCGCTGACCATGGTGTTGAGCTGCTTGCGCAGCTCCATCATCTCCTTGTGCGAGACGACGGGCCGCCGCTCGGCGGGCAGCTCCAGGAGGTCCGCCTCGCTGTCCGGCTTCTTGCGGCTGTGCGCGATCTGCCGGGCCTGCCGCTTCTGGAGGAGCAGCTGCACCTGGTCGGGCTCCAGCAGCCCGGGAATGCCGAGGTAGTCCTGCTCCTCCTCGCTGCCCGGGTGCGCCTGCATGCCGAACTCGGCGCCGTCGTAGAGGACCCGGTCGAAGACGGCCTCGGACTCCAGCGCCTCGAAGGAGAACTGCTCCTGCTCGCCGGTGTCCTCGTCCTGCTCCTTGTTCGCCTCCTCCATCTCCTTCTCGGACTCGGCGTACGGGTCGTCCTCGCCCTCCTTCTTCGGCTTGTCGAGGGCGTGGTCCCGTTCCACCTCCATCTCGTTGGCGAAGGTGAGCAGGTCGGGGACGGTCGGCAGGAAGACGGACGCGGTCTCGCCGCGGCGGCGGGACCGCACGAAACGGCCGACGGCCTGGGCGAAGAAGAGCGGGGTGGAGATGGTGGTGGCGTAGACGCCGACGGCGAGCCGGGGCACGTCGACGCCCTCGGACACCATCCGGACCGCCACCATCCAACGGTCGTCGCTGCCGCTGAAGTCGTCGATCCGCTTGGAGGCGCCCGCGTCGTCGGAGAGCACCAGGGTCGCCTTGGTGCCGGTGATCTCGCGGATCAGCTTGGCGTACGCGCGCGCGGACTCCTGGTCGGAGGCGATGACGAGGGCGCCCGCGTCCGGGATGGCCTTCCTGACCTCGGTCAGCCGCTGGTCGGCGGCGCGCAGCACGCTCGGCATCCACTCGCCGCGCGGGTCGAGGGCCGTGCGCCAGGCCTGGCTGATCGCGTCCTTGGTCATGGGCTCGCCGAGCCGGGCCGCGATCTCGTCGCCCGCCTTGGTGCGCCAGCGCATGTTGCCGCTGTAGGAGAGGAAGATGACCGGGCGGACGACGTGGTCGGCGAGGGCGTTGCCGTAGCCGTAGGTGTAGTCGGCGGCCGACCTGCGGATCCCGTCGTTGCCCTCCTCGTACGTCACGAAGGGGATCGGGTTGGTGTCCGACCGGAAGGGCGTTCCGGTGAGCGCGAGACGTCGGGTGGCCGGCTCGAAGGCCTCCAGGCAGGCCTCGCCCCAGGACTTGGAGTCACCGGCGTGGTGGATCTCGTCGAGGATGACGAGGGTCTTGCGCTGCTCGACGCGGTTGCGGTGCAGCATGGGCCGCACGCCGACGCCGGCGTAGGTGACCGCGACGCCGTGGTAGTCCTTGCCGAGCGGACCCGCGCTGTACTCGGGGTCCAGCTTGATCCCTATCCGCGCCGCCGCCTCGGCCCACTGCTTCTTCAGGTGCTCGGTCGGCGCGACCACGGTCACCTGCTGCACGACGTGGTGGTGCAGCAGCCAGGAGGCGAGGGTCAGCGCGAAGGTGGTCTTGCCGGCGCCGGGGGTGGCGACGGCGAGGAAGTCGCGCGGCTGCTCCTGGACGTACTTCTCCATCGCCCCTTGCTGCCAGGCACGCAGCTTGCTGGCGGTACCCCAGGGGGCGCGGCCGGGGAAGGCCGGGGAGAGGTGGTGCGAGGAGGAGGCGGCGGTGGTAGTCACGGTCTCCGTACAGGGGTCGAGCGGGACGGACGGGTCGGCTACGTATGACAACCGGGCCACCCTACCGGCGGCTCGGCTGGGTCAACGCGCGGACAGGCCCGGGTCCCCCCTGGGTGGGACCGACGTCACACGGGCACCGGACGTCCCGGCACCGGCCCCGCTCGTACCGGTCACCGACCGTTGTCGCGGGTCACCGGTCCTCGTCCTCCAGGTGTTCTGGAAGGCCGGCAGGCACGCCACCACCTCGGGGACCTCGCGCACCCCCGCCTCCCGCGGCGCCTGCCGCACCTCCGCCGTCGGCAGGACGTTCGCGAGGGCGGCCGGCGTCTCGGCCCCGGTGCGGGCGACCAGCTCCGCGCAGGTCTCCTCCGACCTCCAGCAGGCGATCCTGCGCGCGGTCGTCTCCGGGGAGACGCGGAGCTGACGTTCGGACTGGCACCGCGGCGGGATCCGGCCCTCGGCTTCCGGGCATACGTCGAATACTCGGCGGACCTGTGGGACAGGAACTCGGCGGAGCGCATCCTCGACTCCTACCTGTCCGTCCTCGACGACCTGTGCGACTGCCCCGACCGTGCCGTCGGCGAGCTGCTCGCCCCCCACCACACCCGGAGAGGCATCACCGCATGACCAAGGCCATCGATCCCACGCACAACGAAGACCTCCTCGCCTTCCTGGAAGCCGCCTCCTCGCCGTACCACGCGGTGGCACAGGCCGTGCAGCGCCTGGAGAAGGCGGGGTTCGAGGAACTGCGCGAGACCGAGGAGTGGACCGGTCACAGCGGCGGCCGGTTCGTCGTACGCGGCGGCGCGCTGCTCGCCTGGTACGTCCCCGAGGGCGCGCCCGCGCACACGCCGTTCCGGATCATCGGCGCCCACACCGACTCCCCCAACCTGCGGGTCAAACCCACCCCCGACACGGGTACGGCGGGCTGGCGGCAGGTCGCCGTGGAGATCTACGGCGGGGTCCCGCTGAACACCTGGCTCGACCGCGACCTCGGTGTCTCGGGCCGGCTGACGCTGCGCGACGGCACCGCGAAGCTGGTCAAGATCGACGAACCCCTGCTGCGGGTACCGCAGTTGGCGATCCACCTCGACCGCACGGTGAACGAGGGCCTGTCCCTGGACCGCCAGCGTCAGCTCCAGCCCGTGTGGTCGCTGGGCCGGCCCGAGCCGGGCGCGCTGCTGCGGCGGATCGCGGCCGACGCCGGTGTCGCGGAGGCCGACGTGCTCGGCTGGGACCTGATGCTGCACGACGTGCAGAAGCCCGGACTGCTGGGCGCGCAGCGGGAGTTCCTGGTCTCGGCGCGGCTGGACAACCTCGTCTCCGTGCACGCGGGCGCCGCCACGCTGGCCGCCGTCGCGCAGTCCTGGCCGGCGCGCGCCGAACGCATCCCGGTGCTCGCCGCGTTCGACCACGAGGAGGTCGGCTCCGGCTCCGAGACCGGCGCGCAGGGCCCGCTCCTGGAACGGGTCCTGGGCCGGGTGGTGAGCGCCCGGGGCGGCGGTGCCGAGGACTGGGCGCGGGCGCTCGCGGGCACCATCTGCGTCTCGTCCGACATGTCCCACGCGGTGCACCCCAACTACAGCGAGCGGCACGACCCGGACAACCACCCGCTGCCCAACGCCGGCCCGGTGATCAAGGTCAACGTCAACCAGCGGTACGCCACCGACGGCACCGGCTACGCCGCGTTCGCCGCCGCCGCCGAGCGGGCCGAGGTGCCCTGGCAGCGGTTCGTGTCCCACAACACCATGCCCTGCGGCACCTCGATCGGGCCGATCACCGCGGCCCGGCTGGGCGTGACCACGGTGGACGTCGGCGTGCCGGGGCTGTCCATGCACTCCTCGCGCGAGCTGTGCGGGGCGGCGGACCCCGGGTATCTGACCCGGGCGCTGAGGGAGTTCGTCGCGGCGGACTGAGGCGCGCGGGCGCGCGGGAACCGGCGGGCACATCCATGGCGTACGGCGGAAAGGCGGAAGGTGTCCTCGAGGAACGTGACCCTGGCAGGGGCCGACCCGGAGCGGGCCGCACTGCGGGTTCTGATCGTGCCGCACGCGGGAGCGGGCGCGGCGAGCGGGCAGCCGTTCGCCGCGCACGCTCCGGGGCGACTGGCTGGTGGCGACGGCCCGGCTGCCCGGCCGGGAGTCGCGGGTCCGGGAGGCCGGCGCCGACCTCGACGCGCTCACCGCGGACGTCGCCGCCGCCGTCCGGGACCTGCCGGGCTCCGGCGCCCCTGCTGGTGGTCGGGGTGTGCTCGGGTGCCGTGATCGCGCTGGAGACCCTGCGGCGCTCGGCGCCGTCCGGGGTCGCGGGCCTCGCGGTGGTGGCGCAGTGGGCGGGGCGCGGTCGTGCGGACCGTCACCCGGCTCAGGGAGCGCCTGACCGCGCAGATCCCGCCGGCGGCCCCGCTGCGGGAGCCGACGGTCCGGGGGTTCGCCGAGCAGGTACGGCGGCTCACGCGCCCCGCGGACCGGCCTACCGCTCGCTGACCGGCCCCTCGTCCGCAGGCCGTTCCCTGAGGCGGGTCGTCACCCACGCCCCGAGCAGCGCCACCGCCGCCATCGGCAGGAACACCGCGGCGAAGGCGGCCGGATGCGAGCCGGTGGCCTCCGTCGCCGTATGACTGACCGTGCCCCCGCCGAGGGCGGCGAAGGCGGCGCCGCCCGTCGACAGCAGGACGACGTTGGCCAGGGCGTCGGAGATCTGCAGGGCGGCGGAGTTGGTGCCCGCCTCGGCCGGGGCGGAGAGCTGGAGCAGCAGCACGCTGGTGGAGGCGATCACCAGCCCCATGCCGAAGCAGCCGAAGCCCCAGGCCACGGCCAGGGTCCAGACGGGCACCGCGGTGATCAGCACGCTCGGCGCGGCGGCGATGGACGCGGCGACCAGGACCATGCCCAGCGTCATCAGCCGCTGCCGGTAGGGCTCCACCCGGGGCCGTGACTGCACCCACGAGCCCAGCGCCCAGGTGAGACCGCCCGCGGCGAGGGAGAACCCGGCGAGCGTCGGGGACAGCCCGCGCTGGGTGACCAGCATCAGCGGGACGAAGGACTCGGCGGCGATGAACGAGCCCGCGGCCACCCCGCGCAACAGCACCACGGAGGGCAGCCCGCGCACCGCCCGGTAGGTGCCGCGCGGGAGCAGCGCGAGCACGGCGGGCACGAGGAGCGCGGCGCCGGCGACGCCGGGGACCAGGGAGAGCAGGCGCAGGTCCTGGGCGGCGTACTGAAGGAGTCCGGCGCCCAGGGAGATGCCGAGGGCGAGCCGGATGCGGCGGCGGTCGAACGCGGAGGTGTCCGTGCCGTCGACCGGTCCGGCGGCCCGGCGTCTGATCTGCGGCAGGGCGAGGGCCAGCGGGAACACGACCAGGGCGGGGATGCCGATGAACACCCAGCGCCAGCCCAGGTGTTCGGTCACCGCGCCCGAGGCGAGCGGTCCCACGATCGACGGCACGATCCAGCCGGCCGCGAACGCCGCCATGATCGCCGGGCGCAGCCGCTCGGGGTAGGCCCGGCCGACGACGACGTACAGGGCGACGATGACCAGTCCGCCGCCGAGGCCCTGCACGGCCCGCCCCAGGATGAACAGCCACATCGCGGTCGCCGTCCCGGACAGCAGCAGCCCCGCGGCGAAGGCGGCGATGCCCGTCGTCAGCGCGCCGAGCGGACCGCGCCGGTCGGACCACTGACCGGCGAGCACCATGCCGAACAGGCTCGTCGTGAAGTACCCCGAGAACGCGAACGCGTACAGCGGGACGCCGTCCAGCTCCCGTGCCGCGACCGGCATCGCCGTACCGACCGCGGTCGCCTCGAACGCGATCAGCAGCACCACCGACACGATCCCGACGCTGAGCGCCCGGTACGAGCGGCCCAGCACCCGCTCCTCGTCGACGGCGGCCGGCTCGGGGGCGAGGTGCGCGGCATGGGTGTCGCGCGGTTCGAGGGCTGTCATGGTCGCCAGCGTAAGGGCCACGACAGGCTTTGACCCCTGTCGGTGGATGGTCCCGCCCCCGGTCTTTGGTCGTACGACCGCGGTCCCACCCCGGTTTGTGAACGGCGCATGGCAGTCCCGTTGCGGCCCCCGCGATTGTCTTGAGCCCGCCCGCGACCGCGCCCTACGGTCTTCTCAAGCAGCTTGGCCGTGTGCCCGAGTGGTTCAGGGAGTCGCCTGCAAAGCGACTTACGCGGGTTCGATTCCCGCCACGGCCTCCACACACCTTCACACCCCCGCGCCGCGGCCTAGGCCGCCGCCAGCACCCCGCCCGCCTCGTTTTGGAACGCCTCCGTCCAGTAGTGCCGGTCGGTGTCCGTGCCGGTCGGGTCCACGGCGGACATGACCTGGAGCACGGTGGCCGCCAGCTGGGCGTAGGGCCCCTCGGACAGCCCGTGGTCCACGCTCCCGTCGAGGGCGCGCTCGTGGTGCAGCAGCCAGAGCGTGAACGCGAGCGTGGAGACGTCGGTGTGCAGCGGGTGGAGGGTGGCCTGCGGCGCGCTCCAGTGCCAGACCGCGCCCGTTGCGCCGTCGATCACCAGGCTGTCGTCCTCGACGAGGCGGCCGAGCCGGATCAGCTGCCCGGCGTCGGCGGGCAGTCGGGCGCCGGGCTCGTCCGCGTGGTGCTCGGCGAGGGTGGACAGCGGGACGTCCGTGTCCAGGTGGAAGAGGACCGCGTCCTCGGGCAGGCCCGTCTCGCGCAGGAAACGGCGGGTGGGTTCATGGGTGAGGGCCGGCGGGAAGTCGACGTCCTCGAAGCGCCACACCTCGCCCTGGCCGAACTCCTGGTGCAGGAGCCGGGCGGGCAGGTCCAGCGCCAGCCCGGACGACCGGCCCGGGCCCGCCGTCAGCGCCAGCGGCCGGATCAGTGCCGTCATCAGCCAGTACGGCGGCACCTCCCCGTCCGTGCCGTCCTCGTAGACAGCGAGCAGCTGACGTGTGGCCTCCGCCGCGACCTGCGGTCCGAAGCGGTCGGCGTAGGAGGCGAACCGCCCGCGCAGTCCCGCCAGTTCCTCCGCCGTCGACGCGAACCCCACCAGCTTCTCCAGCGACGGCGCGAGCGGGCGGCGCTCCATCAGCTCCGGGGTGTCGTACCAGAAGTCGGTCGTGGAGACCTCGCCGGTGACGCCGTCGAGCAGGACCGGCTCGGTCTCCTGGCCCTCGCGGTCGAGCAGCCCGCCTATGACCAGCTGGCCCCGCAGCTCCACGGCGAGGCGGTCCTCGGGGTCGCCGGTCACGTCCGCCACCGTGCGCAGTCCCTCGCGGGCCAGCTCCTCGAAGCTCAGCAGGCCGATCCCGGCGGGCAGTCCGGGGCCCGTCAGCCAGCGGCGCGTCGAGGCGTGCGTGACGAAGGCGTCCAGGTCGTCGTCGGTCAGGGTGATCACCGCGGTCGCGGCGCCGGTCGTGCTCATAGCTCTTCCCCCGTGCGTACAAGCTCACAGTCCCCGAGTGGGGCAGGGCGGATCCTCGCGAGGTCTCACCGCCGTTCCCCACTGCTCGGAGACTACGCGGCACCACTGACAACGCCCTCGGTCATAAGACGCTCGGACCAGCCCGGCGCGTTGCCTCCCCGCCGGGATCTCATCCGCCGTCTCCCCCACCGTCAGCCGTGCGGCCGGCACCTCACGTCAGGTACACGCCGCCGAGCACGACCACGAGCGCCGCCAGCGCGAACACCAGGATCCACAGCAGCAGCTTCCCCGTGCTGGGCGGTGGTTCGTAGCGCTGCGGGTCCCGCGCACTCACGGGGTCGTCACCACGGCGGCCTGCGGACGGATCGGCAGCCGGTTCACCGGGCGCCCGGTTGCCGCGCGCACGGCGGAGGCGATGGCCGCCGGGGACGTCACCACCGGCACCGCGCTGACCGCCTTCGCGCCGAAGGGCGCGACCACGTCCCGCTCCTCGACGAGCTTCACGATCCGGATGTCCGGCGTGTCCAGGGCCGTCGGCAGCGCGTACCCCGTGAGGTCGGGGTGGCGGATCAGACCGCGCGCGGTGCGCAGGTTCTCCGTGAGGGCTATCCCCACGCCCTGGGTGACCCCGGCCTCGATACGGGCCGCGAGCTGGGCCGGGTTCAGGACCCGTCCCACGTCCTGGGCGACGGCGAGTTCGACGACCCGGACCGAGCCGAGCTCGATGTCGACGTCCACCACCGCGCGGATCGCGCAGAAGGCCATGCCCACGAAGGCGTCGCCCTGTCCGGCCTCGTTCAGCGGCTCCGTGGGGTGCGGGCGGCACTGCGCGGTCGCCCACAGCTCCTTGCCCTCCAGCGCCTCGGTGACGGTGGTCGACAGGACGCCGTCGTACGAGGTGATCTTGCCGTCGGTGATCTGGAGCAGCTCGGTGGACATGCCGAACTTGTGCGCGAGGGGCTGTAGGAGCTGGGTGCGGACCATCTTCGCGGCCCGTTCCACCGCGCCGCCCGACACCCACGTGTGGCGGCCGCGGCAGCCCGCGCCGGCCGGGGGCTGGTCGGTGTCCACGGGCGCGACGTGCACCTCGTCGATGCCGAGGGTCTCCTGGACGATCTGGCGGGCCAGCGTGGTGAATCCCTGGCCGGTCTCGACCGCCGCGCACAGGACCGTCGCCACACCGTCGTGGACCTTCACGGTGGCCGTGGAGACCTCGTCGGCGCCCTCAGCGCCGAGCATGTGCACCATGCCCAGGCCGTAGCCCACCCCGCGGCGGACCGCGCCGGGTTCGCCCGCGCCCTCGGGGCCGCCGGGCAGCAGCCACTCGTCCTCGGGGGTGTCCTTGGGCAGCGGCGGCAGCGGGAAGTCCCGTACGGCCTGGAGGAGTTCGGCGACCGGCGCGGGGCAGGTCACCGTCTGGCCCGTGGGGAGCACGTCACCCGTGGCGAGCGCGTTGCGCAGGCGCAGCTCCGCCGGGTCCACGCCGAGCTTCTTGGCGAGCTTGTCCATCTGCGCCTCGTAGGCGGCGCACACCTGCATGGCGCCCTCGCCGCGCACATGGCCGGAGGGCGGGTTGTTGGTGCGCACGGCCCAGCCCTCGATGAAGGCGTTCGGGACGACGTACGGGCCGCACGCGAAGCCCACGGCGGCGGCGAGGGCCTCGGCGGAGGTGTCGGCGTAGGCGCCCGCGTCGAGCAGGATCTGCGCCTCGACCTTCACCAGCCTGCCCTCGGCGTCCGCGTGGTGGCGGTACCGGAGCAGCGTCGGGTGGCGGTGCGCGTGGCCGAGGAAGGACTCCTCGCGCGTGGCGGTGAGTTTGACCGGGCAGCCGGTCCGAAGCGCCAGCAGGCCCAGCGGGAGCTGGACGCCCTGGTCCTCGCGGTCGGCGGTGGCGCCGGGGACACCGGTGACGACGATCTTGACGCGCTCGGGTTCCAGGCCGTAGCAGGCGGCGGCGGTGTCCCGGTCGGCGTGCGGGTCGGTGGAGGCCAGGTACAGCTCGACGCCACCGTCCGGGCGCGGCACGGCGAGGCCGGCCTCGGCGCCGATGGGGGCGGGGTCCTGACGGCCGATGCGGTACTGGCCCTCGACGACGACCTCGCCGGTCACCGACGGGTCGCCGTGGTGCAGCGGGATGTGCCGGATCAGGTTGCCGTCGGCGTGCAGCGGCTCGGCCTCGAAGGCCTGCTCGGGGTCGGTCACCGGGTCGAGCACCTCGTACTCGACGATGACGGCCGCGGCGGCCATCCGCGCGGTGTCGGGGTGGTCGGCGGCGACGGCGGCGATGGGCTCGCCGTGGTGGCGTACGACCTCGGAGGCGAAGACCGGGCGGTCGGCCTTGCCGCGGCCGTGCACCGGGCTGCCGGGGACGTCCTCGTGGGTGACGACCGCGCGGACGCCGGGCATCTCGCGCGCGTGGGAGGTGTCGATGGACACGATGCGCGCGTGCGCGTGCGGGGAGCGCAGCACGGCCGCCCACAGCAGGCCCTCGGCCCACAGGTCGGCCGCGTAGGGGAAGGTGCCCTCGGTCTTGGCCCGGGCGTCGGCGGCCGGCAGGGAGGCGCCGAGGCCGTGCGGGATCGGTTCGGGGGCGGGGGCTGCCTCCGCGGGGGTGGGCGCGGTGGCGGCTTCGTTGCTCACGCCTGGCCTCCGTCCTGTCCGTACGCCTGGTTGTGCGGCTCGAACGCCGACGGGTTGACCCCGCCGGCGCCGGGACCCGCCTGGTGGGGAATACGCGCCTCGTCGGCGTTCGACTCGGAGTTCCCCGCGGAATGCGCCTCGCGCTCCGCGACGACCTCCTTGACGGCGTCGACGACGCCCCGGTAGCCGGAGCAGCGGCACAGGTTGCCGCACAGCGCCTGGCGGGTCTCCAGCTCGGTCGGCGCCGGGTTGCCCTCCAGCAGGTCGTGCACGGTCATCGCCATGCCGGGCACGCAGAACCCGCACTGCACGGCGCCGCACCGGGCGAGCGCGCGCTGCACGTCGGAGGGCTGTCCGTCCTCGGCGAGGCCCTCGACGGTACGGACCTCGCTGCCGGCGGCGGTGACGGCCGGGACCAGGCAGGAGGCGACGAGCCGCCCGTCCACCTGGACGTTGCAGGCCCCGCACTCGCCCTGCGAGCAGCCGTCCTTGGCGCCCGCGAGGCCGAGCCGCTCGCGCAGGACGTAGAGCAGCGACTCGCCGATCCAGGCGTCGGCGACGGGGCGTTCGACGCCGTTGACGCGCAGGACGTAGGAGGCGAGGGGGTGTTCCTCGCCGGGGAGCGCGGGGGCGGGCTCGTCCTCGGAGGGGACGGCGGCCTCGGGGTCGGCCGCGGGCTCGTCGGCGGAGTCCGGCGCGGCCTCGCCCTCGTCGTCGGCCGGGGCGTGCTCCGCGTGCGGCTCGGCGGCCGTCTCAGCGCCCTCCAGGGCCTCTTGGGCGCCCTCGGGCCCCTCCGCCGCCACCGCGGCCTCACCGGGGCCGCGAGCGGGCTGTGAGGCGGCGGGGACGGGGGCGTCCGGGAGCGGCTCGGCGGGGGCGTGGCCGTGCTCGGGGTCCGCCCCCTCGTGTGCGGGGGCGTCCGGCGCGGTCCGGTCCGGGGCGTCCTCGGGCGCGAGGGCACCGGGGTGCGCGGCGGGCGGCACGTGCGCGTGGACGTCCGCGGCGGCGTGCGGAGGCGTGTCACCGGCGGGCACGTGCGCGTGCCCGTCACCGACGGACCCGGCGTGCTCGGACCCTGCGTGCTCAGGTCCGCCGTGCTCGGGCCCTGCGTGCTCGGATCCGCTGTACTCCGGCCCTGCGTGCTCGGGCCCTGCGTGCTCGGATCCGCCGTATTCCGGCCCTCCGTGCTCGGGCCCGGCATGCTCCGGCCCGCCGTACCCGGGATCGCCGTACTCAGGTCCGGCGTGCTCCGGGCCGCCGTACTCCGGTCCGGCGTGCTCCGGAGCGGTGTCCGGTGGCTGCGTCCCCCACGGCTGCCCCGTCTGCGTGGCCCAGGGCGCGGACGCGCCGCCGGGCAGCGTGGCCGGAGGTGTGCCGCCCCACTGCTCGACCAGGGACGAGGTGGTGAACTCGCCCGATTCGTCCGGAAGATCACCGTTAGCCACGGGGATCGACCACTGCCCGGTCACATCGTGACCCGGCGCGGGAGCGGCCTCCGTGTGCTCCGCGTGCCCTGTCTGCTCCGCGTGCCCTGTCTGCTCCGCGTGCCCGGTGTGCTCCGCGTGCCCGGTGTGCTCCGCGTGCTCTGTCTGCTCCGTGTGTTCCCCGAAGGTCCACTGCCCGGTCGCCCCGGGGTGGTACGCGAACCGGTCGCCGGCGACCGGCACCGCGTTCGGGTCGGGCCACTGGGTGCCGTCCGCCGGCACCGCCCAGGTGCCGGTGGCCGCCGGGTCGGTGCCGACGGGGCCACCGAGGCCGGCCTCTATCTGCGGCGGCACGTACCCGTGGCCGGGCGCGGCCAGCGGGCTGTCAGAGGCCAGCAGCGCGTCGATGCCGCCCTCGGGGAGCTTCACGAAGGCGGTGGCACCGTCGTCGTAGTCGCCCTGGGGCAGCGGGTCCCAGCGACCGCCGCCCTGGGGCGTGCCCTCTCCGTGCCGGTCGTCGGTCACGACAGCGCCCTCCCCAGTGCTCGTCGGGCCAGCGCGGCGACGGTGCGCCGCAGGTGCAGTACGGCGGGCGGGAGCTGCTCCACGGAGCCGTCCTCGGCCGGTACCGGGTCGGGGATGCAGGCCGCGGCCACGTACTCGCCGAAGGCGTGCAGCGCCTCCGGGACGAGCGCGCGGTTGTTGTCCCAGTCGATCAGCCGGCCGACCCACTGCTCGGCGTCCAGGGGCCTGAGCGGCATCGGCGCTATGGCCCCGACGGCGCACCTGACGCCACGCCGGGCGGGGTCGAGGACGAGCGCGACGGAGGCCATCGCCCGGCCGGGGCCGGTACGCCCGGTGGCCTTGAGGAAGACCTGCGGCGCGTGCAGCAGCGGCACGCGCACGAAGCCGATGAGTTCGCCGGCGCGCAGCATCTCCATGCCGGCCAGCAGGTGCGACACCGGGATCTCGCGGCGGACCCCGCCCGCGCCCGCGATGATCAGCGTCGCCTCCAGGGCGGCCAGCACCGGGAGGGCGTCCCCGGTCGGTGCGGCCGTGGCGATGTTGCCGCCGAGGGTGCCCGCGTTGCGGATCTGCGGCGGGCCGGCCGCGCGCGCCGAGGCGGCGAGCGCGGGGATCAGGGCGGCGAAGTCGGGGCGGCCCATGCGCGCGTGCGTGAGCCCGGCGCCGAGCAGCGCGTGCCCGTCCTGGTACTGCCAGCCACGGATCTCGCTGATGCGGCCGAGGCCCACCAGTGCGGCGGGCCTGAGCTGGCCGGAGTTGACCGCGGCCATGAGGTCGGTGCCGCCCGCGACGGGCACGGCGGCGGGCATGGCGGTCAGGGCCGCCACCGCCTCGTCCAGTGTCGTGGGCAGCGTGACGGCCTGCGCCGCCTGCGGTGCGTGCGTGGTCAAACCGGCTGCCCCTTCCCGCTGCCCCACCTGGTCCCAGCTGGTCCCGCCTGTTGCTGCCGTACGGTACGTGCTGACAGGGCGGACGTGGCAACTCTGGCACATCTTCGCAGGGGCCGAAGACAGGGGTCCGCTAGGAGGCATTCGCCCATGTCGTCGGGGAGATGGTCCGTTTTCGTCCGGCATCACCGGTGCGCACGGATTGACACTCTTCGGTGATGCTTGCGAGGGTTTTCCGCTCCCTGTTCGGAGGTTCCGCTACCTGTTCGGGGGCGCCCCCTCGATCGGCCGGCCCAGCACGCCCGGGCGCTTCTGCCAGGGCAACGGCCCGGTGGGCGGACGGTAGGAGACGCCCAGGGCGTCAAGTCGCCCGTAGTGCCGCTCCATTCGCCGCTCGAAGTCGGCGAAGTCCCGTTCGGCCGGGGCGGGCAGGTCGCTCCAGGCGACCTCGGCGAAGGCCGAAAGCCGGGGAAAGACCTGGTAGTCCACGCGCGCGTGGCCCTCCATCACCTCGGTCCACACCTGGGCCTGGGTCCCGAGCACATGCTCCGCCTGCGCCGGCGTCAGCTCCGGTGGGACGGGTTCGAAGCGGTACACGTCCTCCAGGGTGCGGACATGGCCGAGAGGGACCGGCTCGTCCGGCCCTTCGTGCTGGCGATGATCCAAGTACACCTGCTGCTCAGGGCACATGACGACGTCGTGGCCCGCGCGCGCGGCCGTCACCCCGCCCGCGTAGCCGCGCCAGGAGGACACGGCCGCGCCCGGCGCCAGACCCCCGTCCAGGATCTCGTCCCAGCCGATGAGCCGGCGCCCGCGCGCGGAGAGCCATGTGCCGAAGTGCCCGATGAACCACGCCTGGAGGCCGTCCTCGTCACCGACGCCGAGTTCCTTGATGCGCGCCTGTGCGGTGGGTGAGGCCCGCCACTGGTCCTTGGGGCATTCGTCGCCGCCGACGTGCACGAACTCACCCGGGAACAGCTCCAGGACCTCCTCGAGGACGCCCTCGTAGAAGCGCAGGGTGGTGTCGGTGGGGGCGAGGACGTTGGCCGAGATGCCCCAGGTGTCCCAGACGGAGAGGGAACTGGTGTCGATGACATCGGTGTTGCCGAGTTCCGGGTACGCGGCGATCGCGGCCTGCGAGTGTCCGGGGACGTCGATCTCGGGGACGACGGTGATGTGCCGCTCGGCGGCGTAGGCCACGATCTCCCGGATGTCGTCCTGGGTGTAGTAGCCGCCGTGCGGCTTCTCCTCCCACAGCGGAGAGGCCCGATGGCCGAATTTCGTACGCGCCCGCCAGGAGCCGACCTCGGTCAGCCGGGGGTGCCTCCTGATCTCGATCCGCCACCCCTGGTCGTCCGTCAGGTGGAGGTGGAGGACGTTGAGTTTGTGGGCGGCCATCAGGTCGAGGTAGCGCAGGACCCCGTCCGTGGGCATGAAGTGCCGGGCGACGTCGAGCAGGAGGCCGCGCCAGCGGAAGCGGGGCGCGTCGCGGACGGTGACCGCGGGCACCTCCCAGACCCGCCGGGCGGTGACCGGCGCCCGGCGGAAGGCCGCCGGTCCGAGCAACTGACGGAAGGTCTGGGCGCCGTAGAAGACACCGGCCGCGCTGCCGCCCCGGATCAGCAACCCGGTGTCGCCGAGGGCGAGGTGGTAGCCCTCCGGGGGCAGGTCCGGCTCGATGCCCAGCACCAGCGGGGACGCGTTCTCGCCGCCGTCCGGCAGGGGGCAGCCGGTCGCCGCGCCGACGGTCGCCCGCAGCCAGCGCGCGACGCCCTCGGTGCCCGGCCCGGCCAGCAGCCGCGTCCGCTCGTCGAGCCACCCGGGGCCGGACGAGGTCCGGGTGACGTGCCGAGGTGCGGGAATCAGTTCCACCAGTCAGTCCTTTACCGCTCCACCACGCCCATGCGTTGCAACATACGCAACGACGGGTTTCGCTCCGCACAACGGAGGCTAGGGAGTGCGGCAACTCGCCCACAAGAGGTCTCCACCACTCCGTGACGGCAAAGGCCCCCGAGGGACAGCACAAAGGCCCCCGAGGCACGTCGAAACGCGCCCGGGGGCCTCGCGACATCCGATCAGGCGGGCAGGCCCGGCGGAGGGCCTACTTGTCGCCGCCGCCCTTGCCGTCGCCGTCCCCGCCGGCACCCATGGACTCGTAGATCTCCTTGCACATGGGACACACGGGGTACTTCTTCGGGTCGCGGCCCGGCACCCAGACCTTGCCGCACAGCGCCACGACGGGGGTGCCGTCGAGGGCGCTCGCCATGATCTTGTCCTTCTGGACGTAGTGGGCGAAGCGCTCGTGGTCACCGTCGCCGTGGGACACCTGCGGCGTCGGCTCTACGAGGGTCCCCGTACCAGTCCCGCGCTGCGGCTGGGTCTCAGGCTCAAGAGTGCTCATAAAGGCAAGCGTACTGAAGCTCACACGCATCAGTTCAGCGAAGGGTCGTCCGGGTACGTGGCCACCATCGCCAGCTCGTTGCGCTGGCGGCGCAGGACCTCGCGCCACAGTCTCTCGGGGGCCGGGGAGGAGACGTCGCCGGGCTCGGACTCGACGACGTACCAGGCGCCCTCGACGAGCTCGTCCTCCAGCTGACCGGGGCCCCAGCCCGCGTACCCGGCGAAGATCCGCAGCGACCCCAGGGCCGAGGCGAGCAGTTCCGGCGGGGCCTCCAGGTCGACCAGACCGATCGCGCCGTGCACCCGGCGCCAGCCCAGCGGGGCCCGCTCGCCGGACGCCCCGCCCGGGATGACGGCGACGCCGAGCGCGGAGTCGAGGGAGACCGGGCCGCCCTGGAAGACCACACCGGGCTCACCGGTGAGGTCCGCCCAGCCCTCCAGGATGTCGCCGACGTCCACCGGGGTGGGCCGGTTGAGGACGACACCGAGGGAGCCCTCCTCGTCGTGGTCGAGAAGGAGCACCACCGCACGCTCGAAGTTCGGGTCCGCCAGGGCGGGCGTGGCCACGAGCAACCGCCCTGTGAGCGAGGACACCTCGGTCATGCCAGACATGATCCCGCATCTTCCCCGCGCGTGGGGAGGCAATGCCGGTACGACAGGGAATGCAGCTCAGAGCGCAACCGCGCGCCCCGTGCCCGGCGCACACCCCGGTGACCCCATGTGCCCGTCCCTCAACGCCTCGTGTTGTGACACAGCTATGACGTGGCTGAGCCGTCCTCGGGCTTACGGAAGGGGGGTGGACGGCGACTACCCTTTCCCTTCTGGCCCCTGCCCCACTCATCGGAACGCGAGATACATGACCGTCAACGGCTCTGACGACGTACTGCTTGTCCACGGCGGAACCCCGCTGGAGGGCGAGATCCGTGTCCGCGGTGCGAAGAACCTCGTACCGAAGGCCATGGTCGCCGCACTGCTGGGCAGTGGGCCGAGTCGACTGCGCAACGTTCCGGACATCCGTGACGTGCGTGTCGTACGCGGCCTGCTGCAACTGCACGGGGTGACGGTCCGTCCGGGTGAGGAGCCGGGCGAACTCGTGATGGACCCCACGCACGTCGAGAGCGCGAACGTCGCTGACATCGATGCCCACGCGGGTTCCAGCCGTATCCCGATCCTCCTGTGCGGTCCGCTGCTGCACCGGCTCGGGCACGCCTTCATCCCCGGTCTCGGCGGCTGCGACATCGGCGGCCGGCCCATCGACTTCCACTTCGAGGTGCTGCGGCAGTTCGGCGCGACCATCGAGAAGCGGGCGGACGGACAGTTCCTGGAGGCGCCGCGGCGTCTGCGCGGGACGAAGATCCGGCTGCCGTACCCCTCCGTCGGCGCGACCGAACAGGTGCTGCTGACCGCGGTGCTGGCCGAGGGCGTCACGGAACTCTCGAACGCGGCCGTGGAGCCGGAGATCGAGGACCTCATCTGCGTGCTGCAGAAGATGGGCGCCATCATCGCGATGGACACCGACCGCACGATCCGCGTCACCGGCGTGGACTCGCTCGGCGGCTACAACCACCAGGCGCTCCCGGACCGTCTGGAGGCCGCCTCCTGGGCGTCCGCCGCGCTGGCCACCGAGGGCAACATCTACGTCCGCGGCGCCCAGCAGCGCTCGATGATGACGTTCCTCAACACCTACCGGAAGGTGGGCGGTGCCTTCGAGATCGACGACGAGGGCATCCGCTTCTGGCACCCCGGCGGCCAGTTGAAGTCCATCGCGCTCGAAACCGACGTGCACCCGGGCTTCCAGACGGACTGGCAGCAGCCGCTGGTCGTGGCGCTCACCCAGGCCACGGGGCTGTCCATCATCCACGAGACGGTCTACGAGTCCCGGCTCGGCTTCACCTCCGCGCTGAACCAGATGGGTGCTCACATCCAGCTGTACCGCGAGTGCCTGGGCGGCTCGAACTGCCGCTTCGGCCAGCGCAACTTCCTGCACTCGGCCGTCGTCTCGGGCCCCACCAAGCTCCAGGGCGCCGACCTGGTCATCCCCGACCTGCGCGGCGGCTTCTCGTACCTGATCGCCGCTCTGGCGGCCCAGGGCACGTCCCGGGTGCACGGCATCGACCTCATCAACCGCGGCTACGAGAACTTCATGGAGAAGCTCGTGGAACTCGGCGCGAAGGTGGAACTGCCGGGCAAGGCACTCGGCTGACCCACAGCGACGCCGATGGGGCGGTCACCCGGACTCGGGTGACCGCCCCATCGGCGTTGTGCTGAGCGCCCCGAAGGGGGCGCGGGGAACTGCGCGACCAGCCACGGCGATCCTGTCAGCCGCAGGACGGCCCGCAGTTACCCGGCGCTCGAAGCGGAGCGCTTACTTGCCCTTGGCGGCTTCCTTGAGCTTGGAGCCCGCCGAAACCTTCACGCTGTAGCCGGCCGGGATCTGGATCGGGTCGCCGGTCTGCGGGTTGCGCGCGGTGCGAGCGGCACGGTGGGTGCGCTCGAAGGTCAGGAAGCCGGGGATGGTGACCTTCTCGTCACCCTTGGCGACGATCTCGCCGACGGTCTCGGCGAACGCGGCCAGCACGGCGTCGGCGTCCTTGCGGGTCACCTCGGCGCGGTCGGCCAGCGCGGCCACCAGCTCACTGCGGTTCATGTTGTTACTCCCGTGTTCTTCTTGCCGTTGGGGTGTGCCACGCGGCCGGACCGCGCAAGGCACAGCGAAGCCGATGCGCTCGCGCCCAGGGACGCATCCTGCCCCTACCTGCTGCGGGAAAGCCAATCCGGCACCCGCTGGAGTCGTGAGAACACCCTTGGGTGTCACACGAAGAGAGGTCCCGAGCCTGGCCGACACGATAAACGTCGGCCACAGGGCCCGGGTTCCACGACGCGCCGGTTCAAGGCCTCGCCGTGGTGATCCTCACAGCGCGTACCCGCCCTACGAGGAGGTGGCCGCCTTCGCCGCCTCGCGCACCGCTCCGGCGACCGCGCCCGCGACCTTGTCGTTGAAGACGCTGGGGATGATGTAGTTGGCGTTGAGCTCGTCCTCGGTGACGACCTCGGCGAGGGCGCTCGCGGCGGCCAGCATCATGTCGGTGTTGACCGTGCGGGACTGGGCGTCCAGCAGACCGCGGAAGACGCCCGGGAAGACCAGCACGTTGTTGATCTGGTTCGGGAAGTCGGAGCGGCCGGTGGCCACGACCGCCGCCGTCCGACGGGCGACCGCCGGGTCCACCTCGGGGTCGGGGTTCGCGAGCGCGAACACGATCGCGTCCTCCGCCATCGCGGCCACGTCGTCGCCGTCGAGGAGGTTCGGGGCGGAGACGCCGATGAAGACGTCCGCGCCGCGCACGGCCTCCTTCAACGTGCCGGTCAGGGCCTCGGGGTTGGTGTTGTCGGCGATCCAGCGCAGCGGCGAGTCCGCGGCGGCGGAGACCAGGTCCTCGCGGCCCGCGTGCACCACGCCGTGGATGTCGGCGACGACGGCGTTCTTCACCCCGGCGGCGATCAGCAGCTTCAGGATGGCCGTACCGGCCGCGCCCGCGCCGGACATGACGACGCGGATGTTCTCGATCGCCTTGCCGGTGACACGCAGGGCGTTCTTCAGGGCTGCGAGGACGACGATCGCGGTGCCGTGCTGGTCGTCGTGGAAGACGGGGATGTCGAGGGCCTCGCGCAGCCGGGCCTCGATCTCGAAGCAGCGCGGCGCGGAGATGTCCTCCAGGTTGATGCCGGCGAAGCCCGGGGCGATCGCCTTGACGATCGCGACGATCTCGTCGGTGTCCTGGGTGTCCAGGCACAGCGGCCAGGCGTCGATGTCGGCGAAGCGCTTGAAGAGGGCCGCCTTGCCCTCCATGACCGGCATCGCGGCCATCGGGCCGATGTTGCCCAGACCGAGGACGGCCGAGCCGTCCGTCACGACGGCGACGGTGTTGCGCTTGATGGTCAGGCGGCGCGCGTCCTCGGGGTTCTCGGCGATCGCCATGCACACGCGGGCCACACCCGGGGTGTAGATCATCGAGAGGTCGTCACGGTTGCGGATGGGATGCTTGGACTGCATCTCGATCTTGCCGCCGAGGTGCATGAGGAACGTACGGTCGGAGACCTTGCCGAGGGTGACGCCCTCGATGCCGCGGAGCTCCTCGACGATCTCGTCGGCGTGCGCGGTCGACGTGGCCGCGATGGTGACGTCGATCCGGAGCTTCTCGTGGCCGGAGGCGGTGACGTCGAGGCCGGTCACCGAGCCTCCGGAGGACTCCACGGCGGTGGTGAGCTGCGAAACGGCGGTTCCGCTCGCGGGCACCTCCAACCGGACCGTCATCGAGTAGGAGACGCTGGGCGCCGTTGCCATGGCCGACTTCCTCTGCTTTCACCTGTGGTGCTGTGCTGAATGCTGTCCGATCGTCGCACCTACTGACCGGTAGGCGTTAGCCGCGTTGGATTGCGATCGTTTTGTTCACAACGAAGGAGGCCCACGCCACCTTTTCGGTGGCGTGGGCCTCCCACGACGTCAATGACACCGACCCGCCATGCTCGCCTCGCGGCAAGTGGTCCCTCTGAGGGACGAAGGTTGGGCCCGGGGGCTTGGATCGGGCCGGTGTCACACCCAGGCTAACAAACGGATCCCGGAAGGCCATTCCCGTCTCGAGAGTTCCTGTGGATCAATTCCACGGAACCTGGCTCAGTCCCTGAGCAGATCGGGCACCCCCGCCTCGTCCGGCTGGTCCCGTTCGGCCGACACCACCGTCAGCTGCTGGGTCGCCCGGGTGAGGGCGACGTACAGCACCCGCAGGCCGGCCGGGGACTCGTCGGCGATCTCCGCCGGGGAGACGACGATCGTCGCGTCGTACTCCAGCCCCTTGGCCTCCAGGCTGCCGAGGGCCACCACCCGGTCGCCGAGGCCGGTGAGCCAGCGGGCGGCCTCCTCGCGCCGCTGCATGGCCACCACGACACCGACGGTGCCGTCGACCCGGTCCAGGAGACGGGCGGCCTCCTCGCGGACGGACTTCGCCAGGGAGTCCCGTACGACGGTGAAGCGCGGCTCGACACCCGTGGAGCGTACGGCCGACGGGGACGTGGAGCCGGGCATGGCCAGGGCCAGCACCTTGGCGGCGAGCTCCGCGATCTCGGCCGGGTTGCGGTAGTTCACGGTGAGCTCGAAGCGGCGCCGGGGGCGGCTGCCCAGGGCCTCGTCGCGGGCCTCGGCGGCCTCGTCGGGGTCGGACCAGGAGGACTGGGCGGGGTCGCCCACGACCGTCCAGGTGGCGTGCCGGCCGCGGCGGCCGACCATGCGCCACTGCATCGGCGTGAGGTCCTGGGCCTCGTCGACGATGACGTGGGCGTACTCGGTGCGCTCCTGGGCCAGCCGCTCGGCGCGTTCGCGCTGGGTCTCCTCGCGGACCGGCATCAGCTCCTCCAGGCCGGTCAGCTGGTCGAGGGGGTCCAGCTCGCGCCGCTTCCGGGGGCGGGCCGGAGTGCCGAGGATCGCCTGGAGCTCGTCGAGCAGGGCGATGTCGTGCACGGACCAGCCGTCCCGGCGGAGCGAGCGGGCGACCTTGCGGACCTCGCCGGGGTTGAGGATGCGCCGGGCCCAGCGGCCCAGGCGCCGCTCGTCGGCCATGGCGGTGAGGACGTCCTTCGGGGTCAGCTCGGGCCACCAGGCGGCCAGGAAGGCGGTGAAGCTGTCCTCGGTGCTGACGTCCTCGTCGAAGGAGGAGCGCAGCTCGGCGGCGAGCTCCGGGTCGCTGTGGCGGGAGCCCGCGCCGGATCTCTCCCACAGGGCGTCGAGCAGGAGCTTGCGGGCACGGGGGCGCAGCAGGTTCACCGGCGCGGTGCCGCCGAGGGCGGTGCGGCGGATACGTTCCAGCTCGGGCGCCTCCAGCTCCAGGCGGCGGCCGAAGGCGACCACGCGGAGGCGGGAGGGCGGGCCCGCGGGGGCGGGGGCGTCGTCGTCGGGGACGAGCCGGCCGACCGGGGTGTCCTCGGCGCCGAGGGCGAGCTGCCCCGCGGTCTCACCGCGGCCACGCCGCCCACCGGAACCGCGCCGCCCGCCGGGGACGCCCGAGGGGGCACCGCCGCCCGGTCCCTCCAGCGCCCCGCGGGCCGCCTTCCGCAGCACCTTGAGCATGCGGTACGAGCCCTTGGCGCGGGCGACGGCCGGGGAGTCGTAGAGGGTGGCTTCGACGCCGTCGACGAGCGAGCCGATCGCCCGGATGGCGACCTGGCCCTCCTCGCCGAGGGAGGGGAGCACGCCCTCGGTGTACGCCACCAGCAGGGGGGTGGGCGAGACGATGAGGATGCCGCCGGAGTAGCGGCGCCGGTCCTGGTAGAGCAGGTAGGCGGCGCGGTGCAGGGCGACGGCGGTCTTGCCGGTGCCGGGGCCGCCCTCGACGTAGGTCACGGAGGCGGCGGGGGCGCGGATGACCATGTCCTGTTCGGCCTGGATGGAGGCGACGATGTCCCGCATGGTGTGGCTGCGGGCCTGGCCGAGGGCGGCCATCAGGGCGCCGTCGCCGATGACGGGCAGCTCCTGGCCGTCGAGGAAGGCCTTGAGCGCGGGGCGCATGAGGTCGTCCTCGACGCCGAGGACGCGGCGGCCCTTGGAGCGGATCACCCGGCGCCGCACCACGCGCCCCGGGTCGACCGGGGTGGAGCGGTAGAAGGGCGCCGCGGCGGGGGCCCGCCAGTCGATGACGAGCGGCGCGTACTCGGAGTCCAGGACCCCGATCCGGCCGATGTGCAGGGTCTCGGCGATGTCGGCGGTGTTGTCCTCGCGCACCGCGCCCTCGGCGGGCTCGACGGCGGTGTAGGCGCCGTCGGGCCCCTTCTTGCCGTCCTCGCCGAGGAGCAGGTCGATGCGGCCGAAGAGGAAGTCCTCGAACTCGTTGTTGAGCCGGTTGAGGTGCACCCCCGCCCGGAACACCTGCGCGTCCCGCTCGGCGAGCGCGCCGGGCGTACCGACCTGGCCGCGCTGGGCCGCGTCGTTCATGAGGAACTCAGCCTCGTGGATCTTCTCCTCGAGACGCCGGTACACCCGGTCCAGATGTTCCTGTTCGACGCTGATCTCCCGGTCCCGGACCGAGTCGTGAACCGAGTCGTGAACCGTTCCGACCACGGATGGTTGAGCCTGAGCGGCCACCGGGCCCCCTTCTGACGTGCTGGGCAGCCGTCAACCGTACGCGAAGGGGACCCGGCATAGCTACGTCGGCTACGCGTCTACTTCGACGAGTCGCTTGCCGCCGAAGGTCATGACCTCGAAGTGATCGATGTCGTTGAGGTCGAAGGCGGCGCCGCCATGGACGTACAAGGGCTCCTTGGCCTGTGCCGTCTTGGCGTCCGGGATGCCGTAACCCCAGGTCGGGACCGACCAGGAGGCGACCGTCTCCCGCTCGCCGTTCTTGCCGACGGCGATGAGGGAGCACTTCTCCGGGCCCTTGACGTTCTTCAGCTGGAGCACCGCGTGGGTGCCCCAGGCCTTCTCCTCCACGGCGACGGTCGCACTGACGTCCGTGCTGGGGTCGGTCGCCGCCAGCTTGTCGTCGATGGCGTCGAAGGCTTCCTTGGCGGGGCTGCTGCTCGTCGTGTGCGCCGAGACGTTTTTGCCGGAGTCGTCTCCGGTCGCTCCTACGGCGACCAGGGGGCCGCCGACGATCAGCGCGGCCGCGGCGGCGACCATGTAGAAGGCGCGGCGGCGCTTCTGGGCGCGGCGCTCGGCGACCTCGTCGACCAGCTTGTTCACCAGCCGCGGACTGGGCTTGGCGGACAGCGACTCGCCGATCGCGGGGGTGCCGGAGCCGGGCAGGTCCGCGAGCGCGGCCAGCATCGGTTCCATCCCGGCGAGCTCGTCGAGCTGCTGGGCGCACCACTCGCAGGTGGCGAGGTGCATCTCGAACGCGGTCGCCTCGGCGTCGTCGAGAATCCCGAGGGCGTACGCGCCGACGGTCTCGTGCTCGTTCGGCCCCGAGGATCCCTGCATGGCACCAGACATACCCGAACCACCTGTGCCGAATCCCTGGTTTCCCCCGTAAACACTCATCACGCCGTCACCCCCCGCTCCTCCAGTGCCAGCTTCATCGACCGCAGGGCGTAGAAGACCCGCGAGCGGACCGTGCCGCTGGGTATCCCGAGCGTCTCGGCCGCCTCATTGACCGTACGCCCCTTGAAGTACGTCTCGACAAGAACCTCCCGGTGCGCGGGAGTCAGGTCGTCGAGCGCGTCCGACAGCGTCATCAACCACAGCGCCTTGTCGATCTCGTCCTCCGCGGGGATGACCTCCAGCGGCGACGGATCGACCTCCTGCGGCCGGGCCTGCCGGCTTCGGTGGCCGTCGATGACGATGCGCCGGGCGACCGTCACCAGCCAGGGGCGTACAGATCCGGTCGCTCGATTGAGCTGACCGGCGTTCTTCCAGGCACGGATCAGCGTCTCCTGCACCACGTCCTCTGCTCTTTGGCGGTCTCCGGCGACCAGCCGCAGCACATAGGCGAGCAGGGGTCCTGCGTGCTCTCTGTACAGAGCACGCATGAGCTCCTCATCAGGTTCCGAGGGCTGGGACATGCGATGTCGGGCCCTCGATCCACGTTCATTGGCCACGACGGAATCCTTGCGCACGCCCACCTCCGATGTCCGGGGGTTCCCCCAGCCAGTCGCTCCACACGGGGTACGGACGTGGGCCGTCGAGTGTTCAACGTGACATGACAGATTTCTTGTATCTGCCGAGACGAGGGGGACATGGGTGCACATTCCCGCCCCTCGTTCTTTACATTTCCGCCACATTGGCGCGAAGGGGACGGCTGCCCGGACGCGACCGCGGGCAAACATCGTGTAATCGAAATCACTTCGACAGCCGCTCCACAGAAGGGACATAACGCTCCCTCAGAATGGCTCAGGCCCGCGCGAGTGCCGCCCGACGCCGGTGCCGGGCCACCCTTTCCCGGTTTCCGCAGACCTCACTGGAGCACCAACGCCGCCTGCGCCCCCGGGATGTGTCGAGGTAGACGATCGGACAGCTGTCGCCCGCGCACTGCCGCAGACAGGCCCGCGCGACGGGGTCCGTGAGCAGCTCGACGGCGTCCCGGGCGATCGCCCCGAGCAGCGCGGCGAGCTCGGGCGGCGCCGCCAACTCCCGCACGAGCAGGCCGTCCTCCCCCGGTACGGCCCGGGGCGCCGGCGGCGCGGTCCGGGCGAGGTCGTTCACCCGGGCGAGCGCCAGGTCGTACGACGGGCGGGGCTCGGGGCCGAGCCGGGCCCGGACCAACTGGCTGATATACCCCCGCAGTTCACGAAACGCCAGGAGCCAGGACGCGTCGGCGTGCGCCAGGGGGGTCTCCGGTGGCACGAGCCCGGCTCCGGTGACCCACGCGAACAACACCTCGGTCGCGTCCAGCCGTTCGACGGGATGGGTGGTCGCGAGGAGGTCGAGGCAGATCCGCCCCGCGTCGAACCGCAGCTCGTACGGGGCCGTGGCCGTACCCAGTGCCATGTGCCTGTCACCGCCTAGGGATGCCTTGCGCGTGAGGGGCCGGTGAGGTGGGTCTGGAAGGTTCCCTCTCACAGTGCCTTCCCGTTCGCGCCGCCGGAACCCCTCGTACCGGTGAGGCGTGGACGTCCGCGTATGCCGCCGCGCTTTTGGACCATGGTCCGGCCGGCCCCGAGGCCGTTGACTCGAGGGCATGACGACGAAGCGGAGCACGGGAACCGTACTGGGCGCGGCCACGGTCGCCATGGGCCTGATCGCCGGGGCCTTCTACGTCTTCGCCTGCGCGGTGATGCCGGGACTGGCGCGCGGCGACGACGAGGTCTACGTCGAGGTGATGCGGAACATCAACGACGTGATCGTGAACCCCGTGTTCCTGCTGAGCTTCCTCGGGGCGCTGGTGCTGACGGGGGTGGCGGTGTGGCAGGGACGGGGGCGGTCGTACCGGCGGTGGGTGTGGGCGGGGTTCCTCGCCTACGCCCTCGCCTTCCTGGTGACGGTCGCCTTCAACATCCCGCTCAACGACGCCCTCGACAGCGCCACCGATGTGCGTACGGCGCGCGAGGACTTCGAGGACCCGTGGGTGCTGTGGAACGCGGTGCGGGCGGTGCTGTCGACGGTGGCGACGGGGTGCCTGGCGCGAGGGCTGGTGGGGTACGGCCGGACGACGCGCGCGTGATGGCCGGACGGGCCGCGCGTGACCGGCCGCCGGTGGTCAGGCTCGCTCCCCCGCCCTGGCCGTGGCGTCGCGCGGGGACGGGGGTGAAGCCGGGAAGTCGCTTACGTGTCCGCGTACTTCGCGTCCGCCGCCGGGTCCAGTGCCAGTCGGTAGCCCCGCTTGACCACCGTCTGGATCAGCTTCGGCGCTCCGAGTGCCGTGCGCAGCCGGGCCATCGCCGTCTCCACCGCGTGCTCGTCGCGCCCGGCACCCGGAAGCGCCCGCAGCAGTTCCGCCCGGGCCACCACCCATCCGGGCCGCCGGGACAGCGCCCGCAGCAGTGACATCCCGGCCGGCGGCACGGGGCGCAGGACCCCGTCGACCAGCACCGCGTGACCGCGGATCTCGACCCGGTGCCCGGCGATGGGCAGGGACCGGGCCCGCGCGGGCAGCTCCTGGCACAGGAGCTGGACCAGCGGGCCGAGCCGGAAGCGGTCGGGCTGCACGGTGTCGACGCCGCGGGCCTGGAGCGGCAGCGCGGTGACGGGGCCGACACAGGCCGGCAGCACGTCGTGGTTGAGGGCGGCGAGCAGTTCGGGCAGCAGCCCCCGCTCCTCCGCCCGGTTCAGCAGCGAGGCCGCGGCGGGCGCGCTCGTGAAGGTCAGCGCGTCCAGCCCCCGGGAGACCGCCGCGTCCAGGAGCCGGTCCACCGGCCCGATGTCCTCCGGCGGCATCCACCGGTACACGGGGATGCCCAGCACTTCCGCTCCCGCGGCCCGCAGCGCCTCCACGAACCCCGGCAGCGGCTCACCGTGCAGCTGGATGGCGATCCGGCGCCCCTCGACCCCCTCCTCCAGGAGCCGGTCGAGCACCTCCGCCATGGACTCCGAGGACGGCGACCAGTCCTCGGTCAGCCCGGCGGCCCGTACCGCGCCCTTGACCTTCGGCCCGCGCGCCAGCAGCTCGATGCCGCGCAGCCGTGCCAGCAGTTCCTCACCCAGACCCCAGCCGTCGGCGGCCTCGATCCAGCCCCGGAAGCCGATCGCGGTCGTGGCGACCACGATGTCCGGGACCTCGTCGATGACCTCCTTGGTCGCGGCGAGCAGCTCGCTGTCGTCGGAGAGCGGCACGATCCGCAAGGCCGGGGCGTGCAGAACGGCGGCTCCCCGTCGCTGCAGCAGTGCGCCCAGCTCGTCGGCCCGGCGCGCGGCTGTCACGCCCACCGTGAAGCCGGCCAGGGGGCCGTGTTGTTCCGGTCGCTGCTGTTCGTCGTACATAACTCTCGTCCCGCACTCGAGTCGTTCGCACCTACACGGGGTGTGATGGCACCTGCATGCCGAGCGAGCCTGTCAACGGTGCGTGACAGGCTCGGTTCGGCTTGATGTCGACGGTGTTACGTCACACTTCGGCGTAGCTGAGCTGCGGCTTCGCCTCGGAGGTGGCCGAGGAGGCCTGGATCCGGGAGGCCGAGCGGCGAAGGTATACGGCCCAGGTGACCGCGAAGCAGAGGGCGTAGAAGACGAGGAAGGCGATGAAGGCGCCCGTGCCGGAACCGTAGGAGAGGTAGGACTGGCGGAAGGCCAGGTTGATGCCGACACCGCCGAGCGCGCCCACCGCGCCGATCAGCCCCATGGAGGCACCGGAGAGCCGGCGGCCGTACGCGGCGGCCTCCTCGCCCTGGAGCCCCTTGGCGAACGCCTTGGCCTGGAAGATGCCGGGGATCATCTTGAACGTCGAGCCGTTGCCGAGCCCGCTGAGGACGAACAGGAGGACGAACACCGGGACGAAGAGGTTCAGCGACTTCTGCATGCTCGCGAAGATGAGCAGGCCGGTCGCGGCGGCCATGGCCACGTAGTTGTACAGCGAGATCCGGGCACCGCCGTACTTGTCGGCGAGCCAGCCGCCCACCGGCCGGATCAGGGAGCCGAGCAGCGGGCCGATGAAGGTGAGGTAGGCGGACTGCAGCGGCGTCCGGCCGAACTGGACCTGGAGGACCTGGCCGAAGGCGAAGGCGTAGCCGATGAAGGAGCCGAAGGTGCCGATGTAGAGGAAGGCCATGATCCAGGTGTGGGCGTCCTTCGCGGCGTCCTTCGCGGCGCCGGTGTCGTTCTTCACGGAGGCGAGGTTGTCCATGAAGGTGGCGGCGAGGATCGCGGAGCCGATGATCAGCGGGATGTAGATCCCGAGCAGCACGCGCGGGCCGCCGCTGGCGCCGATGATCGCGAGGGCGATCAGCTGGATGACGGGGACGCCGATGTTGCCGCCGCCCGCGTTGAGGCCGAGCGCCCACCCCTTCTTCCTGAGCGGGAAGAAGGCGTTGATGTTGGTCATCGAGGAGGCGAAGTTGCCGCCGCCGATGCCGGCGAGGAGGCCGACCAGGAGGAAGGTGTTGAAGGAGGTCCCCGGCTCGATCACGACGAACGCGGCGATGGTCGGGATGAGCAGCAGGCTCGCGGAGATGATCGTCCAGTTCCGCCCGCCGAAGACGGCCACGGCGAAGGTGTAGGGGACGCGCACGACCGCACCGACGAGTGTGACCACGGACGTGAGCAGGAACTTGTCGGCCGGGGTCAGGCCGTACTCCGGTCCCATGAAGAGCACCAGCACGGACCACATGGTCCAGATCGAGAAGCCGATGTGCTCGGAGAGGACGGAGAAGATGAGGTTGCGGCGGGCGACCTTCTCGCCGCCGTTCTTCCAGAAGGTCTCGTCCTCCGGATCCCACTGCTGGATCCAGCGGCCGCCCCTGCTCGGGGGTGCGGGGACGGTGCTAGGGGCTGTCATTGCGCCTCCACGGGGCTCCGGGGCTCGGTGCTGCTGTTCGTGATGAGCGATGTTGCATCCCGAAGGTAGGGAGGGCGCGTTTCCTCACTGTGGCAGCGGGTGACCGGAAAGGAACGTTGCTCTCACCCCACGCGAACGCAGGATGAGAGGTTTCATCGCGTCACGTTACGAACACCTCTTAGCGTGATCGCCGTCACTCGATACCGGGTGGAGTCAGCGTTGGGGAGCCTGCCAGTTGGGGTTCTGCTGGGGGTCCGGCTGAGGCGGGTACGGCGGCTGGGGGTACGGCGGCTGGGCGGCGTAGGGGCCGGGGGCCGGGGGTTGCTGGGGGTAGCCGTAGGACTGGGGCTGCTGGGGGTAGCCGTAGGGCTGGGGCTGCTGGGGCGGGTACGGCTGCTGGGGCTGGCCGTAGGGCTGCGGCGGCGGCTGCTGGCCGTAGGGCTGCTGCTGCGGCGGCGGCTGCTGGCCGTAGGGCTGCTGCTGCGGCGGCGGCTGCTGGCCGTACGGGCCGGCGGCGAAGGGGTTCGCCTGGCCCGGGAACTGGGCGCCCGGCGGCAGATAGCGCACCCGGCCGGTCTCGTCGGTGACCGGCAGGAAGCCGGCGGCGTGGAGCCGGGCCGCGAACTTGGCGTTGCGCTTGCGGGTGACGGCGAGGCCGATGCCGAAGACGGCCATGAAGAACACCCAGGTGCAGACCGCGGCGATGACGTCGCCGGACTCGCCGCCGAGCCGGAGGGCGAGGATCACGCAGCCGAGGGTGACACCGAGGGCGCCGTAGCCCATGCGCTTCTCGGCGCTCTTGCCGGTGAGGTCGAAGTTGATGCGCGCCTTGAGCAGTTCGAAGGCGTCCGGCACGAGCGGCGGCACGGAGACCCCGTCACTCGCGTTCGGGTACTGGGCCCAGTTCTGCGCGGCCCGGGCACGGGCCTGCGGGCTCGGGTCCGGGAGGAGCAGCATGACGAGCGCGCCGTTACGCCCGGAGCTCTGCCGGACATCGGCGTACTCGTACCCGAACTGCTGGGCGGTGAAGGCGAGTCGGGCGAGCTTCTTCACGGACGCCATGGGGCTGGTGAGCTCCACGGGCTGCCCGCCCGCCATCAGCCGGAGCATCTTCTGCACTTGCCGCTTGCTCATCGCCGTCCACTCCCCACCGGGCCACCCCGTTCACTCCCGCAACGGCCGCAGTCTCGCACGCACGCGTGCCGAGGCGGAAACCGCTGCCCCCCGGGCTCACGAAATCCCGGCGCCGGTACGGACGGGGCGGACGGCTTGCCTTGGGCACCCTCGGGACTTATCGTTTCTCGATAACATCGATAAACGATAAGCCAGGCGGGGGAAACATGAGTGAAGACCGGAAGATGCTCGAGCCCATGGCCACGGTCGTGTCCATAGCGCTGCGCATCCTGCTGGGGCTCCTGACGGTGGGGGTCGTCCTCAACGTCGTGCGCGGGAGCTGGGGCAGCGGCGGTGTCTGTATCACCGACGACTCGGCCGGCAGCTCCACCGCCCCCGGCGGGTTCTCCCCCGAGCCCGGGGCGGTCGTCGAGTCGATCCCGCACTACTGTGCCGAGGACCCCGGCGCGCTCCTGCGCCTCCTGGACGAACTCGGCACGCTGCCGACGACACTGCTGCTGATCAGCAGCCTCTTCCTGCTGCACCGGCTTCTTCAGGGAGCGGCACGGGACGGTGTCTACACGGCACGTACGGCCTCCCGGTTCCGCCTGCTCGGCTGGTGGCTGCTCCTCGGGAGCCTGGTCGTCGAGATGATCGAGGCCAACGCCAGCGCGGCCGTGCTCGCGGACCTCGCCCAGAGCGTGGACTACACCGCCGGGGTCTGGCTGGGCCTGTGGTCGTTCCCCTACCTCGCCGTCCTGACCGGCCTCGGCCTGCTCACCTTCGCCCGGATCACCAGCGCGGGCAACGCCATGCGCGAGGACCTCGAAGGGGTCGTCTGATGGCCTCCGACGACGAGAGCCCGGAGGACCACCACATCGAGGTCCACCTCGACCGGCTCCTCAGCGAACGCGGCATGACCGTGACCGAACTCGCCGCCCGCGTCGGCGTGACCAACGTCAACCTCTCCGTGCTGAAGAACGGCCGCGCCAAGGCGATCCGCTTCACCACCCTCACCCGTATCTGCGAAGTCCTCGAATGCCAGCCGGGCGACCTGCTCAGCTACCGCAAGCCCTGAAGGAGACGCACATGTTCGGCACCATGGACACCGCCACGGCCGTGGCCGTCACGCTCTACGCGGTCGCCCCGATCGCCCTGCTGGCCGGAGTGGCCGGGTGGCTCAAGCGTCGCTGAGCCACACCGGCCGGGTCAGGCGCGGTGTCCCGCTCGGGTCCGCTTCTTCGCCCCGTTCGGCCACAGGCGGGGGCTGCGCTTGGCCGCGAGGTCCTCGATCCAGCCGACGCTCAGGATCGCCAGGCCGATCAGGGGCCAGACCAGGAAGAACATCCAGATCATGTAGGTGGAGTCCAGGGCGGAGACCGCGCGCTCGCTCTGCATGAACGGCAGCTCGTAGAGGCGGTCGAGGATCGGGACCGTGGCCATGATCAGCATGTTGTGCCACAGGTAGATCGTGACCGCGCGGTTGTTGGAGAGCGTGACGAGCTTGTCCCACCTCGCCAGCCGGCCCGGCAGCTCCTGCCAGGAGGGGGAGTAGAGCAGGAGGATCACGACGAAACCGAAGGACCAGGTCGCCTGGGCCAGCGGGATGTCGTTGAGGTCCCAGCCGTCGGGGCCCAGGTGACCGGAGGCCCACCACAGGCCGAACGCCATCAGCAGCGTCGAGCAGGAGACGGCGATATAGCGCGGGACCCGCGTGAGCAGGCCCTCGTGATGGGCGAAGCCCAGGACCCAGCAGCCGCCGTAGACCGCGAAGTCGGAGACCGCGTTGCCGGTCTCGCCCGGAATCGTCACCAGGCCCGTGCCGACGATCGCCGTCAGCCCCAGTGGCGCCAGCAGCGTCGGCCACGGCGCCCGGCGAAACGCCCACAGCAGCAGCGGGGAGGCGATCACGAACCACAGGTAGGCGCGCAGGTACCACAGCACCCCCGCCGCCTGCACCGCCCAGGTGTCCTCCAGCAGCCCGGACTTGGAGCCGATGCTCCACGGGAAGGGCGGCGCGCCGAACGGGACGATGTAGTTGGCCATCTCGACCAGGCCCCAGGCGCCGCTGTGGTCCGGGTCCTTCGACAGGTCCCAGCCGCCCGCCAGCATCAGCGTCACCACCACCGCGCTGAACACCCAGAGCGGGGGAAGCAGTCGCCGGACGCGGCCCCGGATCACGCCCCACGCGGGACGCTTCAGCGAGCGCGCCATGAGCGAGCCCGCGAGCGCGAACATCACGCCCATGGAGGGGAACAGGACCGTCAGCCAGGCCCAGCCGAACAGGTGGTACACGACCACGCGGACCAGGGCGATCGAGCGGAGCAGGTCCAGGTAGCGGTCGCGGCCCGGCTTCTTCGCAGCGGCGGCCGCCGCGGGGGCGGGCGCCTGTGTGTCACCGGGCGCCCCGAGGGGGGCCACGGGAACTCCGGGCGCTCCGGGAGTTCCGGGTGCCGCCGCGGCACCGTACGACTGTGTGTATCCCTGGCTCATCCCACCGGCCTCCGCTCGCCCTGGTCACTGCTGTCGTTCGCGCCGCGCGTCCGTTGGCGCGGCACCGGACCGCCGGGTGCCTCGACGACACCCGTGCGCCGCAGCTTCTGCCAGCGCAGCCGGCCGCCGGTCAGGGCGGTGATCCAGGACTGGAGGAGAACGACGTACATGAGCTGGCGGTACAGGATCTGCTGGAGGGGCAGCGAGATGAGGTGGGTCATCTTCTCCCGGTCGAGGCGGAAGGCGTAGGCGGCGCAGACGACCTGGATCGCCAGGACGCCCAGCCAGGCCATGACCGTCTTCTGGGTGGGGCCGAAGACCAGGCCGTAGATCAGGAACACGTCGATCAGCGGGGCGAGCAGCGGGGCGAGGACCATGAAGAGCGAGACCAGCGGCAGGCCGACCCGGCCGAAGCGGCCCGAGGGCCCGCGTTCCACCAGCGCCCTGCGGTGCTTCCAGATGGCCTGCATGGTGCCGTACGACCAGCGGTAGCGCTGGGACCACAGCTGCTGGACGGTCTCCGGGGCCTCGGTCCAGGCCCGGGCCTTCTCGGCGTAGACGACCCGCCAGCCGTCGCGGTGCATCGCCATGGTGATGTCGGTGTCCTCGGCGAGCGTGTCGTCGCTCATGCCGCCGACCCGCTCCAGGGCCGACCGCCGGAAGGCACCGACGGCGCCCGGGATGGTCGGCATGCAGCGCAGGATGTCGTACATGCGGCGGTCGAGGTTGAAGCCCATCACGTACTCGATGTGCTGCCAGGCGCCGATGAGCGAGTCCCGGTTGCCGACCTTGGCGTTGCCGGCGACCGCGCCGACGCGGGGGTCGCCGAAGGGCTGGACCAGCTCGCGGACGGTGGACGGCTCGAAGACGGTGTCGCCGTCCATCATCACGATGATGTCGTAGCGGGCGTTGGCGAGGCCCCGGTTGAGCGCGGCGGGCTTGCCCGCGTTCAGCTGGCGGACGACCCGGACGTTGGGCAGGCCCATCGCCTCGACGATCCGCGCGGTGCCGTCACTGGAGCCGTCGTCGATGACGAGGACCTCGATGGGGTGCTCGCTCGCCATCAGGGACCGGACGGTGTTCTCGATGCACTTGGCCTCGTTGTACGCCGGCACCAGCACGGACACCGGTTCGAAGACCGGGTCGCCCCAGCGGAAGCCGCGGCGGCGCACCCGGCGGGCGTGCACGCCGGACAGCAGGAGCATCAGCACGAAGCGGCTGATGACCAGGAACCCGATGATCGCGAGGGCAACCACCAGCACCGCGGTGATGTTGTCGGAGGCGCCGACCAGGAAGACCCACGCCTTGCCCTTCCACAGCTCGGCGCCGGTGACCTGGGTGTGCGCGCTGGGGGCGCCGAGGGCCTCGGTGAGGTTGTCGAACTCGTAGCCCTGGCCCTTCAGCTGGGGCAGGAAGCGGTCCAGTGCCTGCACGGTCTGGTGGCGGTCGCCGCCGGAGTCGTGCATCAGGACGATCGCGCCCTTGCCGCCCTTGGGCGTGGCGTTGCGGATGATCTCCTCGACGCCGGGCTTGCGCCAGTCCTCGCTGTCGGTGTTGTTGACGATGGTGATGTAGCCGCGGGTGCCGATGTACTCGGTGACCGGCCAGGACTTGTTGTCCATGGCGTCGGCGAAGGAGGAGTACGGCGGGCGGAACAGCGAGGTGCGGATGCCGGCCGCGCCGGAGATGGCCAGCTGGTTCTGGGACAGCTCCCAGTCGATGCGCTTCTTCGACTGGTAGGAGAGGTCGGGGTGGTTGAAGGTGTGCAGACCGACCTCGTGGCCCTCTTCGACCATGCGGCTGACGAGGTCCGGGTAGCGCGAGGCCATGGTGCCGGTGACGAAGAACACGGCGTGGGCGTGGTGCTTCTTCAGCACGTCCAGGACCTTCGGGGTCCACTCGGGGTCCGGACCGTCGTCGAAGGTGAGGACCACGTGGTGGTCCCTCAGGCTCATGCTCTGGGTACGGCCGCTGCGGGTGTCGATGACGGGCCCGCCCTCCAGGATCCGCTCCGGGACCCGGTCGGAGGAGGCGGGGGCCTGGACGCGGTGGTCGGCGAGGATCTCGCTGTGGACGTAGCCGCGCAGCATCAGCATCGCCATCAGGGCGACGAGCAGGAGGCAGGGCAGCAGCAGGCGCATGGGCAGGCGGCGCCGAGAGCCGTCGCGGGCTCGATCGGCGGCCCGGGGACGGCGGGTGCGGGTTGCCATCAGACGGTGCTCTCCGGGGGCGGTGTCGTGGTGCTGACGGGCGCGGGGGCCGGTGCCCCGCCGGCCACCGTGTCGGTGCCGGTGCCCGCGCTGTCGCCGCCCAGCGTCTGCGTCGGGTCGGGCGTGGGGTCCTCGGTCGGCGTCGGGTCCGGCGGGTTGGTCGTCGCCGGGGCGGTCGGGACGTCGGGGTCCGGGACCGGCTCGCTGCCCGTGCCCGGGGTGGTCGTCGTCGCCGTCGGTTCCGGGTCGGCGGGGGTGCCCGCGTCCGGGACGGTCACGGAGGTGCCGGGCGCGGTGGCGCTCGACGACGGTGTCGTGGTGCCGCTCACGGACGGTGAGACGCCGGGCGAGACGGTGCCGGCGCCGGTGGGTGCGACCGTCTCCCCGGGCAGCGGGGAGGTGTCGACCTGGCCGGCCTCCTGGGCCTCGCCCTGCCCCGGTACAGGCAGCCAGGGCGCGTTGGAGTTGCCGGACAGCAGCGTCATGACGATGACCACGGCGTAGACCGCGCAGGCGAGTCCGACGAAGATCCCGATCCGGCGGTATCTACGGCTTCTGCGGCCCGACTCGTCGACGAAGACCGGCGCGTCGGAGCTCTCCTGGGTCGGCCCGGCCTGGCCGACGATGCGGCTGTCGGCCCGCAGGGCGACGGCGTCCAGTTGGACGGTCACCTCGTGCGGGTCGTGGGCGTTGCCGTGGCCGGTGTCGCTCCAGGGATCGTCGAAGCCGACCCCTTCGGGGCCCAGCCGGGGCAGCACCTCGGTCTGGTCCGTCGACGCGAGGACATCGGTTCCTCGCATGTCCGGGAAGGCCTGGGTGCCGTACCCCGTCGTTGGGAACGCCCTTGTCCCCGGAGCCGCTGCGGGCCATTCCGGTTGGGCGTCTTCTCGCCAATTGTTCTCGCGCACGCAATCCCCCCACGGGCAGTTCAGGGTGCGCATCAGACCCGAGCACTCGTCGACCGAACCAGGCCCCCACCTGGCCCGAGCGCCCCCACTTACCACAGCGTGCTCAGGCCACGAATGTAGCGCACGGTCGGGGCCCGTGTTTGCCATGTGTCACTTGTGGACATTCTTACCTGCCATGTCAATGGCTGGAACCCATCCCTCGGCGGGCCGGTGAAGCCAGCCTTCCGCGGCGGCGAGCTCGGCCGCGGCCCGGCGCAGGGCGTCGATTCCGGGGTGCGCCAAGCCCTTGCGCCACACCAAAGACACCGGCGACAGGGGCACCGGGTCGACCAGTGGCCGCAGGACGGTGTTCGGCATGGCTGGAAAACCCACCACGGCGAGAATGGGGTTGCGTGTCCTGGACATGACGCGCTGGAACTCCTCGTGCCCGACCGCGAGCGGCGCGGGAGGTGCCACGGCGATCCCCCGGCCCTCGAAGAGCCGCCGGGCGAGATCGGTCCATTCCGGTGTCCGGGGATTCCCGGCTCCCGCGTACACCTCCTCCCCCGCCAGCTCGGCCAGCGGCACCTCGGCGAGGGCGGCCAGCCGGTGGTCCTCGGGCAGGACGACGGCCATGCGCTCCAGGCGGACGAGCTGGTGGTCGAGGCCCGTGCGCAGTGCCGGGGCGAGCCCCGCCCACCGGCCGAAGGAGGCGTCGAGGCGGCCGGCGAGGACCTCGGCCGCCGCGCCGGTCAGACCGCTCTCGTAGCGGGCCATCAGCTCGGTGTCGGGGGCGAGTTCGCGGGCCCGGTGCAGTACCCGGCGGCCGGTGCCGAGGCCGGGCGAGTTGAGGTCGACCAGCAGCGGTCTGGCCTGCCCGAAGGCGGCGAGGAGGGCGTCCTGCGCGTCCAGCACCCGGCGGGCGTGCGGCACCAGCCGCTCCCCGTCGGAGGTCAGCGTGACCTGCCGGGTGGTCCGCACGAAGAGCTCGGCCCCCAGTTCCCGCTCCAGGCGCCGCACGTCCCGGCTGAGCGCCTGCTGGGCGACGTAGAGGCGGGCCGCGGCACGGGTGAAGTGCAGTTCCTCGGCGACGGCGAGGAAGGCGCGCAGGAGGCGGGGGTCGAGGTGCGGCGGGGCGGGCATCCGGCGAAGCTACAACGGGGGCGCGCGGCTCGGCACCGGGAATTCCGGCGGATTCACAACCCAGGTGCGTGAATGCCGACCGAACAGGTGTTGGACCTCCTGATCACTCCCCGGCGACGGTGGACCCATGCCGCAGCCGATGTTCACGACCACCGGGGACATGCTCGTCGCCGTCGACCTCACCCCCCGTCCGCCGCGCCCGCCCGGCCCCTACCGCCGTCTCTTCGCCCGCCCCGGCGCCCTCGCCTTCACCGTCGGCAACCTGCTCGCCCGGCTCCCCATGGGCATGTTCGGCGTGAGCGCGATCGTCATGATCGTCGCCGCCCGGGACTCCTACGCCCTCGCCGGCGCCGTCAGCGCGACCGGCCTCGCGGCGACCGCGCTGGTCGCGCCCTGGACGGCACGGCTCGTCGACCGGTACGGCCAGGCGCGGGTCGCCGTACCGGCCACGCTGCTCGCGGCGCTCGGCTCTCTCGCGCTCGTGCTGTGCGTACGGTCCGACGCCCCCACCTGGACCCTGTTCCTCGCGTACGCCGCCACCGCCACCACGCCCAACATCGGCGGCATGTCCCGGGCCCGCTGGGCCCATCTGCTCGGGGACGACGACCAGGCCCTGCACACCGCGAACTCCTTCGAACAGGCCGCGGACGAGCTGTGTTTCATGCTGGGCCCGGCCCTGGCGGTCCTGCTGTGCACCGCGTTCTTCCCGCAGGCGGGGACGGTGGCCGGAGTGGCGCTGCTGGTCACGGGCATGCTGGTGTTCACGGCCCAGCGCTCGACCGAGCCGCCGGTGTCCGGGGCGCCGACGCGGGCCGAGGCGCCGCTGCGGGCTCCCGGAATCCCCCCGCTGCTCGTGGTCTGCCTGGCCATGGGCGTGGTGTTCGGGTCCATGGAGGTCGTCACGATCGCCTTCGCGGACGCCCAGGGGCACCCGTCGGCGGCCGGGGTCGTCCTCGGTCTCCAGGCGGCCGGTTCCTGCGCGGCCGGACTGCTGTACGGCGTCTGGAGGCCGTCCGGTCCGGCCGGGCGCCGCTACCCGTGGTGCGTGGCCGCGATGACCGTCCTGATGACATTGCCGCTGCTCGCCGCGGCCCTCACGGGCTCCCTCCTCGCCCTCGCGGCCGCCCTCCTCCTCGCCGGCATGGCGACCGCCCCGACCATGGTCACGGGCATGACCCTCCTCCAGGAACGCATCCCCGGGGGCCGCCTCAACGAGGGCATGACCCTCGCGGTGACCGGCCTCCTCGGCGGGATCGCCGGGGGCAGTGCGATGGGCGGCTGGACGGCGGAACACATCTCGGCGACGGCGGGATTCGGGGTACCGGTGGCTGCGGCGGCGGTAGCGCTGATGATCACGCTGGGGCGGGTGACCCCCACTGGGGGCTGAGCCCCCTGGGAGCGGGGTCGAAGGGCAGCATGCCCCTGGGGACGGGAACGGGTAGGGGCGGCGGGGCGAAACACCCGCACCCGCACCCCAATTCGCGCGCACCCCATTGACGCCCCCACAGCTCGCACATACCTTCGCCCGTCGAAGCGCTTCGACGTCACGCATCGAATCGATTCGACGATCCGTCGCGTGACGTCTCCCCCAGCACCATCCGGCTCCGAACTTCCCTGGAGGCACGGGATGTTGACGGCACCAAGGCGTGTGATGGCGATGGCGGTGGCCCTGACCGGGTCGCTGCTCCTGGCCTCCTGCGGAGACTCGGACAGCGGGTCCTCCGAGGACGGCAAGACGCTCAAACTGTGGCACTACGAAGCCCCGAACAGCGCGATGGGGCAGGCGTGGAACGAGGCGATCAAGGAATTCAAGGCCAAGCACCCGGGCGTGAAGGTGGAGTTCGAGGAGAAGGGCTTCGAACAGATCCAGAAGACCGCCCCGATGGTCCTGAACTCCTCCGACGCGCCCGACGTCATGGAGTACCTCAAGGGCAACGCGAGCGCCGGCCTGCTGTCCAAGCAGGGGCTGCTCACCGAGCTCACCCAAGAAGCCGAGACCCGCGGCTGGGACAAGAAGCTCAGCGCGAGCGTCCGCACCACCAGCGTGTACGACACCAACGGGGTCATGGGCTCCGGCAAGTGGTACGGCGTGCCCAACTACGCCGAGTACACGATGGTGTACTACAACAAGGACCTGTTCAAGAAGTACGGGATCGCCGAGCCGAAGACGTTCGACGAACTGACCGCCGCGATGGACAAGTTCGTCCAGAACAAGATCACCCCGCTGGCCAACGCCGGCGCCGAGTACCCGGCCCAGCAGTACCTCTACCAGCTCGCCCTGTCGAAGGCCGACCGCGCCTGGGTCGACTCCTACCAGCTCTACAAGGGCAAGACCGACTTCCACGACACCGCCTGGACCCACGCCGCCGAGACCTTCGCCGACTGGGTGAAGAAGGGCTACATCGCCAAGACCTCCAGCAGCACCAAGGCCGAGGACGCGGGTGTCTCCTTCATCCGGGGCAAGTCGCCGATCCTCTTCTCCGGCAGCTGGTGGTACGGCCGGTTCGTCGACGAGGTGAAGTTCGACTGGGGCACCTTCCTGTGGCCCGACACGAACCTCAGCCCCGGCTCCGGCGGCAACATCTGGGTCGTCCCCAAGGGCGCCAAGAACAAGAAGCTGGCCTACGAGTTCATCGACATCACCATGTCGAAGAAGATCCAGAACCTGCTCGGCAACAAGGGCGGCGTCCCGGTCGCGGCCGACGCGAGCGCCATCACCGAACCGAGGTCGAAAGAGCTCATCGACAACTTCAACACCCTCTCCCAGCGTGACGGCCTGGCCTTCTACCCGGACTGGCCGGTGCCCGGCTACTACGACGTCCTGGTCTCCCAGACCCAGAAGCTGATCACCGGCAGCGAGCAGCCGGACGGCTATCTGGACGCCCTCCAGGAGGCGTACGACAAGGGCGCGCCGAAGCCATGACGGTGACCGTCGAACGAGGGGTGACCGGCAAGGAGGCCCAGGCCGGTCCCCCTCGGCGCCGCCCCCGCGACTCCTACGCCCTGTTCCTGCTCCCCGGTGTCCTCGCCTTCCTCGCCGTGATCGTCGTGCCGTTCCTGATGAACACGGGCGTCAGCTTCACCGACTGGCAGGGCGTGGGCTCCCCGAGCTGGACCGGGCTCGCCAACTACCGCGAACTGATGGACGACTCGGAGTTCTGGGCGTCCTTCCGGCACAGCATGTTCATGGTGATCGCCATGGCGGCCGTGCCGACGGCGGTCGGACTGGTCCTGGCCGCCGCCCTGTTCGACTACGTCGGCAAGCACTTCGGCTCGAAGGTCGTCGCCGTGCTGCGCGCGTGCTTCTACCTCCCGCAGGTGCTGCCGATCGCCGTCGCGGGCATCGTCTGGAGCTGGATCCTCGCCCCCGACAACGGATCGCTGAACGCGCTTCTCAAGGCCGTCGGCCTCGGGTCCTGGCAGCAGGACTGGCTCGGCGACCCCGACATCGCGCTCTACAGCGTGATGGGCGTGATGGTGTGGGTGCAGATCGGCTTCCCGCTGGTCGTCTTCATGGCCGGGCTCCAGCGCGTCGACCCGCAGTTGCACGAGGCGGCCGAGTTGGACGGGGCCGGCTGGTGGAGCCGGTTCTGGCACGTCACGCTGCCGCAGATCCGCCCGGAGATCTACGTCGTGCTGACCTGGTGCACGGTCGCCGCCCTGAAGGTCTTCGGCGCGGTGTACGTCCTGACCAAGGGCGGACCGGGCGGCGCGACCAACGTCCCCTCCTACTTTTCCTTCACCACGTTCTTCGAGAAGACGCAGGTCGGGTACGGCGCCGCCATCTCCACCGTGCTCACGGTGATCATCCTGGCGCTCTCCCTGATCGGCCTGAAGCTCCAGACCCGCGCGGAGGGGAGAGCATGAGCACCGCGCTACGCCGTTACCCCGTCCTCGTCGCGCTGTGCGTGGCGGCCCTGTTCATGGTCGTGCCGTTCCTGATCGTGGCGGTCAACGCGGTCAAGTCCCCCACCGAGTACTCCCAGCACGGCCCGCTGAGTCTGCCCGACGGTCTCTACCTGGACGGTCTGAAGGATTTCTGGGAGCGCGTCGACTACAGCCAGAAGCTCTTCAACTCCCTGGTGATCAGCGGCGCGGTGGCCGTCCTCGCGGTGGTCCTGTCCGTCCTGAACGCGTACGCGATCGGCATCGGCCGGGTCAAGGGCCGTACCTGGGTGCTGGCCTTCTTCGTGCTGGCGAACATGCTGCCGCAGGAGGCGCTGGTCTACCCGGTGTACTACCTGAGCAAGGAGGCCGGTCTCTACGACACCCGGCTCAGCGTGATCATCGTGTTCACGGTGATCCAGGCGGCGTTCGGCACGTATCTGCTGTCGTCCGTGCTGGGCCAGTTCCCCCGCGAGATCATCGAGGCCGCGCGGATCGACGGCGCGACCAAGTGGCAGATCCTGTGGCGGATCGTCGTCCCCGTCAGCCGCCCCACCCTCGGCGTGCTGCTGGTCTTCTTCTTCATCTGGACCTGGAACGAGTTCCTGCTCCCCCTGGTCATGCTGATCTCCAACGACAACCAGACGGTGTCGGTGGCCCTCGGCGTCCTCCAGGGCCAGCGGCTGATGGACGCCACCATGACCAACGCGGCGGCCCTGCTCGGTGTCCTGCCGGCGATCGTCTTCTTCCTCCTGTTCCAGCGGACCCTCACCCGCGGTATCGCCGTGGGTGCCGTCAAATAAGGACCCCCCACATGAAGTTCACCGACGGTTACTGGCTGCTGCGCGAGGGCGTGACCGCGGCCCACCCGGCCCAGGTCCACGAGGTCAGCGCGTCGGACGGCCGCCTGGACATCCTCGCGCCGACCCAGCCCATCCGCCGCCGCGGCGACCTGTTGAAGGGACCGGTCGTGACGATCAGCGCGCACGCCCCGATACCCGATGTCATCGGCGTCACCTTCACCCACTTCGAGGGCGAGCAGCCGCAGGTTCCCCGGTTCGAGGTGCGCACGGAGGACGTCACCGCGTACGCCGAGCACGACGAGGCGCACGCGACCCTCACCTCCGGCGCCCTGTCGGTCCGGGTGGCCCGCACGGACACCTGGCAGGTCGACTTCCTCGCGGACGGCCGGCTGCTGACCGGCAGCGGTCCCAAGGGCATGGGCATCATGCGGGACGCGACAGGCGCCCACTACCTGCGCGAGCAGCTGGGACTCGGGGTCGGCACCTCGGTGTACGGCCTCGGCGAACGCTTCGGGCCGCTGGTCAAGAACGGCCAGGTCGTCGACGTCTGGAACGCCGACGGTGGCACGGCCACCGAACAGGCCTACAAGAACGTCCCGTTCTACCTCACGGACGCGGGCTACGGCGTCTTCGTCGACCATCCCGGCAAGGTCTCCTTCGAGGTCGGCTCGGAAGCCGTCTCGCGGGTCCAGTTCAGCGCCGAGACGCAGGAGTTGACGTACTACGTCATCTACGGGCCCACCCCCAAGGAGATCATCCGCAAGTACACGGCCCTCACCGGCCGCCCGGCCCTCCCGCCCGCCTGGTCCTTCGGCCTGTGGCTGTCGACGTCCTTCACGACGTCGTACGACGAGAAGACCGTGACGTCCTTCATCGACGGCATGCGGGAGCGCGAACTGCCCCTGTCCGTCTTCCACTTCGACTGCTTCTGGATGCGCGAGTTCAACTGGTGCGACTTCCAGTGGGACCCGCGGGTCTTCCCCGACCCGGAGGGCATGCTCGCGCGGCTGCACGAGCGGGGTCTGCGGGTGTCGGTCTGGATCAACCCGTACATCGCCCAGCGGTCGCCCCTGTTCGCCGAGGGCAAGGCGCTCGGTCACCTCCTCAGGCGCCCGGACGGCAGCGTCTGGCAGTGGGACCTGTGGCAGCCCGGGATGGCGCTGGTCGACTTCACCAGCCCGGCCGCCCGCGACTGGTATGCGGCCAAGCTGGAGGCGCTCCTCGCGCAGGGCGTGGACTGCTTCAAGACCGACTTCGGCGAACGGGTGCCGCTGGACGTGGAGTGGTCCGACGGCTCCGACCCCGAGCGGATGCACAACTACTACAGCTACCTCTACAACCGGACCGTCTTCGACGTGCTGCGCAAGCACCGCGGCGAGGAGGAGGCGGTGGTCTTCGCCCGCTCGGCGACCACCGGCAGCCAGCAGTTCCCGGTGCACTGGGGCGGCGACTGCGAGGCGACCTACGAGTCGATGGCGGAGTCCCTGCGCGGAGGTCTCTCCCTCGGCCTGTCCGGCTTCGGGTTCTGGAGCCATGACATCGGCGGCTTCGAGGGGACGCCGACACCCGCGCTGTTCAAGCGGTGGCTGGCGTTCGGCCTGCTGTCCTCCCACAGCCGCCTGCACGGCAGCTCCTCCTACCGCGTCCCGTGGCACTTCGACGAGGAGTCGGTCCACGTGCTGCGGCACTTCACCCGGCTCAAGCTCCAGCTGATGCCGTACCTCTACGAGGCCGCCCGCACCGCCCACACCGAGGGCACGCCGGTCATGCGGGCCATGGTCCTGGAGTTCCCGGACGACCCCGGGTGCGCGCACCTGGAGCGGCAGTACATGCTCGGCCCGGATCTGCTGGTGGCGCCGGTCTTCAGCGACGAGGGGGACGTCTCGTACTACGTGCCCGAGGGCACCTGGACCCACTTCGTGACCGGTGAGACGGTCACCGGGCCGCGCTGGGTGCGGGAGCGGCACGACTTCCTCGGGGTGCCGCTGCTGGTGCGGCCCGGCGCGGTGATCCCGGTGGGCGCGGTGGCCGACCGGCCCGACTACGACCACGCCGACGGAGTGACCCTGCGGGCGTACGGTCTGCGGCGCGGGGCGCAGGTGACGGTCCGGGTCGGGGACGCGGCCTTCACCGTCGTACGCGAAGGGGACACGCTGCGGGCGTCGTGCGCCGACCCCCGCGTCCCGTGGGCGCTGGCGGCCGGGGAGCGGGTCGTGCGGGCGCCGGCCGGGACCGGGTTCCTCACGGTGGAGCTGGGCTGATGGTGAAGATCACGGACGTGGCCCGGCACGCGGGTGTCTCGCCGAGCACCGTCTCCTACGCGCTCAGCGGCAAGCGGCCGATCTCCGAGGAGACCCGCCGGCGTGTGGAGGCGTCCATCCGGGAGCTGGGTTACCGGCCGCACGCGGGCGCCCGGGCGCTGGCCAGCAGCAGGTCGAACGTGCTGGCGCTGGTGGTGCCCTTACGGACCGGCATGCATGTGCCGGTGGTGATGCAGTTCGCGGTCTCGGTGGTGACGACGGCCCGGCGCCACGACCATGACGTGCTGCTGCTGACGCAGGAGGAGGGCGAGGACGGGCTGCGGCGGGTCGCGGACACCGCGCTGGTGGACGCGATGATCGTCATGGACGTCCAACTCGACGACCCACGGCTGCCGTTGCTGCGTTCCCTGGACCGGCCCTCGGTGCTGATCGGCTTTCCCGCCGAGGCGGCCGGGCTGACCTGTGTCGACCTCGACTTCAAGGCGGCCGGCGAGGCGTGCGTGGAGCATCTGGCGCGGCTCGGGCACCGGGTGGTGGCGCTGGTCGGCTCACCGCCGGAGGTGTACGTGCGGCAGACCGCGTTCGCGCAGCGTGTGGTGCAGGGGTTCACCGCCGCCGCGGACCGGGGCCGGCTCGCCTCCTCGGTGCACCCCTGCGAGGCCACGCCCGCCGCCGCCCGCCAGGTCGCCGAGCGACTGCTGCGCGAGCAGCCCGCGTTGACCGGGGTGGTCGTGCACAACGAGGCGATCCTGGAGCCGCTCGTCGACGCCTTCGAGCAGCTGGGCCTGCGGGTGCCCGCCGACCTCTCCGTCACCGCGATCTGCCCCGACGAACTCGCCGGGAACCTCCGCGTGCCGGTCACCTCCATCGCCCTGCCCTCCGCCGAGGTCGGCGCCCTGGCGGTGGAGTTGCTGGTGCGGAAGCTCGACAGCAGGACGGTGCCCGAGGCCACGCTGCTGCCGCCCCGGATGACGGAACGCGCGAGCACGGCACCGCGGAACACGCCCTGACCCACCCAGTGCAAGGCCCTACCCGAAGGAGCCGTGGCATGAGAGGCAGCAAGAGACGCAGATCCACCCTGGTGGTGGCGCTGGCCCTGATCGCGGGGCTCGGCGCCACCGTTCCCTCCCACGCGGAGGAGACGTACCCCTTCCGCGATCCGTCCCTGTCCGTGGACCAGCGGGTCGAGGACCTCCTCGACCGTCTCACCCTCGACGAGAAGATCGGCCTGCTCCACCAGTACCAGGCCGCGGTCCCCCGTCTGGGCATCCAGTCCTTCCGCACCGGCACCGAGGCCCTGCACGGCGTCGCCTGGCTCGGCGAGACCACCGTCTTCCCGCAGGCCATCGGGCTCGCCTCGACCTGGGACCCGGCCCTGATGGAGCGGGTCGGCTCGGCGGTCGGCGACGAGGTTCGCGGCTTCCAGCAGGACCGCCCGGCCGGCTGGGGCCTCAACCTGTGGGCGCCGGTGGTGAACCTGCTCCGCGACCCGCGCTGGGGCCGCAACGAGGAGGGCTACAGCGAGGACCCCGAGCTGACCGGCGCGCTGTCGACGGCGTACGGCGAGGGCCTGACCGGCGGGGACCCCGACCACCTCAAGACGGCTCCGACGCTGAAGCACTACCTCGCCAACAACAACGAGTGGCACCGCACCACCACCTCCTCCGACCTGCGCCCGCGGGTCGCGAAGGAGTACGAGGAGGCAGCGTTCAGACCGGCGATCGAGGCGGACGCGGCGACCGGCGTGATGTCCTCCTACAACCTGGTCAACGGCCGCCCCGCGACGGTGAACCCGGACCTGAACGACGTCGTGCGCAAGTGGACCTCCTACGACCTTCTGAACGTCACCGACGCCTTCGCCCCCGGCAACCTCCCCGGCGACCAGAAGTACTACCCGAGCGTGACGGAGGGCGACGCGGCCGCTCTGAAGGCCGGCATCGACAGCTTCACGGACAACGACACGAACTCCGCGGTGACGACCGGCGCGGTCAAGTCGGCTCTGGAGCGGGGCCTGTTGGCGGAGGGGGACGTCGACGAGGCCGCCGGGCACATCCTGTCCGTCCGGGTCCGGCTCGGTGAGTTCGACCCCGGCGGCGGAAAGTACGGCGCGATCGACAAATCGGTCATCAACAGCCCCGCCCACCGGAAGCTGGCGCGCGAGGCGGCGACCGAGGGGGCGGTGCTGCTGAAGAACCAGGCGGGCACGCTGCCGCTGCGGAAGTCCGCGAAGGACGTCGCCGTGGTCGGCCCGCTCGCCGACACCCTCTACACCGACTGGTACTCGGGCACCCTCCCCTACGCGGTCACCCCCGCCGAGGGCATCGCGGCCAAGCTCGGCACCGACGTCACGAGCAGCGAGGGCGTCGACCGGATCGCGCTGCGGAACGCGGCGACCGGCGAGTACGTCACGGCGGGCACGGACGCGGACGGCGAGCCGCTGAAGGAGACCACGGCCTCGGACGCGAGCGCCCAGTTCGACGTCTTCGACTGGGGCGGCGGTGTGGTCACCCTGCGCTCGGCCGCCAACGGCAAGTACGTCGGCTACAACTGGTCCTCGTTCGTCAACGACCAGGTGCAGCCCGGGGGTTGGTTCGCCCAGCAGCAGTTCAGGCTGGAGGAGCAGGCCGACGGCACCCACCTGCTGCGCTACGCGGGCTACGAGACCGAGGAACCCTGGTGGGGCAACCCCGTCTACCTCGGCCCGACCGGCGCGGACGGCACGCTCGGCCTGGTCGCCAAGGACGCGGCCGCGCACTACACCAGGGACGTCGTCCGCAGCGGCGTCGACGAGGCCGTCGCCGCGGTCAAGGGCAGGGACGCCGCGGTGGTGGTGGTCGGCTCCAACCCCTCGATCAACGGCCGCGAGGCCCACGACCGCACCGACATGGGCCTGGCCACGGCCCAGGAAGCCCTGGTCAGGGCGGTGCGCCAGGCCAACCCGAAGACGGTCGTGATCGTCGAGAACAGCTACCCGACCACCCTCGGCGCCCTCCAGCGCGAGGTCCCCGCGGTCCTGTGGACGTCCCACGCGGGCCAGGAGACCGGCAACGCGCTGGCGGACCTGCTGTACGGGGACGCCAACCCCTCCGGCCGCCTCACCCAGACCTGGTACCGCGACGAGTCCGACCTCCCGTCGATCCTCGACTACGACATCATCAAGTCCGACCGCACCTACCAGTACTTCAAGGGCAGCCCCCTCCACCCCTTCGGCCACGGCCTGTCCTACACCTCCTTCCGCTACGGCGCCCTCCAGCAGGTGCCCGGCGGGTACGAGGTGAAGGTCACCAACACCGGCACCCGCGCGGGTGCCGAGGTCGTCCAGCTCTACGCCCACCAGCGGGTCTCCCGGGACAAGCAGCCCCTGAAGCAGCTGAAGGCCTTCCAGCGGGTGACGCTGAAGCCCGGCGAGACGAGGACGGTCAAGCTGAGGGTGACGCGCAAGGACCTCGCGCACTGGGACGTCACCCGCTCCAGGTGGGTGGTGGAGAACGGCACGTACGACGTCATGGTCGGCGCCTCCTCCGCGGACGTCCGCGCCCGGGCCACCTGGCGGGTCTCCGGCGAGACCATCCCGGCCCGCGACCTGTCCCGCACCACCCGCGCCGAGAACTTCGACGACTACGAAGGCACGCGCCTGGTCGACGAGTCGAAGGAGCGCGGTACGGCGGTGGGCGTGGCGGCCGACCGGGCGTGGCTGAAGTTCGGCGACGCCCGGCTCGGGGCGGGCCCGAAGAGGTTCACCGCCCGCGTGGCCGGCGCGTCCGGCACGGTCGAGGTCCGGCTGGGTTCCCCGACCGGCACCCTCGCCGGTACGGCGTCCTTCGACGGCACCTCGTCGCCGTACGCCTACGAGACGGTGACCGCGGACCTCTCGCGCGCCGCGAAGGGCCGTACCGACGTCTACCTGGTGCTCAGGGGCAAGGGCCTGCGGCTGGCGACGTTCACCCTGCGCTGAGACCGCGTGACGCGGGCCCGTCGCCTCGGCGGAGGGCGGGCCCGCCGTGGTGGTTCACAGCCGGGGAGCGCGGTCCCTTCCGAACTGCCGCACGAGCGTGCCGGGGTGGCGGATGACCTGCCACAGACCGGCCGCGAGCAGCAGCGCGCTGACGGCGAAGCAGACCCAGAACACGAACTGGGCGCCGGGGGCGAGGTCGTGGGTGCTGCCGTCCTCGTAGCGGCAGTACGCCTGCGGGGGAAACGCCCGGGAGACGCCTTCGCCCCCGTAGCGCTGGGAGCACGGGTCCTCGCCAGGGTCCTTGAGCGAGTCGTCGGCCGCGACGGTCAGCAGCCAGGCGAAGGCCGCCACCGGGATCGTGACGAAGACGGTGACCTTCGCCGGGGCCGGCAGCCGGGGGTGGCCGAGGACCCCGTTCAGCGCGATCTGCACGACGCCGAACGCCACGGCGACGACGAACGCGGCGGTCGGCTCCCCGAAGACCTCCTCCAGCAGCCAGACCACCGCGGCCACCGGGGGCGCGGTGAGCACGAAGACCTTGACGCCGGGCGCGATGGCCGGATGGCCGAGCAGGAGCAGGGCGACGGCACAACCGAGGACGGCGAGGAACCCGGTCACGGAGCCGCCGGCGCGGTCGGGCGCGCGGCGCCGCCCGTGTCGGTCCCCCGGTACGCCTCGTCCTTCTCCCAGGGCCCGACGCCGAGCCGCCCCGTCGTCCCGAGGTCCAGTTCGGGGACCACCGTGACCGGGTCGGCACCGGGCTTCGGGCGCACCCGGAGGTACGGCACGTTCACCGGGCCGTCGACCCCGGCCTCGGTGGTGTTGCGCCAGGCGAGGGTCGTCCGTGCGGCCTCGCCCGGTCGCAGCGTCACGGGGCGCGGGGTGCCGCCGCCCACGGCGGTGCTGATCCGCTCGGTCCCGTCGAGGACCCGCACCCCGTCGATCGGGGCGTGGTCCTCGCCCAGGAGCCGCAGTTCCGGGTAGCCGTCGAGCTCGTAGGGCCGGGTACCGCAGTTGACGAGGTGGAGGCCGACGACACGCAGGCCCATGGCGGCGTCCCCCTGGTCCAGGTGGAGGCGGATGCCGGACGCGGGGCACGGTCCGGAAGCGGTCGCCGCCTCGTCGACGGGCACGCTGCGCACCTTCACCACCCGCACCCCCGACACCTCGGGCGCGTGACCGGCCGTCCGCGCCAGGACGACGGTCCCCTTGGCGGTCCGCCCCGCTCCCACCGACGCGACGGTCCCCTCGGCGTCCTCGACCACGCTCCCGGACGCCGTGACGAAGCCGAGGGTCACCGTGTAGGCGGCCGCCGCCGGTCCCGGGTTGGTCACCTCGAACTCGGCCGTGAGATCGGCCTCGCAGCCGCTGTCGGCGGCCCACGCGTACAGGCCGGTGACCCGCACACCGTCCTCGTCGGGGCCGCCGGTGGACGGCAGGGGGACCGGCGTCGGGGTGCCGGAGGGAGTGAAGGAGGGCGGGGCGGACGCGGGCGTGGCGCCGTACCGCGCGAACTCCGACGGGCACAACGGGGTGGCGCCGAGCGGACCGTCGGCGGCGTCCCCCTCCCGCGGGGCACGCTCGGAACCGCACCCGGCGAGCAGCAGAACACCGGCGAGTACTGCGGGCACGGCCCGCGAGACGCTGGACATCCGCCCACCCCACCAGGGGCGGGGCCCGGCGGCAGTGGCGGAAGCCACACCTCCGGTCACAGCGGTGTCACAGGTCACTGCGGACGAGGCCCTCGACGTCGCTCACATGGAACTCCCCGTAGCCGAAGCGGTCCCCGAGCGCCTGGTAGCGGGCATAGCGCCGCGGGTCGAGCGGCACCCAGAGCACGATCAGGACCCGCAGGAACATACGGAAGCCCAGGTCGGGATCCACCTCGGCGACGACCCGCTCCAGTGCCCCGAGCGCGTCGGCCCCGGACAGGGCGCGGCCGTGGGGCTGTACGGTCCTGGAGGCGAACTCCGGTGCCAGGTCCCGCAGTTCGGTCAGCACCGCGTCCGTCAGGTCGGAGCGGGCCGGCGCCGCCCGGGGGCGGTGACCGGGCGCGGTTGCCCGCAGTCGGTCCCGGCAGATCCCGGCGACCTCCTCCAGCCAGGGCCGTACGCCCGTGCCGTCGGGTCCGATACCGAAGCCACCGTCGGCGGCGGCCAGCCACACCCTGCCGATGGTCTCGTCGGGCAGCGGCGAGTCCAGCAGCCGCACCACGTCCTCCAGCAGTTCGGCGGCCGCGCTGCCCGGCGCCTGGAGGGCACCGTCACCCGCGGCCACCTCACGGACGACCTCCTCGGCCGTCGCCTCGTACCATTCGCCGGCGAACCGTGCCGTGAGCGCGGAGAGGCCGAAGTCCCAGTCGGAGTCACGCCGGTCGGCGTCGAGCGGCGGCCAGTCGACGGCCAGGCCGTCACGGACGACCGCGTAGGGATATCCGAAAGGGTCGCTGAGCTGGATGAACCGGTCGTAGCGCGCCTTGTCGACGCGCACGGACCAGGTCTTCAGGACGCGCAGCAGCAGTCGGAAGCCGAGATCGGGTCCGGCCTCGGCGACGGCCCTCCGCAGTGCCGGCACGGTGTCCGTCGGCGCCGCCCGCGCCAGGTCGGGCGCGAGCGCCTCGATCTCGGCGAGCACGGCGTCCTTCAGCCCGACCGGGAACGGGGGGCGTTGCGAGGCCTGCGGCGGCCAGGCGTCCGACCAGGCGCGCAGCCAGGACCGTACGGTCGTGCCGGACCGGCCCGGGTCGGACCGCTCCCGGTCGGCGGCCCGCCACAGGGTGCGGAGCACGTCCTCGGGCAGGCCGGACGCCAGCAGGCTCCGGGCGTCCGCGCCGAGTTGCTCGTCCCTCTCGAACTCCGGCGCCCGCCCGGCGAGACCGCTGAGCCCGAAATCCGTGTCGTACAGCACGTAGTACGGCTCGTGCTCGTCCCGTCGTGTCATCGTCCCCCCGCGCGGCTTCCGGCATTCCGGCATGACGAAGGCCCCGCCGCCCGTAGGCCGCGGGGCCTTCGCCCACATGGGAAATGGTGGAGATGGCGGGAATCGAACCCGCGTCCAACGGTGCAGAACCAGGGCTTCTCCGTGTGCAGTTCGCTGTGATTTTCTCGGCCCCGGCGATCACGCGAACAAGTCGCCGACGGGCCCAGTCACTGTTTGGTTTCCCATCGAACCCCGTGACCGGGCTCGATGGTTTAGTTCCCTAGATTATGCCAGGGTCCGGGTCGGGAACACTCCCGGGCTGACACCCGTTAGGGCCTCCACTCACTGCTTATTAGGCAGCGAGGGCGAAGGCGCGGGAATCGCTCTTGTTAGTGGCGATTATTTTTTGCGACATATGGTTTACGAGATCATTGCCGCTTCCTCGACACGCTTCCCCTGCCTCGACATCCGCTGTCGAAACCGATCATCCCCATGTTGTTTTTTCAAAGTCCCTCGTGAGAGGGGGCCGCACCCGCTGTGGGGTGCAGTGCCATCGTACGTGACCAACGCGGGCCGATGCCACCGTATTCCGGCGGCCCCGCCCTACTGACCGCGCTGCTTCCGCTTGGCCGCGGCGATCGCCCGGTCCGACTCGCGCCGGTCCTGCTTCTCGCGCAGGGTCTGCCGCTTGTCGTACTCCTTCTTTCCGCGCGCGAGCGCGATCTCGGCCTTGGCCCGGCCGTCCTTGAAGTACAGGGCGAGGGGCACGATCGTGTGCCCGGTCTCCTGGGCCTTCGCCTCCAGCTTGTCGATCTCCTCGCGGTGCAGCAGCAGCTTGCGCTTGCGGCGCGCGGAGTGGTTGGTCCAGCTGCCCTGGTGATACTCGGGGATGTGGGCGTTGTGCAGCCACGCCTCTCCCCGGTCGATCTGGACGAAGCCGTCGGTCAGCGAGGTCCGTCCCTCGCGCAGCGACTTGACCTCGGTGCCCATGAGGACGAGGCCCGCCTCGTAGGTGTCGACGATCGCGTAGTCGTGCCGGGCCTTCTTGTTCTGGGCGACGATCTTCTTCTTGCCGCCCTTCTCGCCGTCCCTGGCCTTGGCGGCCGTCCCGCCCGGCTTGGGCTGGGACTCCTTCGGTACGTACATTCCCTTGCTCATAGTGTCGTCCATTTTCGCACTACGGAGGGGGTGTACGGGAAGTCGTTTACGACTGGGGGCTCAGTCCGCTCAGGACCGTCTCCGCGCGCTCGATCATCCGCTGGTCGGCGTCGAGGTCGGGGGTGATGCCCTTGCCGTCGACGCCGCGCCCGGACGGTGTCCGGTAGTGCCCCACGGTCAGCTCGGCCACCGACCCGTCCGGCAGCCGGCTGGGCATCTGCACCGACCCCTTGCCGAAGGTCCGGGAGCCCACCACCACCGCGCGCCCCCGGTCCTGCAACGCACCCGTGAGCAGCTCGGCCGCGCTCATCGTGCCGCCGTCGACGAGCGCGACCACGGGGCTGGTGGTGTCGCCGCCGGGATCGGCGTGCAGGGCCCGCTGGGCGCCGTCGACGTCGTAGGTGGCGACGAGGCCGCCGTCCAGGAAGGCGGAGGCGGCGGTGACGGCCTCGGTGACCAGGCCGCCGGAGTTGCCGCGCAGGTCGAGGATGATGCCGGAGGCGGCGGAGGCGCGGGCCACGGCGGTGCGGACGGCGGCGCCGGCGCCCTTGGTGAACGAGTCGATCTTGATGACGGTGGTGCCGTCGGGGAGCCGACGGACGGTGACCGAGTCCGTGGACAGCCGGGCCCGCCGCAGCGTCTCGCGCCACGCGTGCGTGCCGCGCTCCAGCCCGAGGGTGACCGCCGTGCCGGCGGTGGCGTCCTTGGCGTCACCGCGCAGTAAGGAGACCACCTCGGTCACGGGCCGCCCGTCGACGGCGCGTCCGTCGACACTGCGCAGCCGGTCCCCGGCCCGGATCCCGGCGGTGGCCGCGGGCGACCCGGCGCGCACCTTGGTCACCTCGATCCGCCCGTCCCGCTCCCGTCGCGCCCACAGCCCGACGCCGGTGTAGCGCCCGTCGAGGGCGTCCTCGAACTCCTCGTACTCCCCCGGCGAGTAGACGGCCCCCCACCGGTCCCCGCTGCGGCTGACGGCCCGCTCGGCCGCCTCCACGGGGGACTTCCCGGCGGCCATGGCGCGGGCGGCGGCCTCCGTCACGTTCTCGTGATGCCCGGCCGGCGCGGCCGAACCGGCCCTGTCCTGAGTGCCTTTCCGGTCGCCCTCGGGCAGCGACCCGGTCGCGGCCCCCGCGACCAGCACGCTGGCGAACACCAACGTCAGAGCCGCCCCGCGGCCGATACGGCGGGGCTGACAGAACAGGTCACGGCCTGACATGCGGGTGAGTCTAGGACAACACGAAGGGCCGCACGGTCGGTTGACCGGACGGCCCTCTTGGCGTGTGTCACACCTTCAGGTACTTGCGCAACGCGAAGAACGCTGCCAGAGCCGGCATCAGCAGGCTGGTCGCCAGGATGAGGGGGAGCTTGGTCAGGACGGCGTCCCAGCCGATGAAGTTGATCAGGTTGAGCTTCTCGGACAGGGCCAGGCCGTGGTCGATGATGAAGTACCGGGCGATCACCAGGAATCCGCAGGCGACCCCGCCTCCGATGAGACCGGCGACGGCGGCCTCCATGATGAACGGGGCCTGGATGTAGAAGCCCGAGGCGCCGACCAGGCGCATGATGCCGGTCTCACGCCGGCGGCTGAACGCCGAGACGCGCACCGTGTTGACGATCAGCATCAGGGCGACGACCAGCATGAGCGCCATCACCGCGCGCGCGGCCCAGTTCATGCCGTTGAGGAGGCCGAAGAGGTTGTCCAGGATGCCCTTCTGGTCCTGCACGGACTGCACGCCGTCCCGGCCGTCGAAGGCCGTCGCGACGACCTGGTACTTCTCCGGGTCCTTCAGCTTGATCCGGTACGACTCCTGCATCTGGTCCGGCGTGAGGGAGGCGGCCAGCGGGGAGTCGCCGAACTGCTCCTTGTAGTGCTTGTACGCCTGGTCCTGCGACTCGTAGGTGACCTTCTCGACGACCGGCATCTTGTCGATGTCGGCGCGGATCTCCTTCTTCTGGTCGGCGGTCACCGCGCCCTTGGCGCAGTTGGGGTCGGACTCGGCGTCGCTCTTGTTGCAGAGGAAGACGGAGACGTTGACCTTGTCGTACCAGTAGCCCTTCATGGTGCTGACCTGGTCGCTCATGAGGAGCGAGCCGCCGAAGAGGGCGAGTGACAGGGCGACGGAGACGATGACGGCGAACGTCATCGTCAGATTGCGACGGAGACCGACACCGATCTCGGACAGTACGAACTGGGCGCGCATGGCGTCTGGTTGGGCCTTTCCGTGGACTGGGCGGTCAGTGCTGGTAGCCGTAGACGCCGCGCGCCTGGTCGCGGACGAGGCGGCCCTGCTCCAGCTCGATGACGCGCTTGCGCATCTGGTCCACGATGTTCTGGTCGTGCGTGGCCATGACCACGGTGGTACCCGTCCGGTTGATCCGGTCGAGGAGCTTCATGATGCCGACGGAGGTCTGCGGGTCGAGGTTGCCGGTGGGCTCGTCGGCGATCAGCAGCTTGGGGCGGTTGACGAAGGCCCGCGCGATGGCGACGCGCTGCTGCTCACCACCGGAGAGCTCACCGGGCATGCGCTCCTCCTTGCCGCCGAGCCCGACGAGGTCGAGCACCTGGGGCACGGACTTGCGGATCTCGCCGCGCGACTTGCCGATGACCTCCTGGGCGAAGGCCACGTTCTCCGCGACCGTCTTGTTGGGCAGGAGCCGGAAGTCCTGGAAGACCGTCCCCAACTGGCGGCGCATCTGCGGCACCTTCCAGTTGGACAGGCGCGCGAGGTCCTTGCCCAGGACGTGCACCTGTCCGTGACTGCACCGCTCCTCGCGGAGGACGAGCCGCAGGAAGGTGGACTTTCCGGAGCCGGAGGACCCCACGAGGAAGACGAACTCGCCCTTCTCCACTTCCAGGGACACATCCCTGAGTGCGGGGCGGGTCTGCTTGGGGTAGACCTTGGAGACGTTGTCGAATCGGATCACGGATGCACCACGGTTGGCCGGGGGTAGATGTGCGTGACCTTACGCGACCGGGGTGCGCGTCCGCAGGCACCGGTTGCGGTTCCGTGCCTGATGTGCCTTTTGTGTACCTGCCCAGGGGGTGACTCGAAGAGCGCTCGAGCCGTTTTCGGAGGAACCTGGCACAGTGGAGGGGGAACGTTCCGGACCCGGGGAGCGTTCTGTACATGGAACCGGCACTAGGAGGGCGAGCGCATGACGTACGACCGGCTGGTGTGCGCGAACTGCGCCGCGCCCGTGAACGAGGGCCGTTGCCCCGTCTGCCGTGCGAACCGTGAGCGGCTCTCCCAGGAGAACCCGTTCGCCCAGCTCAGCCCCATGGCGCTGATCGCCCTGCTCGTTGTGCTGATCGCGGCGCTGGCCCTGCTGGCCCACCAGACCGCCTAGCCGGCCACCCTCAGACGCCCGAGGGGCCCGGAGCGGATGTCCGCTCCGGGCCCCTCGTCGTACGACGTGCGCACCTGGCGTGTGCGCGCGGCTACCGTCAGGCGGTGGCGCCGCCGCGGCCGCCCACGAGGCGCGGCAGGACGCGGAAGCCGATGCCGCCGGCGATCATCGTCGCGGCGCCGAGCAGCAGGAAGGTGGTCTCCGCGGCACCGGTCTCGGCGAGCTCGTCACCGCTGCCCTGGGCGGCGGTGCCGTTGGAGGTCTGCGCGCCGGTGTCGGTCAGCGCCGAGGTGCCCTCCTCCTGGGTGCCGGTGTTGGAGCCGCCGTCGGGGTCGTTGTTGTTGCCCCCGCCGTTGCCGTTGCCATTGCCGTTGTCACCGTTGCCGTTGCCGCCGCCGTTGCCGCCGTCGTCGGTCGGTTCCGCGGTGGGCGGCTCCTCGGTGGGCTCCTCCGTGGGCTCGGTCGGCTCGGTGGTGGGCTCGTCGGTGATGGGCGGCTCCTCCGTCGGGAGGTCCGTCGGCAGGTCCGTCGGCAGGTCGGTGGGGACCGTGTCCGTCGGCGTCGGGTCCGGGCTGGGCGACTCCTCGCCGCACAGGACGCCGAGCAGGCAGTCGTCCGCCTCCGCGGCGGAGGCGGCGCCGGCGGCGGTCAGCGAGGCGCCGGCCGCGATCACGGCACCGGCGGCTATGCGCGCGATCCGGATCCGCGTCTTCTTGGTCATAAGGTTGCTACCCCCAGTAGCTCATCGTCAGTGAGGCGGCGCTCGGGGCGGTGATCGACGGGGGTGGCGGTTCGCAACTCTCCCCCGGTTCACATGCGCCCCAGAGACACGCATGCCGCGCTTTACCCTTCCCATTTTTCAAAGCAACGTCAAGGCCGTTGCGCACGCGATGTCCAGGTAAGCGATCTTTGCGGGGAGTTGAAGCCTGTGAGTGTGACGTAAAACCCAGACATCCGGTCACAGAAAAGGCAACTGCCGCCTCACGGGCGGCAGTTGCCTTGTCGACAAATCTCTGTCGGTTACTTCTCCTGCTGCTTGCGCCAGCGAATTCCGGCCTCGAGGAAACCGTCGATCTCACCGTCGAGCACGGCCTGCGGGTTGCCGACCTCGAAGTCCGTGCGCAGGTCCTTGACCATCTGGTACGGGTGCAGGACGTACGAACGCATCTGGTTGCCCCAGGAACTGCCGCCGTCCTTGAGGGCGTCCATCTTGGCCCGCTCCTCCTGGCGCTGCCGCTCCAGCAACTTGGCCTGCAGCACGTTCATGGCCGTGGCCTTGTTCTGGATCTGCGAGCGCTCGTTCTGGCAGGAGACCACGATGCCGGTCGGCAGGTGCGTGATGCGCACCGCGGAGTCGGTCGTGTTGACGCCCTGGCCGCCGGGGCCCGAGGACCGGTAGACGTCGATCCGCAGCTCGGACTCGTCGATGTCGACGTGGTCGGACGACTCCACGACGGGCAGCACCTCGACACCCGCGAAGGAGGTCTGGCGGCGGCCCTGGTTGTCGAAGGGCGAGATCCGCACCAGCCGGTGGGTCCCCTGCTCGACCGAGAGCTGGCCGTAGGCGTACGGCACCTGCACCACGAAGGTGGTCGACTTGATGCCGGCCTCCTCCGCGTACGACGTCTCGTAGACCTCGGTCTTGAAGCCGTGGCGCTCGGCCCAGCGCAGGTACATGCGCTGGAGCTGCTCGGCGAAGTCGGCGGCGTCGACGCCACCGGCCTCGGCGCGAATGTTGACGAGCGCCTCACGGGCGTCGTACTCACCGCTGAGGAGGGTGCGGACCTCCATCTCGTCCAGCGCCTTCTTCACGGACACGAGCTCGGACTCCGCCTCGGCGCGGGTGTCCGGGTCGTCCTCCTCCTCGGCCATCTGGAAGAGCACGGAGAGATCGTCGATCCGCCCGCGCAGCGCCTCGGCCTTCCTGACCTCGGCCTGGAGGTGACTCAGCTTGCTGGTGATCTTCTGCGCCTCGTCCGGGTTGTCCCACAGGGACGGCGCGGCCGCCTGCTCCTCGAGCACGGCGATGTCTGCCCTCAGCTTGTCGAGGTCCAGAACGGCCTCGATCGACTCCATGGTCGAGGAGAGGGACTTGAGCTCTTCGGATACATCGACGACTGCCACGCTCCCAGCCTAACGGCTGTGGCAACCGACCTCGGCCGGACAGCGGGCCACGGCATCATCCAGCCCGCCCGACGTGCGAGGACGAGGCCCGCTCGGGGCCGACAGCGGGGACGCTGCCCTCAGGGAGGGGGCAGGTAAGGGCGGCGGGGCGAGCTCGACCGGTCGCCCCCATCCGTCACGGGGACGCCGGTGCCGAGTTCTTCGTGTCCTGGGGAGTTCCCGCGTCGTCCCCCGAGGTCGCCGCCCAGGTGCCCACCCCGGCCGCCACGAGCACCACCGCGGCGACGCTCACCACGACCCGGCGTCGACGCGTCGCGGCCCGGTTGCGCGCGGAACCGGGCCGCGGGGCCCCCGCCGCCCGCGGCACCCGCGCCGTGCCCCGCGCGCCCCCCGCCAGCTCGTCCGGCGCCGGCACCCGCATCGAGGTGTGGGTGTCCCGGTTGGAGTCGGCCGGCTTCGCACCGCGCACCAGCGGCACCGCGCCCCGCCGCACCGGCGCCGTGGCGGGCTGCTCCGAGGGCGCCTCGTAGGGCTCCTCCGCGTCCTCCTCCGCGTCCGGCTCGTCCACGTCCAGCGGCGTCATCCCGGCCAGCAGCGGCAGCAGCTCCCGCAGCCGCGCGCCGAGCTCCGAGGCGCGCAGCCGGGAGGCCGGGGCCTTGGCGAGGCACTGCACGATCAGCTGCCACAGCTCGTCGGGGATGCCGGGGAGCGGGGCGACGGTCTCGGTGACATGGCGGCGCAGCACCGCGCCCGGGTGTCCGCCGCCGAAGGGCGTGAAGCCGGCCAGCAGCTCGTACAGGACCGTCGCGAGCGCGTAGATGTCCACGGCCGCGCGCGGGGGCAGTCCCTCGACGATCTCCGGGGCCAGGTAGTCCGGCGTGCCGATGATCTTCGTGGCGCGGGTCCGGCGCGGGGTGTCGATGAGCTTGGCGACGCCGAAGTCCGTGAGCAGGGCGCGGTGCGAGCCGCCCGGCCCGAGCGGGCCCTGCATGTCCAGCAGGACGTTCTCCGGCTTGACGTCACGGTGCACGACCCCGGCGGCGTGCGCGGCGGCGAGCGCGTCGGCGATGTCGGCGACGATGGCGACCGCGGCCTCGGGCGCCAGCCGCTTCTCCCGGTCGAGCCGGGTGCGCAGGTCGGTGCCGCGCACGAGGTCCATCACCAGGGCGAGGTCGTTGCCGTCGACCACCAGGTCGCGGACCGAGACGACGTTGGGGTGGTCGAGTCCGAGCAGGGCCGTGCGCTCCTGCACGAACCGCCCGACGAGCTCCTGGTCGGACGAGAGGTCCTCGCGCAGCAGCTTGACGGCGACGGGCCCCTCGGGGCCCTCGCCCAGCCACACCGTGCCGGCACTGCCCCGCCCCAGGATCTGGTTGGCGGTGTACCGGCTGCCGATCTTCCGTGCCAAGGCTGCTCCTACAGACGCGTGTTGTCGCCGCTGCGCCAGCCTGGGGGCTGTGCCGTCGACGGCTGCGCCGCGGGCCCCCAGACCCCCGGTCGACAAAACTACGCGCCCGGCGAGGCCATCTTCACCACGGAGACCGAAATCACCCGCCAGGTGTCGACAAATCTCCAGAGTCGCCGCGGGAACGGCTACTGCCCGGACGTGCCGCTGCTCAGATCACCGATCCACCCGGAGACCGTGCTGATGATGTCGCCGATCTGGTCCCAGTAGCTCTTGCCCGTGCCGATCCAGTCCTGGAGCGGGCTCAGCTCCCAGATCAGCCAGCTCGCGACGAAGAGGATGACGATCGTGAACAGGCATCCCTTGAGGCAGCCCAGCCCCGGGATCCTCATCGGGTTGGCGCTGCGCTGCCGCGGCTGCCGGGGCTCGCGCTGGGGCTGCTGCGGCGGCGGCGCGTACCGCTGCGGCTGCGGCTGGGGCGGAGGCGGCGGGGCGTAACGCTGCGGCTGCTGTCGCTGCTGCTGCTGCGGACGGCCGCCGTAGCCCTGTCCCTGCTGGGGCTGCTGCGGCTGCGGGCGCTGCTGGCGCTGCGGCGGCTGCTGCGGGCGCTGGACCTGCCGCTGGGGGCGGCGGCGCAGCGGGTCCTCGTTAGGGTCGAGGTACTGGACCTGGGTCTGCTCGTTGCGGTCGCGGGCCGCGCGCAGCTGGTTCTGCCAGGGGTGCGGGTCCTCGGGGCCGCCCTGCCCCTGCTGTCCCGGCTGACCGGGCGGCACCGGCGGCATGACGGCCGTCGGGTCGGCGGCGCCCCGATGGGGCAGTACGGCGGTGGGGTCGGCGGCGCCGACGTGCGGCAGGACGTTGGTCGCGGCGTTCGGGTCGTACGCGCCCGCGCCGTGCGGCAGCACCTGCGTGGGGTCGGCGGAGCCCGGTACGGCCGCGGGGGCCGGGTCGGGGGCGAGGAGGGCGCCGACGTTCTCGGCGGCGGCGATCTGCGCGGAGTTCGCGTGCACGCCGACGCCCTCGGCGACGACCCGCAGGCCGCGCGCGAGGTTCTCGGCGCTGGGCCGGTCCTCGGGGTTCTTGCGCAGACAGCGCTCTATGACCGTCCACAGCGGTTCGGGGACCGTGGAAGGGCGGCGGGGTTCGGCGCTGAGGTGCTGGTGGAGGACTTCGAGGGCGGAGCCGCCTGCGAACGGCGGACGGCCGGTGACCAGCTCGTACAGCAGGATGCCGGCGCCGTAGATGTCGACGGCGGAGGTCTGCGGGCGGCCCTCGGCGGACTCGGGGGCCACGTACGCGGGCGTGCCGACGAACTCGTGGGTGCGGGTCAGGCCGGGGGAGTCGGCGAGACGCGCGATGCCGAAGTCGGTGAGCAGCGGGTGCATCCCGCCGCCGTCCTGGCGCAGCAGGACGTTGGCGGGCTTCAGGTCGCGGTGCACGACGCCGTCGGCGTGGCTGGCGGCGAGCGCGTCGGCGATCTGCGCGGTGAGCAGGGCGGCGCCGACCGGGCTGAAGGGGCCGTTCTCGCGCAGGTAGCGGTGCAGATCGGGGCCCTCGACGAGGTCCATGACGAGGGCGAGCAGATCGCCTTCGACGACCAGGTCGCGCACCCGGACGATGTTCGGGTGGGTCAACCGGAGCAGGACGGAGCGCTCCCGCAGGAACCGCATCACGATGTCCGGGTCGCTCGCGAGCTCCTCCTTGAGGACCTTGATCGCGACGGTCTCTCCGGGCTGGCCCTGCACGGCCGCCTCGGCGCCCGCGGCCTCCCGCTGCCGGGCGCGCCAGACGGTGCCCGTGGCCCCGCGTCCGAGCGGCTCCTCGAGGAAGTACTTGCTGCCTACCGGCCGCACGTCATGCGCTCCCTGTTGCTTGCGTATGTTCCGACCCACTGTAGTGCCGCTTCCCTGGGCACTACGTATGTGCTGCGAAGCCTGTTCGAAGGAAAGACGCCCACCTCCGCCTCCCGGTTGCCACCCCTGGACGTGACTGATCTCAAGTGATCACCGGCACCGCACCGGTCAGGCACTTTTAGGGGCAGAGCTGACCAATCAAGATCACTTGATGCCGGGACGTGGGCAGAGTGTCAGTGGCAGGTGCGAGGATGCCTCCAGTACTGGCCGATGTGCTCGTGTGGCGGTGGGGGAAGTCCGCGGTGTGGGGGACCGTGGGGCGGCTTCGTCCCGTTGCGCGGGTGCCGCGCAGAAGGGACCGCTGACGGCGATGCAGATCCGGCTGACCGTCGTAGACCCGCTGGCCCCGTCCGCGGAGGCGGCCCCCGGCCGTGCCGCGAGCTGCGACGTGCTGGTCACGGCGCCCGCCGGGACGGCCCTCGCGGCGATCACGTCCGCGCTGGCCTCGGCCGTCACCGGCGACGGCGCGCTCACCGGCGGGAGCGGCCAGCCCGCGCTGTACGTCGGCGCGGAGCGGCTCGACGCCCAGCGCTGCACCCTCGGCGAACCCCCGCTGACCGACGGCGCCGTGCTCGCCCTCGGCGCCCCCACCGACCCCGAGCCGCACCCCGAGGTGGACGACGCGCCCACCCGCCTCGACGTGGTCGCGGGCCCGGACGCGGGCGGGGTCCATCTGCTGCACGGCGGCCGTATCGAGATCGGCCGCTCCGCCGACGCCGACGTCCCGCTCGACGACCCGGACGTCTCCCGGCTGCACTGCGCGGTCACCGTCGGCACCGACGGCCGGGTCTCGGTCGCCGACCTCGACTCCACCAACGGCACGGTCCTGGACGGCACGCGCGTGGGTCCCCGCCCGGTCCGCTTCCCTCCGGGCGCGCTGCTCCGCATCGGCGAGTCCGCCCTCCGGCTGGCCCCGGCCGGTGGCCCCGGCACCCGCCTGCCCACGGCCCCGGACGGCGAGGGGCACGTGCGCGTGACGGCCGCGACGCGGACCGACGCCGCTCCCGGAGGCCCTCCCGGACCGACCCGCCATGCGTACGGCACGGCGGACCTGGCCCCGGCACGACAGCAGCCGGCCGTCCCGGAACAGGGCCAGGCGCCCCGGATCGAGAGCAGGGGGGCACGGCCGTACGAGACCCGGGGTGCCGTCTCCCGCCGTCGGGTGTCCGGCGTCGCCGGGGCCCCGGGAGTGGTCTCCGGGGGCGCGTACGCGCGGGACGGCGGCGAGACCCACGCGGGGCGCCTCGGAGCGACCGGCTCCGCCGAGGGCGTCGGCGCCTCGACGGGCGCCGGGGGCCATCCGGGTGACGCGGCACCGGACCGACCCCTCGGCGGCTCGGCAGGAGCCCGGGGCTACTCGGGTGATGCGGCCACCGCGAACCGACCTCCCGGCACCTCGACAGGCCCCGGCGGCCATTCGGGTGACGCGGCCACGACGAACCGACCCTCCGGCAAATCGACGGGTCCGGGCGGCCATTCGGGTGACGCCGCGTCGGACCGACCCCTCAGCGGCTCGACAGGAGCCCGGGGCTACTCGGGTGATGCGGCCACCGCGAACCGACCCCTCGGCACCTCGACAGGCCCCGGCGGCCATTCGGGTGACGCGACCACGACGAACCGCCCCTCCGGGTCCTCAACGGCCCCCGGCGGCCGTCCGGGAGGCGCCGCGCCGGACCGACCCCTCGGCGGCACGGCGGCAGCGGCCCGCGACTTCGGCACCGGCACCGGCACCGGCAGCGGGGTCCCGAGGACCCCCGCCCCCGCGGGCACCCCGGCACCCGGCGAGCACACCGCGCCCGCCCCCGGCGGTCCCGCCGCCATCGACGAGCACGCGCGCGCCACGGACCCCGAGGCGGGCAGCCGGCGCGGGGGCACCCCGCTGCGGGGCGCCGACGTGCCGCAGGGCGTCCGCAAGCGCGGCGGGCTCGGCGCGTGGGCCCGCAGGCTCACCGGCAACCGGGGCGAGCCGAGCCAGGCCGCCGAGAGCGAGACCTACGACGAGGAGGCACCGCGGCCGACGCCGGCGCCCGCGTCCCCCGCGCCCCAGCAGCCGGAGACCTGGCCGGACCCGGCGGCGCTGCTGCTGACGGCCCTGGGCCCCGGCCCCCGGCTCTGGGAGCGCGGCCCGGACCACCCCGAGGCGCTCACGGTGCGGCTCGGCACAGCCGACCGGGCGGCCCCCGACGGCTCGGGTCTGCTGCCCGCGGTACCGGTGACCGCCGATCTGCGGGAGGTGGGGGCGCTGGGGCTGGCGGGCCCGCGCGCGCGGCTGGCGGGGCTGGCCCGCGCGGTGGTGGCCCAGCTCGCAGCCCTGCACTCTCCCGACACCCTGGAGATCGTCCTGCTCAGCGCGGACCGCGCGCGCCCGCTTCAGGAGCGCACCGCCGAGTGGTCCTGGCTGGGCTGGCTGCCGCATCTGCGCCCGGGCCACGGCCAGGACTGCCGGCTGCTGCTCGCCTACGACCGGGAGCAGGCCACGGCCCGTACGGACGAGCTCCTGCGGCGGCTGGAGGAGACACCGCAGCCGACGGCCGGTGAGACGCCGGGCACGCCCCGGCGGCCGTCCTGGGCTCACGACGACGCGGCGGCGCCCGGCTTCGAGGGGCCGTACACGGTCCTGCTCGTGGACGGCGACCCCGGTGGCGCCGGTGTCCGCAAGGCCGTGGCGCGGCTGGCGCTGGAGGGTCCGCGGGCCGGGATCCACGTGGTGTGTCTCGCCGAGTCCCCGCCGGCCTCGCCCGCGTCGCCGGTGACGGAGACCTACGAGTCGGCGTGCGCGGCCGCCCCGACGTTCCGGGAGTGCGGCGCGGTCGCGCTGCTCAGCGGGGACGTGGCGACGGCGCTGCGGCTGATGCGGGTGGCGCGGGGCGGGGCCCACGGCACCGACAGCACCCTCGTGCCCGACGCCGGTGACCGCCGCCGTCCGGCCGCCGACACCCCCGGTGGCCACTCGGCGCCGCCCCGCTCGCACACCACCGGCCCGGTCGGTCACGGCACGGTCGCCGCGGTGGACGCCGTCTCCCCCGCTTGGGCGGAGCGGTTCGCGCGGGCGCTGGCGCCGCTGCGTACGGACGGCGCCGGGGGCGAGCGGCAGCCGCGGGTGTCGGCGCCGCTGCCCCAGATGGCGCGGCTGCTGGACGAGTTGGGGCTGGCGCGGGCCACCCCGGCGTCGCTGATGACGCGCTGGGCGGACGCGGCGGACGACACGGAGGCCCTCGGCGGCCGGGCCTGGGCGGTGCTCGGGGCGGGGCCGCGCGGGCCGGTCTGCGCGGACCTCGTCGCGGACGGCCCGCATCTGCTGATCGAGGGCCCGGCGGGCAGCGGCCGTACGGAACTGCTGCGGGCGGTCGTCGCCTCGCTGGCCGCCGCCGAGCGGCCCGACCGGCTGAGCATCGTGCTGATGGACGGCCGGGACAGCGTGGGCGCGGGCTCCGGCGGCCAGGGCGAGGGACTGCGGGTCTGTACGGACGTACCGCATGTCACGACCCATCTGACCGCCAACGACCCGGTGCGGATGCGGGAGTTCGCCCAGTCGCTGAGCGCCGAGCTGAAGCGGCGCGGGGAGCTTCTGGGCCGCTCCGACTTCGCCGAGTGGCACACCGGGCGGGAGCTGTCCGGCCGTATGGTCGCGCAGCGGGGAGCCTCCGGCGGGGCCGGGGACCTGGAGACCCCGCCCAGTTCCACGATCCGGCTGCGGCCCGCGGCGGCCCGTCGGCAGGCGGAGCCGGCTCCGCCGCTGCCCCGGCTGGTGGTGATCGTCGACGACCTGGACGCCCTGGTCTCCCCCGCGCTGGGCTCGCCCGGCCGGCCGTCGGCGGGCTCGGTGATGCGCGCGCTGGAGGCGGTGGCCCGGGAGGGCGAGCGGCTCGGCGTCCACCTGGTGGCCGCGGCGGCCTCCGGCGGCCGTACGGCGGAGTCGGAGGCCGCCCGCCGCGCGGCCCTGCGCGTCACGCTGGACGCCCCGACCCCGGGGCCGGACGAACCGGCGCCCGGCCGTGGCCGCCTGACCTGGGCGGACGGCCGTACGACCGCCTTCCAGGGCGGCCGGGTGACGGGCCGCATCCCGCGCACCGCGACCCTGCGTCCCACGGTGGTCGCCCTGGACTGGCACCGCATGGGCGATCCGCCGGCCCGCCGCCCGGTGCGGGAGCTGGGCAATGGACCGACGGACCTGGCGCTGCTGGCGAGCGCCCTGGAGCGGGCGGCGCGGGAGGTCGCGGCGACCGAGGTGCCGTCTCTGCTGTAGGTCGCGTCCTCCTCCGAACGAGGGCTGTCCCGTTACGACGGGGTCACGATCTTCCGGTTGACACCGCACGCGGTCTTGCCGACCCCATGCCCCCGGCGTAGACCAGAGCCCACGGGACGCTCGACGTTCGATGAGGAACGAAGAACGGGGCAGTGTGATGCGCAGCAGGAGCACCTACCGGGCACGTATGGCTACCGCGACAGCCGCCCTCCTCGCGGGAGCCCTCGCGCTCACCGCGTGCGGCGGCGATGACGACGACGGCGGGGACGGCGGCGGTGGCAACACCGAGACCGGCGGCACCTCCGTCACCCTCCCCAAGCTGGACGGCCAGACCCTGGAGGTCGCGGCCGTCTGGACCGGAGCCGAACAGGAGAACTTCACCAAGGTCCTCGACGAGTTCACCAAGCGCACCGGCGCGAAGGTCAAGTTCGTGCCGACCGGCAACAACACCTCCACCTTCCTCGCCGCCAAGATCGAGGGCGGGCAGCCGCCGGACGTGGCGTTCCTGCCGCAGGTCGGCGTGTTGCACCAGTTCGCGCAGAAGAAGTGGCTCAAGCCCCTCGGCACCGAGGCCAAGGCCCAGTTGGACAAGAACTTCTCGCAGGGGTGGCGGGACCTCGGCGCGTACGAGGGCCAGCAGTACGGCGTCTACGCGAAGGCCGCCAACAAGTCGCTGATCTGGTACAACACCGCGGCCTTCGAGGCGGCCGGGATCACCGAGGTACCGAAGACGTGGAAGGAGTTCCTCACCACCGCGCAGACGCTGTCCGACGCCGGCTCCCCCGCCGTGTCCGTCGGCGGCGCGGACGGCTGGACGCTCACCGACTGGTTCGAGAACGTCTATCTGTCCCAGGCGGGTCCGGAGAAGTACGACCAGCTGGCCAAGCACGAGATCAAGTGGACGGACCCCTCGGTCAAGCAGGCCCTCACCACGCTCGCCGAGCTGTGGGGCAAGGACGACCTGCTGGCGGGCGGCCGCAAGGGCGCGCTGGACACGGAGTTCCCGAAGTCGGTCACCCAGACCTTCACCGGTGACACCCCGGCCGCGATGGTCTTCGAGGGCGACTTCGTCACCGCGAACATCAACGCCGACACCAAGGCGAAGGTGGGCACGGACGCCAAGGTCTTCCCGTTCCCGGCGGTCGGCTCCGACTCCCCCGTGGTCAGCGGCGGCGACGTGGCCGTGGCGCTGAAGGACAGCAAGGGCGCCCAGGCGCTGCTGACCTTCCTCGCCTCGACCGACGCGGCCGAGGTCTGGGCGGCCCAGGGCGGCATCCTCTCCCCCAACAAGGAGATGGACCAGGGCACGTACAAGGACGACGTGACCCGGCAGATCGCCAAGGCCCTGATCGACGCGGGCGACGACTTCCGGTTCGACATGTCCGACCAGGCACCGGCGGCGTTCGGCGGCACGCAGGGCACCGGCGAGTGGAAGGACCTTCAGGACTTCCTGGCCGACCCGAGTGATGTCGCGGGCGCCCAGCGGAAGTTGGAGGCCGACGCCGCCAAGGCGTACGGCGCCCGCTGACGCGATGGCCTCCGTGGCGAACACGACGGAGGGCGCCGGCGCCATGCCGACGCCCTCCGTGCCTCCGCGCAAGAGCGTGACGGGGACCCGGCTGTGGGCGGCGGTGCTGTTCCTGCTGCCCGCGCTGGTGCTCCTCGGCGCGCTCGTGGTCTATCCGATCGGCTGGTCGGTCTGGCGCAGCCTGTACGACGCCGACGGCTCCGGCTTCGTCGGGCTGGACAACTACGGCGACATCTTCAGCAACGACGCCACCCTGACCGCCGTCAAGAACACCGCGATCTGGGTCGCGGTCGCCCCCGCCCTGGTCACCGCACTCGGTCTGATCTTCGCGGTGCTGACCGAACGGGTGCGCTGGGGAACGGCGTTCAAGCTGATCGTCTTCATGCCGATGGCGATCTCCATGCTGGCCGCGGGCATCATCTTCCGGCTGGTGTACTCGGCCGACCCGGACCAGGGCGTCGCCAACGCGGTGGTAACGAGCGTGCACGACACCTTCGTGGACTCCTCGGTCTTCCCCAAGGCCCGGCCCAACGCCGCGGTCAGCGACCTCAAGGCCTCCGGCGGCGGCTCGTTCACCTCGACCGGCACCGTGCGCGCGGGCACTCCCGCGCTGCTCCCGCTCGTCGGCATCGCGCCCACCAAGCTGCCCGGCAGCCCCGAGGACGCCAAGGCGCCCACCAAGGACGGCGTCACCGGCACGGTCTGGCTGGACTTCAAGCTGGGCGGCGGCGGCACGAAGGGACAGATCGACGCCGGTGAGAAGGCGCTGGAGGGCGTCAAAGTCGAGGCCGTGAAGGGCGGCAAGGTGGTCGCCTCCACCCGGAGCGGCGCCGACGGCACCTTCAGCCTGCCCGGCGAGGCGGACGGCGCCCAACTCCGGCTGCCCGGCTCGAACTTCGCGGCACCCTACAACGGCATCGACTGGCTCGGCCCGACCCTGATCACGCCGGCGATCATCGGGGCGTACGTGTGGATGTGGGCGGGGTTCGCGATGATCCTGATCGCGGCCGGACTCGCGGGGGTGGACCGCAACCTGCTGGAGGCGGCGCGGGTCGACGGCGCCAACGAGTGGCAGGTGTTCCGGAAGATCACCGTGCCCATGCTGGCGCCGGTCCTGGTGGTCGTCCTCGTCACGCTGATGATCAACGTGATGAAGATCTTCGACCTGGTCTACATCATCGCCCCGCAGCCCAGCCAGGACGACGCCAACGTGCTGGCGCTGCAGCTGTTCCAGTCCTCGTTCGGCGGGGGCGCCAGCTACGGCATCGGCAGTGCGATCGGCGTCCTGTTGCTGCTGCTGGTGGTGCCGGTGATGTGGGTCAATCTCCGTCGGCTGCGGAAGGAGCGTGAGCGGTGACCGCTCTCGACACGTCCCCGCGCGCGAAGCGCTCGCTGGCCTCCCGGGTGGCGAGCGGGGCGGCCGGCGGGGTGATGCGGGTCTTCCTGATCATCGTGGCGCTGGTGTGGCTGGTGCCGACCTTCGGGCTGCTGGTCTCGTCGTTCCGGGACCCGACCGACATCGCCACCTCGGGCTGGTGGAAGGTGTTCGGCTCGCCGGGCCAGCTGACCGCGAACAGCTACGAGACGATCCTGAAGAACAGCGCGATCACCGACTCCCTGTTCAACACCGTCTGGATCACGGTGCCCGCGACCCTGCTGGTGGTGATCATCGGCGCGATGGCGGGTTACGCGTTCGCGTGGATGGAGTTCAAAGGCCGCGACACGTGGTTCATGGTCGTGGTGGGGCTGCTGGTGGTGCCGGTGCAGATCGCGCTGATCCCGCTGACCTTCCTCTTCCGGGACATCGGGATCTTCGGTGACATCATCGCGGTCATCCTCTTCCACGTGGCCTTCGGACTACCGTTCGCGATCTTCCTGTTGCGCAACTTCTTCGCGGAGATCCCCCGCGAACTCCTGGAGGCGGCGCGCCTGGACGGGGCGGGCGAGGCCCGGCTGTTCCTGACGGTGGTGATGCCGCTGGCGGCGCCCGCGCTGGCCTCGCTGGGCATCTTCCAGTTCCTGTGGGTGTGGAACGACATGCTGGTCGCGTTGGTCTTCTCGGACTCCGAGTCCCAGCCGCTGACGGTCGCCCTCCAGCAGCAGGTACGGCAGTTCGGCAGCAACATCGAGATCCTGGCGACCGGTGCCTTCATCTCGATGGTGATCCCGTTGGCCGTGTTCTTCGCGTTCCAGCGGCAGTTCGTGTCCGGGGTGATGGCCGGGGCGGTCAAGTAGCCCCTGTGGCAGCTTCGTTGAAGGGGTGGGCCGCGACCGGCCCACCCCTTCGTCATGCGTCGAGAATCCCCCGTATGCAGCACACCACGTAACCAACGCGCCCCGCCGGCAGTTCCCGGGCCGAACGCCCGCGCCGACTCGCCGACTCTTGGATGTGCCTTGCCCAGGTTCAGTGTCATCGTCCCCGCATACAAGGTTCAGGCGTATCTGCACGCGTGCCTGGACTCGGCGCTCTCGCAGTCGTACCCGGATCTGGAGCTGATCGCCGTCGACGACTGCTCGCCGGACGCCTGCGGGGCGGTCATCGACGAGTTCGCCGCGCGTGACCCGCGGGTCAGGCCGGTGCACCTGGCCGAGAACCGGGGCCTGGGCGGCGCGCGCAACGCCGGCCTCGCGGTGGCGACCGGGGACTACCTGGTCTTCCTCGACGGCGATGACACCCTCACCCCGGACGCGCTCCGGGCGATCGCCGACCGGCTGAAGGAGACCGGCGACCCGGACGTGCTGGTCTACGACCACGCGCTGACCGACTGGACGGGCGAGGCGGTCCGCGACGGCCGCGCCGCGCAGCTCACCGAGCAGGGCCCGGCGCCCTTCCGCCTGGAGGACCGGCCGGGACTGCTGCGGGTGCGCGCGGCGGCCTGGAACAAGGCGTACCGCAGGGAGTTCGTGGAGCGGGCGCGGTTCTCCTTCCCGCCGGGCTGGTACGAGGACACGCCCTGGACGTACCCGGCCCTGATGAGCGCCGAGACCCTCGCGACCCTGGACCGGGTCTGCGTCCACCACCGCCGGCGCCGCCGGGGCAGCGTCCCCGGCACCGCCGGCCGCCGCCACTTCGACGTCTTCGACCAGTACGACCGGGTCTTCGCCTACGTCGACCAGTCTCCCGAACTCGCGGGCTGGCGACCGGCGTTGTTCCGCGGCATGGTCGACCACCTGTCGACGGTGTTCACCGAGCGGCGTAGCCTGCCGCGCGGTATGCGTGCCGAGTTCCTGCTCAAGGCCCGCGCCCACTACCGCCGTTACCGGACCCCCGGCCACCCCGTCCCGCTCCGCGCCCGGCTCCGCCACACCCTGGTCCGCCTGGGCCTGCACCGCACCTACCGGACCCTGGAGTCGGCCAGGAGGCTGGGCCGGCGCACCGCCCGCCGCACGACCCGCCTCGCCCGGGCCCTGCGCGCGGCGGCCCTCCGGCTGCACTACCGCGTCCAGCTGCGCCTGCCCCTGCGCGAGGACCACGCCGTCTTCGCCGCCTACGGCAGCCGCGGCCACGGCTGCAACCCGGGCGCGCTGGAGGAGGCGTTCCGCACCTACGCCCCGCACCTCCGCACCGCGTGGATCGCCGGCGCCGAGCACCACCACACGATCCCGACCGCCACCCGCCGGGTGCGCCCCGGTTCGGCCGCCTACTGGACGGCGCTGGCCCGCTCCAAGTACCTGGTCAGCAACGTCGGTTTCGATCGCCGTCTGGTCAAGCGGCCGGGCCAGGTCTTCGTGCAGACCCAGCACGGCACCCCCCTCAAGCACATGGGCCTGGACCTCCAGGAACGCCCCGCGGCCGCCCGCGAGGTGGACTTCGGCGCCCTCCTGGAGGACGTCGACAAGTGGGACTACCTGCTGTCCGCCAACCGCCACTCCACCCTGACCTGGGAGCGGGTCTACCCGGGCGCGTACACCACGCTGGAGTACGGCTGTCCGCGCAACGACGTGTTCCAGCAGGCGACTTCGCAGGACGTGACGCGGCTGCGCGAGTCGCTCGGCATCCCGCGGGGCACGGTGGCGATCCTGTACGCGCCGACCCACCGCGACTACCGCCGCACCCAGCGCCCCGCCCTCGACCTGGACCGCGTCACGCGCCGCCTGGGCCCCGGCTTCGTCGTCCTGGCCCGCGCCCATCACCGGCACGGCGGCCCGCTCTGGGCGAGCGGCGGGCGGGTCATCGACGTCAGCGACCACCCGAGCGTGGAGTCCCTGTGCCTGGCCTCGGACGCCCTGGTGACGGACTACTCGTCCCTGATGTTCGACTACGCGGGCCTGGACCGCCCGATCGTGATCCACGCCGACGACCGGGAGGCGTACGAGGCGGCTCGCGGCACCTACTTCGATCTGCGTGCCTTCCCGCCGGGCGCGATCGCGCGCAGCGAGGACGAGCTGACCGACATCTTCGCCACCGGCCACTGGCGCGGCTCCCGCTCCACCCAGCTGCGCTCGGCGTTCCGCGAGCGGTTCTGCCCCTGGGACGACGGCCGCGCCGCCGAGCGGGTGGTGCGGCGGGTGGTGCTGGGCGAGAGCGACCCGGTGCCGTTCGTGCCGCTCGCCGAGCGCTTCCCGGTCCCGTCCGCGGCGGCGGCCCTGGAGGAGCGGCCACCGGCTCTCGTGCCGCGCCCGGCGTCACCTGCGGTCGTCACCGAAACCGTCTGAACGCCGTTCGCACCCAGGGGAGTTCGTATGCCCTCCAACAGCTCGGGACCCACCCCGACCCGACCGCACACCTGGCGCCCGTCCGGCCGCCCCGGCGGAGCACGCCTCTGAGGGGGGCGGGGCGTACGGCATCTGGTGCCCGGTCAGGGGCGGTTGCCCGCGCGGACGACGAACGGCCGCCCGCAGGGGTGCGGGCGGCCGTGGAGAGCGTCGCCGGGGTCCGGGCCGGTGACTACTCGATGACGAGCTCGACCTCTATGTTGCCGCGGGTGGCGTTGGAGTAGGGGCAGACCTGGTGGGCGGCCTCGACGAGCTTGCGGCCCGTCGCCTCGTCCACGGTGTCGGGCAGCTCGACACGGAGCACGACGGACAGGCCGAAGCCCTCGCCCTGCTTGTGGATGCTGACCTCGCCGGTCACCGAGGCGTCGCTCACGTCGACCTTGGCCTGGCGGCCCACGAGACCGAGGGCGCTGCCGAAGCAGGCGGCGTAACCGGCGGCGAAGAGCTGCTCGGGGTTGGTGCCCTGACCGTTGCCGCCCAGCGCGGCCGGCGGGGCCAGCTGGAGGTCGATCTGGCCGTCGTTGCTGACGGCACGACCGTCGCGGCCGTGGGTGGCGGTGGCGACAGCGGTGTAGAGCGCGCTCATGGGTTCCATCCCTCTCAGAAGAGTCAAGCGGGGGCGGTCGGCCCTTTCCCTTCGGTCCGGGCCGCTCACGACGACAAGTAGAGCACACAATTCAATTGCGCACAACTAAATGACGAACAAGCGCTATTCTGGAGACATGACCACGCCTGCACCCGCCACCGACTGGCTCCGCCTGGATCAGCAGATCTGCTTCTCCCTGAACGCCGCCTCGCGCGCCTTCGGCGGCGTGTACCGCGTGATCCTCAAGGACCTCGGCCTCACGTACCCGCAGTACCTGGTGATGCTGGTGCTGTGGGAGCAGGGCGACCTGCCCGTCAAGAAGCTCGGCGAACACCTGCGCCTGGACTCCGGCACGCTCTCCCCGCTGCTCAAGCGCCTGGAGGCGGCCGGCCTGGTCCGCCGTGAGCGCAGCGTCCGCGACGAGCGCTCCGTGGAGGTCCGGCTCACCGAGGAGGGCGACGCGCTGCGCGAGCGCGCGCTGGAGGTGCCGCGCCGGATCGCCGCCGCGACCGGCTTCGACATGGACGAGATCCGCGAGCTGCGGGCCAGGCTGGACGAGCTGACCACAGCACTGGACTCGGCCCAGCTGGAGGAGTAGCGCGGGACGGCGTGAGCCCGGGGCGGTGAGGCGCGAGCCCGGAACCGCGCGGCGCGAGCCGGGACGGTGAGGCGCGAGCCCGGGACGGTGAGGCGTGAGCCCGGGACGGTGAGGCGTGAGCCCGGTGCCGCCAGAAAGCGGGTCGTGATCGCCGGATACGCGCCTTATGTCCATGAAAAGGCAATTCATCCGGCTTACGATCCGCCGTGATGAAACGTCGCCTCCCCGCCCTCGCCGCCGCCTGGCTCGCCACCCGCGCCCTGATGCTGTGGCTGCTCGCCCACGGCACCTCGCCCCTGCTGGGCGGCGGCGGGGTCGGCCGTGAGGTGTGGTGGGTGTACCGGCAGTGGTACGACGTGCTGGCCCGCGGCGCCTTCCCGGCGCACGACACGCTGTGGCAGTACCCCCCGGGCGCGGGCCCGGTCCTGCTGTCGCCCGGACTGCTGCCGGGCCTGACGTACTTCCAGGCCTTCATCGCCCTCGCCCTGGCCTCCGACGCGGTGATCACGGTCGCGCTGGCCCGCGCGGGCACCCGCCCGGGCCGCAGCCTGCGCGGCGCCGCCCTGTGGACGGGCGGCCTCCCGCTCCTCCTGCACGTCCCGCTCGCCCGCTACGACGTGCAGGCCACCGCCCTGGCCGTCATCGCCCTGCTGGCGTTGGAGCGCTCCACGCGCGCGTGCGGCGCGTTCGCGGCGCTGGGCGCCTTGGTGAAGGTGTGGCCGGCCCTGGTCCTGGTCGGCGCGCCGAGGGGGCGGGCGACCCGGTCGGCGTGGACGTGGACGACGGTGACGGGGGCCGCGGCGCTCACCGTCCTCGCCGTGCTGTTCGCCCATCCCCTCGCCTTCCTGAGCCAGCAGGGCGGCCGGGGCGTGCAGATCGAGTCCTTCGGCGGCACGGCACTCGGTCTCGCCACGCACGCCGGGTGGCCGGGCGTGGTGCGCTACCGGTACGGCGCCATGGAGTACACCGGCCCGTACGTGTCGCTGGTCGCCGCCGCCTGCCTCGCGGCCACCGCCGCCGCCCTCGCGCTGCTCCTGCTGTGGCGGGTGCGGGCCCGTCGCTGGAGCGCGGCGACGCCGTACGACGCCGCGCTGGCCGCCGTCCTGCTCTTCACCGTCACCAGCCGGGTGATCAGCCCGCAGTACATGATCTGGCTGCTGGGCCTGGCCGCCGTCTGCCTGACCTCGCGGCACACCACACAGCGCCCGGTGGCCGCGCTGATCCTGGCGGCGACGGCGCTGAGCGCGGTCGTGTACCCGGTCCTGTACGGCGAGGTCGAGGCCGCCACCTGGACCGGCTGCGCGCTGATGCTCGTACGCAACGGCCTGCTCGCCGCGGCCGCCGCGCTGTCGTTCACCCGCCTGTGGCGCGCCACCCGGGCGGCGGCGGACCCGTCGCCCCCGAGTGAACCCGGCGAGGCCTCCCCCCGTCTTCCGGGCCGGACGCCGGCAGCCCCCTGACCGGGGTCCGGTCCCCCGTCCCACGATTCCGGAACACCCGCCATGGATTACCGCGCCCCCGAGGTCTGCGTCGTCGTGACCGGGTACGACAACGCCCCGCGCGTGAGGGACACCGTGCGCTCCGCGCTCGCCCAGGGCGCCGTCGTGCGCGAGGTCCTGGTCGTGGACGACTGCTCCACGGACGGCAGCGGGGAGCGGCTGGCCCGTCTCGCCCGCGTCGACCCACGCGTGCGCGTGCTCCGCCGCCGGGTGCACAGCGGCGGCCGCGGCAGCCCGCGCAACACCGGGCTCGACCGCGTGACGGCGCCGTATGTGATGTTCCAGGACGGCGGTGACGTCCTGCTGCCCGGCGCACTGGAGGCGCTGGTCGGGGCGCGCGCGGAGGTCGCGAGCGGGTTGTGCGCGCTGAGCTCCCAGCGCCCGCCCCTGGTCCACGACACCGCGAGCGGCAGCAAGCTCTACCGCACCGGCTTCCTGCACGAGAACGGCATCCGCTTCCCCGAGGGCCGCTTCGCGCACGAGGACGTCGTCTTCCACGCGCGCGTGCTCGCCGCGAGCCCACGCATCGCGCTCGTACCGGCGCGCGTGTACGTCCCGCGCGCCCCATCGCACCCCGACGCACCGGCGCTCCGGGAGGCCTACCGGCTGGCCCACGGGATCCTGCTGGCCGCCGGGCGCGAGGAGCTGGCGCAGGCGATACGCGAGGGACACGACCCCGGAGGGACACCTGCCGTAGCGGCGCGCTCACGGGGAGTCGTCGCGATGGTGCGCGACGGTCTGCGGCGCCTGATTCACTGATAGCCGGACTGACGAGGGGACGGCCGCACATGACCTGGCTGATCACCGGCGGCGCCGGCTACATCGGGGCGCACGTCGTACGGGCGATGACCGAGGCGGGCGAGACCGCCGTGGTCTACGACGACCTGTCGACGGGGATCGCCGAGCGGGTGCCGGCCGGTGTGCCGCTGGTGGTGGGGTCCACCCTGGACGGCGGGCGGGTGGCGCGGGCCCTGGCGGACCACGCCGTCACCGGGGTCGTGCATCTGGCGGCGAAGAAGCAGGTGGGCGAGTCGGTGGACCTGCCGCTGCACTACTACCGGGAGAACGTCGAGGGCCTGCGCGTCCTCCTGGAGCAGGTGACCAAGGCGGGCGTCGCGTCCTTCGTCTTCTCCTCCTCGGCGGCGGTGTACGGCATGCCGGACGTGGAGCTGGTCACGGAGGAGACGCCGTGCGCGCCCATGTCGCCGTACGGCGAGACGAAGCTGGCCGGGGAGTGGCTGGTCCGCGCGACGGGCCGCGCGACCGGCCTGGCCACGGCGGCGCTGCGCTACTTCAACGTGGCGGGCGCGGCGAGCCCCGACCTCGCGGACACCGGGGTCTCCAACCTGATCCCCATGGTCTTCGAGATGCTCACGCAGAACGCGCCCCCGCGCATCTTCGGCGACGACTACGCCACCCCGGACGGCACCTGCGTCCGCGACTACATCCACGTGGTCGACCTGGCCGAGGCCCACGTGGCCGCGGCCCGCGCCCTGCACGCCTCCCCCGGCCGCGACCTCACCCTCAACATCGGCCGCGGCGAGGGCGTGTCGGTCCGCGAGATGATCGACCGCATCAACGCCGTGACCGGCCACGACCGTCCCCCGACGGTCACCCCCCGCCGCCCCGGCGACCCCGCCCGCGTCGTCGCCTGCGCCGACCGCATCACCACCGAACTCGGCTGGAAGTCCCGCCACGACGTCCAGGACATGATCACCTCGGCCTGGGACGGCTGGGTGCACCTGCATCCGGAGGCGGCGCGGAACTAGGACCTGGCGGCACCAGCGGGGGGCACGGTCGGAGCACGCCGCCCCACGACCGTCGTCCGGCCTCTCCGCTCACTGTCCCGGCCCCGGTGTGCCTGCGCCGCGAGCAACGGACCGAGCCCGGCTACAGCGCCTTGAGCCCCGCCGCCGTCGCCCGCGCGAGCGCGTCCAGGTAGCCCCTGGGCAGTTTCGGGCTCCGGATCACCACGGACCGCCAGTACAGCGGCCCGGAGATCAGATCGAGGGCCAGTTCGTCGTCGAGGCCCGCCCGGACCTCCCCGCGTTGCTCCGCCGCCACGATGATCTTGCTGGCGACCTCCTCCTGCCCGTCCCGCAGCGCCTTCTGCACCGCCTCGGCGATCTCGGGGTTACGGGCCGCCTCGGCCTGGAGGTCCGGCAGGATCTGCGAGGCCACGGGGTGGCGCAGCGCACGGGAGGTCACCTCGTACAGCAGCCGCAGGTCGCTCTCCAGCGCGCCGGTGTCCGGCGCGGGCAGCCCCCGCACGGCGAGTGCCGACACCACGTCGAGGACCAGGTGCAGCTTGGAGGGCCAGCGCCGGTAGACCGCGGTCTTGCCGACGCCGGCCCGGCGCGCGATCCCCTCGATGGACATCCGCGCGTAACCGACCGTCGCGAGCTCCTCGAAGACCGCCGCCCGGATGGCGTCCGTCACATCCTCCCGGAGCACGGCGGCTCCGGCGGGGGCCCGGCGGCGCGGACGGGGCTGCGGCTCGTCGGCGTTCGTCATGCGGACCAGCATAGGGCGTTACGACGATACGGTCCCGTCCCCACGCGGAACGTGACGACGGAACGGACCCGTCCCGACCCATCCGTCACGACGAAACGGTTGCGTTCCGACGCCGACTCGGCCTACGCTCACGTTGCGACGATACGGTCCCGTCCCGACGTAAGAGAACGTGAAGAGAAGCGTAAGGAAACGCCGGGGAACGGGCAGCCGGCCGCACGCAGTCCCGACGCACCACCCCGCACGACCCCACCCCCCGAGCGAAAGCAGCGGATGTGAGCCAGGTCCTCCACACACCGCCCCCGACGGCGGCGCCCGTCCCCGCGCCCGCCGAAGGCGACCTCGCGGCCCTCGCCGCCCGCCACGGCCTCTCGGTCAGCGGTGCCCGCCCCACCCTGCCCGAGTACATCCGCCAGCTGTGGGCCCGGCGCCACTTCATCACCGCGTTCTCCACCGCCAAGCTCACCGCCCAGTACAGCCAGGCGAAGCTCGGCCAGATCTGGCAGGTGATGAACCCGCTGCTGAACGCGGCGGTGTACTTCTTCATCTTCGGCGTGCTGCTGGGCACCAAGAACGGCGTGCCGGACTACATCCCGTTCCTGGTCACGGGCGTGTTCATCTGGACCTTCACCCAGAGCTCGATCCTCGCGGGCACCCGCGCCATCTCCGGCAACCTCGGCCTGGTCCGCGCCCTGCACTTCCCGCGGGCCGCGCTGCCGATCTCCTTCTGCCTCCAGCAGCTCCAGCAGCTGCTGTTCTCGATGGCCGCCCTGGTCGTGATCCTGCTCTGCTTCGGCGTCCCCGTCTCGGCGTCCTGGCTGCTGGCGATCCCGGCGCTGATCCTGCAGTTCACCTTCAACGCCGGCGTCTCGATGGTCCTGGCCCGGCTCGGCGCCAAGACCCCGGACATCGCCCAGCTGATGCCGTTCGTGCTGCGCACGTGGATGTACGTCTCCGGCGTGATGTGGAGCATCGACCACCTGCTCAGCAAGCACAACGACCTGCCGTCCTGGGTCGGCCCGGTGCTCCAGGCCAACCCGGCGGCCGTCTACATCGACCTGATGCGCTACGCCCTGATCGACAGCTTCCACTCCAGCCAGCTGCCGCACCACGTGTGGGCGATCGCGGCGGGCTGGGCGCTGCTCGCCGGAGTCGGCGGCTTCATCTACTTCTGGAAGGCTGAGGAGACCTACGGCCGTGGCTGAGAACGAGACCACCCCCACCGTCATCGCCGACGACGTCGACATCGTCTACCGCGTCAACGGCACCGGCGCCGGCCGCGGTTCGGCGACCGCCGCCCTCAACCGCATCCTGCGCCGCGAGCAGACCGAGAAGGCCTCCGGCGTCCGCAAGGTGCACGCCGTGAAGAAGGTGTCCTTCGTCGCCTACAAGGGCGAGGCGATCGGCCTCATCGGCACCAACGGCTCCGGCAAGTCGACCCTGCTCAAGGCGGTCGCCGGACTGCTGCCGGTGGAGAGCGGCGCCATCTACACCGACGGCCAGCCCTCCCTCCTCGGCGTCAACGCGGCCCTGATGGGCGACCTGACCGGCGAGCGCAACGTCTACCTCGGCGGCCTCGCGATGGGCATGTCCCGCGAGCAGATCAAGGAGCGCTACCAGGAGATCGTCGACTTCTCCGGCATCAACGAGAAAGGCGACTTCATCACCCTGCCCATGCGTACGTACTCCTCCGGCATGGGCGCCCGGCTGCGCTTCTCCATCGCCGCCGCCAAGGACCACGACGTCCTCCTCATCGACGAGGCCCTCGCCACCGGCGACCGCTCCTTCCAGAAGCGCTCCGAGGCCCGCATCCGCGAACTGCGCAAGCACGCGGGCACGGTGTTCCTGGTCAGCCACAACAACAAGTCCATCCGCGACACCTGTGACCGGGTGCTGTGGCTGGAGCGCGGCGAGCTGCGCATGGACGGGCCCACCGAGGACGTCCTGAAGGAGTACGAGGCCTTCACCGGCGACAAGACGACCAAGCCGAAGCCCAAGCCCAAGCCGAAGGCCGCCGTCTAGACCCTCGCCGTCATCGGCACCTCGTGCGGGAACACCCCCGGCCGACAGACGAGAAGGGCGCCCCGAACCGTCACGGCCCGGGGCGCCCTTCTCGTCGTATCCGCTACGAATGCGTCCGCAGCAGGGTGCGCATCGTTCGCATCGCCACCGAGAGGTTGGCGAGGTCGAAGGTCTCCGAGCCCTGGATCTCCTCCAGGGTGGTGCGCGCCCGGCCCAGGATCGCGGCGTTCTTCTCCTCCCACGCCTTGAAGCGCTGCTCGGGGGTCGAGGTGCCGTCGCCCACCGCGAGGACGTCCGCGGTCAGCGCCGCGTGGGCCGCGTAGAGGTCCTCGCGGATCGAGGCGCGGGCCATGGACTGCCAGCGGTCGGCGCGGGGCAGCTCGATGATGCGGTCCATGAGCTGGGTGATGTGGAGGCGGTCGGCGAGGTCGTAGTAGACCTCGGCGACGTCCATCGGGTCCCGGCCCATGCGGTCGGCCACCGAGACGATGTCCAGCGTCGGGAAGGCGGAGGAGAACCCGGCCACGCGCGTGGCCACCTCGTCGGGGACACCCGCGCCGGACAGCTCGTCGTGGATCTGCTGGTACCACTCCAGGTCCGCGCCCCTGAGCAGCTTCGGCAGCTGGGACCAGACCTCCTCGACGCGCTCGGCGAAGAACTCGACGGTCTCGGCGAGTTGCAGCGGCTGCGGCCGGTTGTTGAGCAGCCAGCGCGTGCCGCGTTCGACGAGCCGGCGCGAGTGCAGCCGGATCCGGGTCTGGACGTCGGCCTGGACCTGGTTGTCGAGCGCCTCCACGCCGTCCCACACCATGGCCGAGCGGAAGATCGCACGCGCCGCGGTCTGCGCCCGCACGATCTCCTCAAGGGAGGCGCCGGTCTCCTCGCGCAGCCGGTGCAGATACGTCGTACCGCCGGTGTTGACCGTGTCGTTGACCAGCACGGTCGTGATGATCTCGCGGCGCAGCGGGTGGTTGTCGATGTGCTCGGCGAACTTCTCGCGCAGCGCGCTCGGGAAGTACGCGTGCAGCAGCCCGCGCAGATAGGGGTCGTCCGGGAGCGAGGTGTGCAGCAGCTCGTCGGAGACCGTGATCTTCGTGTACGCCAGGAGGACGGCCGTCTCCGGGCCGGTCAGGCCCTGTGCGGCGCCCAGGCGTTCGCGGATCTGGCGGTCCGTGGGCAGGAACTCCAGCGCCCGGTCCAGCAGGCCCGCGCGCACCAGGTGGCGCAGGTAGCGCTGCTGGGCGTGGAGCATGTCCTTGGACTGGGCGAGCGCGTTGGCGATGGCCGTGTTCTGCGCGTAGTTGTTGCGCAGAACCAGCCGGCCGACCTCGTCGGTCATCTCGGCGAGCTGCTTGTTGCGCTGCTTGACGGTCATGTCGCCGTCCCTGACCAGGCCGTTGAGCAGGATCTTGATGTTCACCTCGTGGTCGGAGGTGTCCACGCCCGCGCTGTTGTCGATGGCATCGGTGTTGATCTTGCCGCCGTGCAGCGCGAACTCGATCCGGCCGAGCTGGGTGAGCCCCAGGTTGCCGCCCTCGCCGACGACCTTGACCCTGAGGTCCGCGCCGTCCACCCGGATCGGGTCGTTGGCCTTGTCGCCGACGTCGGCCTGGGTCTCGGTGGAGGCCTTGACGTACGTGCCGATGCCGCCGTTCCACAGCAGGTCCACCGGCGCCTGGAGGATGGCCTTCATCAGGTCGGCCGGGGTCATCTTGGCGACCTTGCCGTCGATGCCGAGGGCCTCGCGGATGTGCGCGTTGACCGGGATGGCCTTGGCGCTGCGGGGGAACACGCCGCCGCCGGCCGAGATGAGCTCGGCGTTGTAGTCGGCCCAGCTGGAGCGCGGCAGCTCGAAGACACGGCGGCGCTCGGCGTAGGAGGTGGCCGCGTCCGGGTTCGGGTCGATGAAGATGTGCCGGTGGTCGAAGGCGGCGACCAGGCGGATGTGCTCGCTGAGCAGCATGCCGTTGCCGAACACGTCACCGGACATGTCACCGATGCCGACGACCGTGAAGTCCTCGCTCTGGGTGTCGACACCGAGCTCCCGGAAGTGCCGCTTGACGGACTCCCAGGCGCCGCGCGCGGTGATGCCCATGCCCTTGTGGTCGTAGCCCGCCGAACCACCGGAGGCGAAGGCGTCGCCCAGCCAGAAGTTGTACTGCTCGGCGACCCCGTTGGCGATGTCCGAGAAGGTCGCGGTGCCCTTGTCGGCGGCGACGACCAGGTAGGTGTCGTCCTCGTCGTGGCGGACCACGTCCGCCGGGGGCACGACCTCGCCCGCCACCATGTTGTCGGTGATGTCGAGCAGCGCCGAGATGAACGTCTTGTAGCTGGCGATGCCCTCGGCCAGCCACGCGTCCCGGTCCACACCCGGGTCGGGCAGCTGCTTGGCGACGAAGCCGCCCTTGGCGCCGACCGGCACGATGACAGTGTTCTTCACCATCTGCGCCTTGACCAGGCCGAGGATCTCCGTGCGGAAGTCCTCGCGCCGGTCGGACCAGCGCAGACCGCCACGCGCGACCTTGCCGAAGCGCAGGTGCACACCCTCGACGCGCGGCGAGTACACCCAGATCTCGAACGCCGGACGCGGCGCCGGCAGGTCCGGGATGGCCTGCGGGTCGAACTTCATGGAGACGTACTCGTGCGGCTTGCCGCCCTTCGCCTCCTGGAAGAAGTTGGTGCGCAGGGTCGCCTTGATGACGGTCAGGAAGGACCTGAGGATCCGGTCCTCGTCGAGGGAGGCCACCTGGTCGAGGGCGGCGTCGAGCTCTTCGAGGAGGGCGTCCACGATCTCGTGCCCAGCGCGCTGCCGGTCCGGCGACATCCGCGCCTCGAACAGGGAGACGAGCAGCCGGGTGGTGTGGACGTTGTTGCGGAGGGTGTCCTCCATGTAGTCCTGCGAGAAGGTGGAGCCCGCCTGCCGCAGGTACTTGGCGTACGCCCGCAGCACCATCGCCTGACGCCAGTTCAGCCCGGCGCTGAGCACGAGGGCGTTGAAGCCGTCGTTCTCCGCCAGGCCCGTCCAGGTCGCGGCGAAGGCCTCCTGGAAACGCTCGCGGCCGTCGTCGCCGAGGTAGTCACCGGCGCCGTTCTGCGACCGGGGCATGCGCAGCCCGAAGTCGTAGATCCAGGCGATGCTGCGGTCCGAGCAGCGCAGCTCGTAGGGCCGCTCGTCCATCACCTCGACGCCGAGCCGGTTGAGGACCGGCAGCACGGCGGACAGGGTGATCGCGGCGCCCTTGCGGTAGATCTTGAAGCGGCGCTCCTCGGGGGCGGCGCCGACCGGCTCGTACAGGCTCAGCGCGAAGTCGTTCTCCTCGGTGAGCTTCTCCAGGTGCACCAGGTCGGCGACCGCGGCGCGCGCGGTGTGGTCGGCCTTGTAGCCCTCGGGGAAGGCGTTGCCGTAGCGGCGCAGCAGCTCGGCGGCGCGCTCCTCGCCGAGTTCGGCGTTGAGTGCCTCGGTGAAACCGTCGGCCCAGGAGCGGGCGGCCTCCACCAGACGCGCCTCGATGCGCTCCTTGTCGAGGTCGGACAGCTCCGGCAGCTCGGTGCCCTGCGGGACCCGGACCACGAAGTGCAGCCGGGAGAGGATCGACTCGGTGTTCCAGGCCGTGAAGTCGACGCTGATACCGCCGAGTTCCTCCTTGAGGATGTCGATGATCCGCAGCCGGACGCCGGTGGTGTAGCGGTCGCGCGGGAGGTAGACGAGGGCGGAGTAGTAGCGCCCGTACTCGTCCTGGCGCAGGTAGAGCCGCAGCCGCCGCCGCTCCTGGAGGTAGAGGACGGAGGTGACGATGGCCTGGAGCTCGTCGACCGGGGTCTGGAACAGCTCGTCGCGCGGGTAGGTCTCCAGGATCTGGAGCAGGTCGCGCCCGTCGTGGCTGTTGGGCGAGAACCCGGCGCGCTGGAGCACCTCCTCGACCTTGCGGCGGATCACGGGAACCCGGCGGACGGACTCGGTGTAGGCGGCCGAGGAGAACAGGCCCAGGAAGCGGCGCTCACCGACGACGTTGCCCTCGGCGTCGAACTTCTTCACCCCGATGTAGTCGAGGTACGACGGCCGGTGCACGGTCGCCCGGCTGTTGGCCTTGGTCAGCACCAGGAGCTTGTGCTCGCGCGCCTTCGCGCGGGCGTCGGCGGGCAGCCGCTCGAAGGAGGGGCTGACGGGGTGGCTCTCGTCCTCGGCGTGATGCGGGTCGGAGCGCAGGATGCCGAGACCGGTGCCCGGCACGGCGGCGAGGGAGTCGTCCTCGCGGAGCTGGTACTCGCGGTACCCGAGGAAGGTGAAGTGGTCGGCGGCCAGCCAGCGCAGCAGCTCGCGGGCCTCCTCGATCTCCTGCTCGCGCAGGTCGGAGGCGATGGGCTCGGCGGGCAGCTCATCGGCCATCCGCAGCGCCGCGTCCCGCATCTTCTCCCAGTCCTCGACGGTCTCGCGGACGTCCGACAGGACACGCAGCAGATCGGCGGTGATCTGCTTCAGGTCCCCGCGGTCGGTCTCACGGTCGATCTCGACGTGGATCCAGGACTCGATGTACGCGTCGTGCGGCAGCTCTCCGCTGGGCCGCTGCGGGAGCACCTCGACGAGCTTGCCGGTGACGTCCCGTCGGACGACGACCTGCGGGTGGATGACGACATGGATGCCGCGCCCCTGCCGGGTCAGCTCGTTGGTGACCGAGTCGACGAGGAAGGGCATGTCGTCGGTGACGACCTCGACGATCGAATGCGTGCAGGCCCAGCCGTTCTCCTCGACGGTGGGCGTGAGCACCCGCACATTGGCCGTTCCCTGTGGCCGGTTCTCGGCCAGCCGGTAGTGCGAGTACGCGGCTCCGAAGACGTCGACCGGGTCGCGATCGGCGAGGTCCTCCGGGGCGGTGTGCAGGTAGTAGCGCTGGAGGAACGCGAGCACGGTCTCCCGGTCCGGGGTGCTCTCGTCCGTCGTCCCGGTCGGTAGGTGCCCCCCGACCGGGCTGTTCTCAGCTACCCGGGCGGCCCTCTCGAGCAGCTCGGCCTTGGCTTCGTCCAGCTTGGTCTGCATTGTCCTCTGGCTCCTGTCGCGCGCCATTGCGTGACGTTGAAGGAAAAACGGTCGCTTCCCTTACGACGTGACGCCGTGACGCGGGGTGTCCGGTCTGCTCCGACGCTATGCCGCAAGGGGAGATGAGCGGGGGGTTATCAGCCATTCTCGACACGCCTGACGGATGTGACGCCGCTCTCCACGACGCCGCTTCCGGAGAGATGTGCGGCGCCCCGGGGGTCCGTATACCCCCGCCCCGCCCGCGAAGACCAGCGACTGCCGCCCGGTCACGGATGTCGTCCGTGCTCTCCGGGCGCAGGGCAAGGGCGACGATGCCCCCGCGAACTATCGCGCTGATCACGCCACCAAGGCTATCGCTCCTTACAGGGGGCCCGTCATGAGCCGTATGTGTACAAAACCGGGGGTCGAACTTTGACGTTCTGCACAGGGGCGGTTGGTGGGGGGCGGGGGTACGGGGAGCGGTCGGGGGCGTGGGTATGGGGCGGTCCGAAGCCGTAGGCGCGGGGGCGCGGGTACGGGGACGTGGGTACGGGGCGGTTCGAAGCCGTAGGCGCGGGGGCGCGGGTCGGTCCGGGGGGCATCGGCCCGGGGCCACGGGCACGAGGGTCGGCTCGGAGCCGTAGGCGGGGGCGCGGGTCGGCTCGGGGCCGTCGGTTGACCACTCCCGCTGGATGCGCGAGTTCCTGACCATCATCCTGCGGGCCAAGGCGCCCGTGGCCTGAGGGGGATGCCGTAGGGGCCGGGGTGCCGTTGCGGTCCTCGCTCCAGCGCCCCGTCTCACCGGCGCGCCCTCCCCCTACGCCGCCAACCGCTCCGCCTCCACGACAGCCTCCGCCAACGTGTCCACGACAGGCACCCCCGCCGTCTCCAGGCTGGCCCGACCGTGCGAACCCCCCGTGTACAACACCGCCTGCGCCCCCACGTACCGCGCCGCCACCGCGTCGTCCGCCGCGTCCCCGATCACCACCGTCCGCGCCGGATCCACCCCGACCAGCGCGGAGAGATGCCGCGTCATGTGCTCGGCCTTGCTGCCCCCGGAGGGCCCGGTCCGCCCGTCGACACGGAGGAAGTGGGCCTCGATCCCGAACCCGCGGACCAGCGGGACGAGATCGTCGTGCCCGTACATGCTGAGGATCGACTGGCTGCGCCCCGCCGACCGCCACCCCGCGAGCAACTCGACCGCTCCGGCCGTCAGTTGGCACCGGACCCGGTGCTCGGTGTAGTACCGGTGGAAGGTCTCGTCCATGACCATCCACTCGGCGTCGGTCGGCAGCCGCCCCATCAGCCGCTCGTAGAACTTCGGCACCGGCACGCAGTACAGCGCCCGGTACCGCTCCAGCGTGATCGGCTCGAGCCCCAGCTCGGCGAATGCGGCGTTGGTCGCCCCGATGATCGCGTCATTGTCGTGGAACAGGGTGCCGTTCCAGTCCCAGACGATGTGCGCGCCCGCTTGCTTCCCCATGCCCAAAAAGGTACCCGCCGCCACTGACAATCAAGGGGCCCGCAGGCCACAGAGGCAGTAATGCGCATCTCCGGGCATCCGGGCAGGCGCACCCCCGTCTCCAGGCAGGAACACGCGTCTCCGGGCTGGGTCGCGCAGGGACCGCCCCCACCTCCAAGCAGGGTCGCGCCCCTCAGTCCCCCAGCCCGACCAGGTTCGGGATCTCCTGCGTGGCGTACCAGAGCAGCTCGTGGTCCTCGGCCCCGTCCACGACGAACTGCGCGTCGTCGTCCCCGCCGTCCGCCGCCGGCAGTGCCTGCGCGGCGGCGGTGACGTCCGCCTCCGCGTCACCGGCGTCGACGTGGACGGCCGCCGCCTTGGCCAGCGCCACGGCGCCCGCGACGTTGACCTCGCCGAGCGCCGCCGGGTCGAGCCCGCGGTCGGGGTCGGCATGGGCCGTGCCGTCGGGCACGTCGACGGCGACCACGACCCGGCGCCGTACCGCCTCGGGGTCCGCCGCCAACAGCCGCAGCGAGGCGAACGCGGCCCGGTTCAGCGCCGCGTACTCCAGCTCCTCGATGTCGTCGGAGAGGTACCACTCGCGCAACGCGGGCGTCACGGCGTAGGCGAGGAGCGGTCCGGGGCCCAGCTCGCCCGTCTTGTACGCCTCGGCGAGACCGGAGAGGGTCAGGGGGACGTAGACACGCATGGGCTGCCGCTTTCGTGGTCGGAGGGCGGGGTCGGAACGCTCCGCGAGGGCCTCGGTGAGGGCCTTCAGGATACGTGCGGGCGTCCCCTTTCGAGTCCCTGCCCGGACCCCGGGAGGCGTCAACCCCCGTCCGGGAACTCACCCGGCGCCGCCCCGCCGTCATGGGCCTCCGGCGCCCGCGCTCACTCGGATAAGTGAAGAATCCGGCCGCCCGACCCGGGCCGCCGCTTCCTTGCCGCCGCCGCCCGCGACCCCGTACAAGATCCTCAACCACGGAAGTTACTGCCCGGTACACATCCGGGCCCGCTGAAACGGGGACCCCATGAACAAGGTCATGACCAGGGCACAGCACCGTCCCGGCACCCGCCCGCCGAGCCGCCGCGACTCCCGTCGCCCGGGCACCACCCCGCCCCGTACCCCGAGCGGCGGCGCGACCCTCACGGCCGCTGACGGCGCCCGCCCGGGCCCGTCGACCGGCCCCGGGACGCGGACGGCCCCCGTCGACAACCGCCCGGCCTCCGGCCCCACGTCCACCACGCGGGTCACCACGACGGGCCCGACCACCCGCGCCACAAGCCCAGCGGCACACGTCCCGCGCACAACCGGCCCGGACGCCCCCACGAGCACGCCCACCGCCCCCGTCGTGCCCGCCCAGACCCCCCGCAGGCCGGTCTCCGTCCCCCAGCCCCGCCCCACCGACGTCTTCGCCGACCTCCTCCTCGCGGTCCTCAGCGGCCAACGCCCCGTCCACTCGATGCTCCGCCACACCGTCGGCCAGGCCTACGACGAACTCGCCGAGCTCGCCGAACGCGGCCCCCTGCGCACCCGCGGCACCCGGCCCGTGGTCCGCGACATCGGCTACTACGTCCCCCGCGACGGCGCGGTCGAGGCCTTCGCCCGCATCGGCGCCGGCGACCAGCTCCGCGCCATGGCCTTCCGCCTGGAGCAGGGCCGGGACCGCCGCTGGCGCTGCACCGCGGTGGAACTGGGCGGCCCAGGCGGCAGCCGCCGGGCCGAGGACTGACACCGGGGGTCGGAAGCCTCGCATAGCTCCTCCTGGCCCGCCCGAGGCACGCTCCGGCCCCCGCGGCAGCTGCCGCGACGACGATGACACCAGGGGTCAGGAACCCCCGCAAAGCCCCTCCTGGCCCCGCCCGACCCACGCTCCGGCCCCCGGCAGCCACCGCGACGACCACCGACACCAGGGGCCGGAAGCCCCGCAGGTCCCCTCCTGGCCCCGCCCGACCCACGCTCCGGCCCCCGGCAGCCACCGCGACGACCATCGACACCAGGGGCCGGAAGCCCCGCAAAGCCCCTCCTGGCCCCGCCCGACCCACGCCCCGGCCCCTGGCAGCCGCCGCGACCGCGCTCGCCCTCACAAGCGCCACCCGCGCCCGCCGACGAAACCCACGGGCTCCCCGGGGCCAGCCCCAGCCGTAGGCCACGCTCGCCCCCACCGCAACCACACGCCGAAGGGCCGGCCCACCCCCAGGTGACCCGGCCCTTCACACCGCTCCAGCCGCTAAGACGTCGCGGACAGCGTCACTTCTTGCGGCGACGCCCACCCCGCGACTGCTTGCGACGCTCCGCGCGCGTGAGGCCGTCCGCCTCGGACCGCACCGGCTCGTCGTCGTCGGCGAACTCACCCTCGACGACACCACCCTCGCCGTCCACGGTCGGCGCGGAGAAGTGCAGATCGCGGCGCTGCGGAGCGTCCAGCCCCTTGGCGCGGATCTCCGGACGCGCACCCGCCTGCGCCGGCACCGAGTCCTGCTTGTCGAGCGACGGCGCGGCGTCCTCGACCGGGACCTCCTCGACCTGCTGCTCGACCTGGACCTCCAGGTTGAACAGGTAGCCGACGGACTCCTCCTTGATGCCCTCCATCATGGCGGTGAACATGTCGAAGCCCTCGCGCTGGTACTCGACCAGCGGGTCCTTCTGCGCCATCGCGCGCAGACCGATGCCCTCCTGGAGATAGTCCATCTCGTAGAGGTGCTCGCGCCACTTGCGGTCCAGGACCGACAGCACGACCCGGCGCTCCAGCTCACGCATGATCTCGGAGCCGAGCTGCGTCTCACGGGCCTGGTACTGCTCGTGGATGTCTTCCTTGATGGACTCGGAGATGAAGTCGGCGGTCAGTCCGGCCCGGTCGCCGGCCGCGTCCTCCAGCTCCTCGACGGTGATCTTCACCGGGTAGAGCTGCTTGAACGCGCCCCACAGCCGGTCGAGGTCCCAGTCCTCCGCGAAGCCCTCGGCGGTCTCGGCGCTGATGTAGGCGTCGATGGTGTCGTCCATGAAGTGCTGGATCTGCTCGTGCAGGTCCTCGCCCTCCAGGACGCGGCGCCGCTCGCCGTAGATGACCTCACGCTGACGGTTGAGGACCTCGTCGTACTTCAGGACGTTCTTACGCGTCTCGAAGTTCTGCTGCTCGACCTGCGACTGGGCGGACGCGATCGCGCGCGTGACCATCTTGTTCTCGATCGGCACGTCGTCCGGCACGTTCGCCATGGACATCACGCGCTCGACCATCTGGGCCTTGAAGAGCCTCATCAGATCGTCGCCGAGCGAGAGGTAGAAGCGGGACTCGCCGGGGTCGCCCTGACGGCCGGAACGACCGCGCAGCTGGTTGTCGATACGGCGCGACTCGTGCCGCTCGGTGCCCAGCACATACAGGCCGCCGAGCCTCTCGACCTCTTCCTTCTCGGCCTTCACGGCCGCCTCGGCCCGCTCCAAAGCGGCCGGCAGGGCCTGCGCCCACTCCTCGATGTGCTCCTCGGGGTCGATGCCGCGCTGGCGCAGCTCCGCCTCGGCGAGGTCCTCGGGGTTGCCGCCGAGCTTGATGTCCGTACCACGGCCGGCCATGTTGGTGGCCACCGTGACGGCGCCCTTGCGGCCGGCCTGGGCGACGATGATCGCCTCCCGGTCGTGCTGCTTGGCGTTGAGCACCTCGTGCTGGACGCCGCGCTTGCTGAGCTGCTGCGAGAGGTACTCGGACTTCTCGACCGACGTCGTGCCGACGAGGATCGGCTGGCCCTTCTCGTGCTTCTCGACGATGTCGTCGACGACCGCCTCGAACTTCGCGACCTCGGTGCGGTAGATCAGGTCCGACTGGTCCTTGCGGACCATCGGCCGGTTGGTCGGGATCGGGACGACGCCGAGCTTGTAGATCTGGTGGAACTCGGCGGCCTCGGTCATCGCCGTACCGGTCATGCCGCACAGACCGGGCTGTTCCTTGCCGTCGTGGTCGTGGCGCTTGTAGAGGCGGAAGAAGTTCTGGAGGGTGATCGTGGCGAGCGTCTGGTTCTCGTCCTTGATGTCCACCCCTTCCTTCGCCTCGATCGCCTGGTGCATGCCCTCGTTGTAGCGGCGGCCGGCGAGGATACGGCCGGTGTGCTCGTCGACGATCATGACTTCGCCGTCCATGACGACGTAGTCCTTGTCCTTCTTGAAGAGCTCCTTCGCCTTGATGGCGTTGTTCAGGTAGCCCACCAGAGGGGTGTTCACCGACTCGTAGAGGTTGTCGATGCCCAGCCAGTCCTCGACCTTGGCGACGCCGGCCTCGTGGATGGCGACCGTGCGCTTCTTCTCGTCGACCTCGTAGTCGCCGGTCTCCTCGATGCCCTTGAGCGGGTTGCCGGCCTCGCCCTTCTTCAGGCGGGTGACCAGCTTGGCGAAGTCGCCGTACCACTTGGTGGCCTGGTCGGCCGGGCCGGAGATGATCAGCGGCGTACGGGCCTCGTCGACGAGGATGGAGTCGACCTCGTCGACGATCGCGAAGTTGTGGCCGCGCTGGACGAGCTCGTCCTTGGACCACGCCATGTTGTCGCGCAGGTAGTCGAAGCCGAACTCGTTGTTCGTGCCGTAGGTGATGTCGCACGCGTACTGCTCACGGCGCTGGGCCGGCGTCATGTTGGCAAGGATGCAACCGACGCTCAGGCCCAGGAACTTGTGGACGCGGCCCATCATCTCGGAGTCACGCTCGGCCAGGTAGTCGTTGACCGTGATGAGGTGGACGCCCTTGCCGGACAACGCGTTGAGATACGCGGGCAGCGTGCCGACCAGGGTCTTGCCCTCACCGGTCTTCATCTCGGCCACGTAGCCGAGGTGCAGGGCCGCGCCGCCCATGATCTGCACGTCGTAGTGGCGCTGACCGAGGGCACGCTTGGCGGCCTCGCGCACGGTGGCGAACGCCTCGGGCAGCAGGTCGTCCAGCGTCTCGCCGTCGAGGTAGCGCTGCTTGTACTCCTCGGTCAGGGCTCGCAGCTCGGCGTCGGAGAGGTCGACGAAGTCCTCTTCGATGGAGTTGACCTGGTCCGCGATGCGGTGCAGCTTGCGCAGGATCTTGCCTTCGCCTGCACGCATGATCTTCGAGAGGACGGACACGGGGGTTGGTCTCCTTGCCGGTCGGGCCTGGGACGGTCGGTTTCCATATGACGTGGCTGAGCAACGGCCATCGTATGCGAGGACCCGGCCACGCCGGGAGCCTGCCGAGGACGCCGAACGTCCGGTGCTTCAAATCTCCGTCAAAGGGGACAACGGGCGGGGGTCGTGGATGGTGCCGCGTTCTCCCGACGAATTGCGCGAACCGTGATCACGCGCTCACACAAAGCTCGCACGGAGCAAATAGATGGCATTCCCGCGTGACCCCCGAGCAGAATCGGCCGATGGAACCCGTCACGCTCATCACCGGCCGCCTGGTTCTGCGCGCAGTCGGCCCTGATGACTCCGACGCCGTGCACGCGGCCGCCCAGGACCCCGAGACACAGCGCTGGATCCCCCAGTTCCCCTCGCCCTATCTCCCCGAGCACGCACGGGCCTTCACCGAACAGTTCGTCCCGGACGGCTGGGCGAACGACTCCATGTTCACCTTCGGCGTCTTCCTCCCCGCCGGCGACCTGACCGGCATGCTCGCCATCACCATGCACTCCCTCGGCGTCGCGGAGCTCGGCTTCTGGGCCGCGAAGGAGCACCGCGGCAACGGTTACATCACCGAGGCCACCACCACAGCCACCCGCTGGGCCTTCACCGCCCTGCGCGTCGACCGCCTCGAATGGCGCGCGGAAGTCGGCAACACCGCCTCCCGCGCGGTGGCCGAACGCGCCGGCTTCACCGTCGAGGGCACCCTGCGCTCCGCGCTCAACAACAAGGGCGTACGACGAGACTGCTGGGTGGGCTCCCTGCTCCCCTCGGACCTGGGCCTGCCGTCGACGGCCCCCTACTTGCCGGCCGACCCGACCTCTCGAACGGGCGGAGCCCCTGAAGGAGGGGACGGCTAGGGCCGCCGGAACACGCCGGCGGGCCGACGCGCCGGGACACCGGGACACCGGGACACCGGGACACCGGGACACCGGGACACCGGGACACCGGGACACCGGGACACCGGGACACCGGGACACCGGGAC
>NZ_JBVISS010000006.1:0-16516 GCF_055575395.1 Streptomyces sp. NPDC034103 | reverse complement strand
ACACCGGGACACCGGGACACCGGGACACCGGGACACCGGGACACCGGGACACCGGGACACCGGGACACCGGGACACCGGGACACCGGGACACCGGGACGAGGAAAACCCACCCGCACACGCACACACCCCACGCGTACCTCACCGCCCGCGCCCCCAGACCCCCCGCCCCACCCCCACTGTCAGTCCCACCTCCTATCGTGCGGAGACATGACGACCCCGCGCCCCACGACCGCCCTCTCCGCAGACGAGGCCCGCCGAATCGCCCTCCGCGCCCAGGGCTTCCTCGGCACCCCCGACCGCAAGGCCGGCGTCCGCGGCATCCTCCGCCACCTCGGCGCGGTCCAGCTCGACACCATCTCCGTCCTGGCCCGCTCCCACGAACTCATCCCCTACGCCCGCCTGGGAGCGGTGGGCCGCAGGACCGTCGAGGACGCGTACTGGACGGCCGGGTCCGCCGACGCGCCTGCGGCACGCCCCCACGCCTTCGAGTACTGGTCCCACGCCGCCTGCATCCTCCCCATCGAGGAGTGGCCCCACTTCGCCTTCCGCCGCCGCGCCTACCGCAGCCGCCCGCACTGGAACCACGCCCTCCCGGACGGCACCTACGACCAGGTCATCAAGCAGCTGCGCACCGAAGGCCCGCTCACCGCCACGGAGTTGGGCGGCGCGAAGAGGACCAGCGAGTGGTGGGACTGGTCCGGCACCAAGGTCGCCGTGGAGCGCGCGCTCATGTACGGCGAGGTGGTCTGCGTGGAGCGGCGCGGCTGGAAGCGCGTCTACGACCTCGCCGAACGCGCCATCCCCCGGGACCTGCTGCACGACGAGCTGGACGACGCCGAGTGCCTGCGCCGACTCGTCCACCTCGCCGGCAGGTCTCTCGGCGTCGGCACACGCGCGGACATCGCCGACTACCACCGCCTCAAGGGCGAACAGGTCGACTCGGTGATCGCCGACTCGGGCCTGGTCCCGGTCACGGTCGAGGGCTGGTCGAAGCCGGCCTGGGCCGACCCGGCGGCCCTGGAGACACCCCCGCGCGGCCGCCACCGTACGACCCTGCTGTCGCCCTTCGACTCCCTGGTCTGGGAACGGGCGCGCACCGAGCGGATCTTCGGCTTCACCCACCGCCTGGAGGCCTACGTCCCCAAGCCGAAGCGGGTCTACGGCTACTTCGCGATGCCCGTGCTGTCCGGCGGCCACCTCGTCGGCCGGGTGGACCCGGCGCGCGAGGGCAGCACCCTGGTCGCCAAGCAGGTCACCCTGGACGGCCCGAAGGCGGTCCCCGCGGTGGCCCAGGCCCTGGCCGAGGCGGCGAGCTGGGTCAACTGCACGGACGTACGGGTGGAACGGGTGGACGCACCCGGGCTGCGCGAGCCCCTCGTCCGGGAGCTAGCGAATCTCTAGGATCTTCTCCCGCATCGCGTAGACCACGGCCTCCATCCTGGAGTGCAGCTGGAGCTTCTCCAGGATGTTGCGCACATGGTTCTTCACGGTGTTCTCGGAGATGAACAACTCCTTGGCGATATCGCGGTTGTTCATACCGGTGGCGACGAGTTTGAGAACCTCCAGCTCCCGGTCCGTCAGCCGCGGCGCGGGAACGAGTCGGCGCTCGTCCGTCCGCTGGATCATCGACTTGAACTCGGTGAGCAGTTTCGACGCCATGGACGGACTGATCTGCGACTGCCCGTCGGCCACCGCGCGAATGGCGGTGGCCACCTCGTCCGTGGAGATCTCCTTCAGCAGATATCCGGTCGCGCCCGCCTTGATCGCTTCGTAGAGATCGGCCTCTTCATCGCTGATCGTCAGCATGATGATCTTGGCACTCGGGGCCACCTCCTTGATGGAGGTGCACGCCTCGATCCCGCCGCGCTTGGGCATCCGCACGTCCATCAGGACGATGTCGGGCAGCAGGTCGGCGGCCTTGTCGACGGCCTCCGCACCGTCTCCCGCCTCCCCCACGACCTGGATGTCCTCCTCGGCCGCGAGCACGATCTCCAGTCCCCGACGGAAGAGGGCGTGGTCGTCCACGACCAGGACACGGATCGGCTCCTTGCGTGGTGAGCCCGCGTCCGGCCCCATGCCGACGACGCCGTCGCCGACACCCTCGTCACGCATCGGTCCGAAGCTGTCCGCCATCGTTCCTCCCCCTGAAGGCTGTGGCTGGTCCTGTGCCATCGCCAACCCAAGGCAACGGCCCACCGGTTGGGCCGTTGCGGCCATGATTCCATGCCCGGACGACAGCGCGGTGACCAAGCGGGACGCGAAGTGGTCGCACACCGGTGCCCCTGGGGGCGCACACGCGCTCCAGGGGCACCGGCTCAGCCGTCAGCGGGCCCGTCAACCACCCAGCGTGTCCCCGGCCGCGGGGGGTTGCGCCTGGGCGACCATCGGGTCGGTGTTGAGGTGGATGACGCCGTAGTCGTAGGCGTGTCGCCGGTAGACGACACTCGGTTCCTTGGTCTCGGAGTCGACGAACAGATAGAAGTCGTGTCCGACCAGCTCCATCTCGTACAGAGCCTGGTCGAGGGTCATCGGGGAAGCGACGTGGGTCTTCTCGCGGACGACGAGGGGGCCTTCGCCCTTCACTTCCAGCGAGCCGATCTTCTTGACGGGGACGCCGTCCGGCTCTTCGTCATGGACGGGGCTGCCGTCTACGTTGAGGGTCGCCGCGTCCGGGACGTGGTCGGGAACCTCGGCCGCCGTGAGCCGGCGGGCGCCACGACGGGAGAAGCGCTTGTCGTGCTGCTTGCGCAGCCGGGCCTCCAGCTTTTCCGCCGCCAGGTCGAGCGCCGCGTACGGATCGCTCGCCGCCGCCTCCGCCCGGATCACCGGACCGCGGGAGCGGAGCGTGATCTCCACTCGGTCACTGCGGTCGGCCTGTCGGGGGTTCGGCTCCTTGGACACCTCGACGTCGAGGCTGATCACCTTGCCGTCGAGCTTCTGGATCTTCTCCAGCTTCAGCTTCTCGGCCACGTGCTTGCGGAACCGCTCGGGCACCTCTGTCTTGCGGCCCTTGACGACGATGTCCACGCAGAACTCCGTTCCCGGATCGCTCCGCTCCACTGGGCGGAGCATCTCCCTTTTGCACCAGGTTCCGGTGAGCCCCGGAACCTCGGACTCGGTGACTTCCACCTCCTCCCCCGTGGGCAAGATCTCCACTCCACCGGGACGGGTGATGGTGAAAACCCGCGGCGCGGCAATCCGATATGAGAGGTGTGGCCTGCGCCTTTCCTCACAACCGAACATATCTCGCCCGGACGGATGTCGTCACCCTCTACTGCGGCGTACCTCCGTTCAGGTGAATTGGTCCTCTCATTACCTGCAACGATGCAAGTTCACAGTCAGTTCCGGTTTATTTCGAACGAATCTGGCGATGCCGCGACCACGGCCGCGCAGATGATGTCACCAGCGCGATGGGTCCGCACCTTTCCGATCCCAGTACCCATGTCTGCCCCCGTTGATCGCTTCGTCCGTCTCCTTGTGCCTTCCCGGGCCGCCGTGTCGTACACGGGTGTTGCCGCTGAGCTGTCAGCGAACGAGCCACCCTGCCGCCCGCACCCGTCCCCGCCCGGCACCCGTACGGCCCGCCCCGGGCCAGGCCCCACCTCCGCCGCAGCCACCCGCACCGCACGCGCGGCCCGCGCCACCTCCCCCGCCGCAGCCACCCGCACCGCACGCGCCGCCTCCGCCAGGGACGCGCCCGTCGTCATCAGGTCGTCGACCAGCACGACCGGTCCACCGAGCAGCAACCGTCCACCGCCCGGGACGACCCCGAGTGCCCCGGCGAGATTCGCCAGCCGCTCCCGTGCGTCGAGCCCCGTCTGGTCTGCGACGCCGCGCCACTGCCGCAGCACTCCGACCACCCGTGCCGGCACCCCGCACCGCCGCAGCTCCCCCGCCGCCGCCAGTGCGATCCGCCGGGCCGGATCATGCCCCCGAGCCGCCACCACCCGCCGCGCGGACGGCACGGGTACCAGCAGCACAGCCTCGCCCTCGCCAAGTCCGGTCCGGGCACCGCCCACGTCCCGACCCGCGCCCCTCGGTGAATCGCCCACACGCCCCGCCAAGGCACTCTCCGGCACCCAGCCACCAGCTGCCGCCGGACCACCCGCCCACCCCGTCACAGGGCCCGCCAGGCCCCCGCTACCAGGGAGGACGCGCCTCGCGGCCCACGCCGGCTCCACCGCCCCTCGGTCATCCCCCGCCCGCGCCGCCTCCCCCAGCCCCACCCGCACCGCCCCTGCCAGGGCCGCGCCGAGCGGTGCCGCCAGGGCCAGCGCGCCGCGTTCCTTGTGAGCGAGCAGCACGGCCCGCACCTCGTCGGCGTACCGGGCAGCCGCATGCACCACCGGCAGCCCCGCCGGCTCCGGCTCCGGTCGCACCCGGCGCGGCACGGACCCGCTCAGGACGCCACGGCACTCCGGACAGAGCACCGCGCGCGGCCTTCCACAGCCTCCGCACTCGGCCGGCAGCACCAGATCGGTGAGGTCCTGCCACCACCCCCGCATGCCCACCACTGTGCCAACGCCCGCGCCACCCGGCCACCCCTGTGGACAACGCCCTGTGGACAACTCCCCACAGCCCGCCGGAGCCGGTCCGCACCGGTCCCCCGCGGACTACCCGGGACGGACCGGCCGGACTACCCGGGACAGGCCGGTCCGACTACCCGGGGTAGACCGGCGCCGTCCCGTCCTTGACGATCTGCTGCCACTTCGACCCGGACGAGAGCCGGACGATGCCGTCCTCCTCCGTGTAGGCCACCAGCGGCAGTTCCTCGTCCTCGGAGGAGGCGAGGGCCTTCACACCCGTCAGCGCGGCGGGCGCCGACCCCACCGGCGTGGAGCCGTCGACCTGGACGTACGCCATCTGCTGCACGCCGCCCTTCTCGCGCCCCACCACCACGAGCCGACTGTCCCCGGCCCACGACATGGCGGTGACCTCCACCAACTGCGGGGTCACCGAACGGGGTTCGACCACCGCGACGGGCTTCTCCCCGCTCGCCTTGTCACCCCGCTCGATCCGCCCGACGTAGAGGGACTGCTCGCCGTCCTTCTCCACGATGAGTGCGATCCGCACCCCGTCGGCGGCCATCCGCACCGCGTCGATGCGACCGTCGAGCCCCGCGGTGTCGACCTCTATGGGGTCGCCCGCACCGTTCTTCAGAAGCAGCAGCCGGGGGTTCTTCGGGTCGCGGTCGGCCACCCACAGGTCGCCCTCGCCGTCCCAACTGGGCGTGGTGAGGCGGTCGTTCTCCGTCTTGCCGTCGCTGTGCACGACCGGATCGCCGAGCGAGGCCCCCGACACCAGCGACCCGACGTACAGAGCGCTGCCGTCGGCGGAGACCCCGGCCCCCTTGCGCTCGTCCCGGGACACCGCGGCGGACCGCAGCTCCGTGTCGCCCTCGCCGAGCGCGCCCGGCACCGGCGTGGGCTCCGTGCCCTCACCCTGGCTGGCCAGCCGTACGAGCCGGTGCTTCGCGTCGATGAAGTACTGGTACTCGTTCTTCGCGACCGCGTGCACGACCGTGTTCTCGGCGTCGCTCCCACCGAAGGGCGCGCACAACTGCGTGCCGTCGGAACCCTGCAGTTCGACCGAGGTCACCCCGGTGGGGGTCAGATCCCGCAGGGTGAACAGGAGTTGGGCGGCCATCTCGCGGCACTTCTGCAGACCGACCCGGTCGGACTTCACGTTGAGCGGCACGGTCAGCTGGTTCTGGTCGTTGGGCGCCAACCGCGTGACGTCCTTGCGCAGCTTCGTACCGGTGGGGAAGCTCGACCTGACCACCGGGTTCAGCCAGCGTGAGGGCCCGGCGAGCAGCAGACTCACCGTCTGCGTCAACGGGTCGACCTTCTTGCGCACATAGACGGGGTCGGCGACGGCCACCGGCTGACCGTTCGCCTCGGACGGGGTGTTCGAGGCGAAGTAGTACCGGTTGACCGACGTGTAGTTGCGCAGGAAGTCGGACTTGCCCATGACCACGCCCGGCGGCACGTCGTCGATGCGCCACTGCTTGGACTTCTTCTCCCGCACGAGGTGCAGCGTCTTGATGTACGCGCCGTCGGCGGGCGCGTACGCCTGCTGTCCGTCCACGGTGGCGACCTTCTTGCCGGTCAGCGTGAACTCGGCGTCACCGGCCTCCACCCCGCCGCTCGAGATCCGCTCGGAATCCGGCCCCACGGCGAGCACCGTGAGCGACGCCTCGGGCCGCCACGCGCGGGCGGCCTGTGTGGTCAGGTACTTGCGCGCCGTCTCGAAATCGGGGTCGTCACTGGTCAGCGCCTCGAGGAAGCCGTCCACTATCTCCGGGGCCTCGGCGTTCTCGCGGGGCGGCAGCGCGAAGACCCGCACCTGCGACTCCTGTCGCGGCGTGGACTCCACCCCGCGCAGATCCCCGTGGTCCGGCATCGAGGCACACCCCGCCAGCAGTACGGCGCCACACGCCACCGACAGCACCGCGCGTACCGGCGTCCGCCACCGACCGCCCCTCCCCCGGTCAGCGCCCACGGCTGCTTGCCTCCCCTTGCTTGTTGCGGTCCTCCGGACCGGCGTTGCGCGCCTGCGAGGGCGCCTGGTCCGCGGCGCCCGTGTCGTCCGCCGACCGCGCTCCTCCGGTGGGCCGCGGCACCACGCGCGCGCCGTTGCCGGGCAGCGCCGTCGGATCCGCGGTCGCGGCGGACAGCCGCGGCGTGAGCGGCGCCGGCTCGTTCGACGTCTGCACCGGCACGGTGGCGCGCTTCTCCCCGTCCCCCGCGCGCGGCAGGCCGGCGTCGTCGAGGCCACGATTGCGACGCGAGTCCTTGGGCTCCAGCGGTATCGGCGAGCCCCGCAGCGGCTCGTCCGCCGTCCTGGGCAGCGTCAGCCGGAACTGCGAGCCGCCACCCGGCTCGCCCCACGCCTGGAGCCAGCCACCGTGCAGCCGTGCGTCCTCCAGGGCGATGGACAGCCCCAGACCGGTACCACCGGTGGTACGCGCGCGTGCCGGGTCCGCCCGCCAGAACCGGCTGAAGACCCGGGTCGCCTCACCGGGCTTGAGCCCTACGCCGTAGTCCCGCACCGCGACCGCGACCGCCCCGCCCGCCGAGGCCAGCTTGACCACGACGTCCTTGCCCTCGCCGTGCTCCACGGCGTTGACAACCAGATTGCGCAGCACCCGCTCCACCCGCCGGGCGTCGGCCTCGGCCACCACGGGCTGCTGGTCGCCGACGAGCCGTATCCGCGTGCCCTTGCGCTCGGCGAGCGGCGCCGCACCGCTGACGACCCGGTGCACGACCTCCCGCAGATCGATCGGCTCCGCCTCCAGCGCCGCCGCACCCGCGTCGAACCGGCTGATCTCCAGCAGGTCGGCGAGCAGTGACTCGAACCGGTCCAGCTGGTCGGCGAGCAGCTCCGCCGACCGCGCGGTCACCGGATCGAAGTCCTCCCGCGCGTCATGGATGACGTCCGCCGCCATCCGTACGGTCGTCAGCGGCGTCCGCAGCTCGTGCGACACGTCCGACACGAACCGCCGCTGCATCCGGGACAGGTCCTCCAACTGCTGGATCTTCAGCTGGAGGTTCTGCGCCATCTTGTTGAAGGCCTCACCGAGGCGGGCGATGTCGTCCTCGCCGGTGACCTTCATCCGTTCCTGAAGCCGTCCCGCGGACAGGCGTTCGGCGATCCCGGCCGCCATCCGCACCGGCGTGACGACCTGCCGCACCACCAGCCAGGCGATGGCCCCGAGGAGGACGACGACGAACAGCCCGGCGGTCGCCAGCGTCCCCTTGACCAGGCTCAGCGACTTCTCCTCCTGGGTGAGCGGGAAGACGTAGTAGAGCTGGTACGGGTTGCCGTTGGGGTCGTCGACCTGCTTGCCGATGATGAGCGCGGGCTGCGACTCGACGTCCTGGTCGGTGTACCGGACGCGGGTGTAGCTCTGGGCCGCCTGCATGCTGGAGTCGACGCGGTCGCGCAGGTTCTGCGGAACGCTCTCCGTCGGCTCGACCCCGCCGGAGGCCCGCGGACCGCGCCCGCCGCTGTCGTCACCGGCGGCGGGCAGCGTGATGACGTCGAAGGCGCCCTGGCCGCCGCTGGAGAGGGACTCCACGAGGTCACCCATCCAGGGGATGACGTTCTGGTTGGACCGGCCGTCCTCGCCCGCCGCGTCCTCCGCACCGGCGCTCATCGCGGTGTCGGCCTTCTGGCTGGCCGCCGCGAAACCCCCGGTGGCCTGACTCTGCGAGGCCTTCACCTTGGCGTCCAGCAGCCCGTTGCGCACCTGCCCGATGACGACGAACCCGAGCAGCAGCACCACGCCCAGGGACATCAGCAGCGTGGTGACGACGACCTTGAGCTGGATGTTGCGCCGCCACAGCCGCATGACCGGCAGCAGCGGTCGGCGCACCCAGCGCATGAACAGCCGGAGGACCGGGCTGCCCTGGACTCCGCCCTCCAGCAGCCCGCCCTCGAACAAACGCCTCCAGCGGGAAGCCGACGCCTTCCGGCCGACAGGCCGCTTCGCACCGGCCCCGGTCCGCCCGGGCGACGAAGCGGCACTGTCTCCGGACATGTCAGCTGGGTCCTGCCTTGTATCCCACACCACGGACGGTCACCACGATCTCCGGCCGCTCCGGGTCCTTCTCGACCTTGGAGCGCAGCCGCTGCACATGCACGTTGACCAGGCGGGTGTCCGCGGCATGCCGGTAACCCCACACCTGTTCGAGGAGCACCTCGCGGGTGAACACCTGCCAGGGCTTGCGCGCCAGCGCGACCAGCAGGTCGAACTCCAGCGGCGTCAGCGCGATCGACTGCCCGTCCCGCTTCACGGAGTGACCGGCCACGTCGATGACGAGATCGCCTATGGCGAGCTGCTCGGGCGCCGGCTCCTCAGACCTCCGCAGCCGCGCCCGGATCCGGGCGACGAGCTCCTTCGGCTTGAACGGCTTCACGATGTAGTCGTCCGCGCCCGACTCCAGGCCCACGACGACATCGACTGTGTCGCTCTTGGCCGTGAGCATCACGATCGGCACACCCGACTCCGCCCTGATCAGGCGGCACACCTCGATTCCGTCCCGGCCCGGCAGCATCAGATCCAGGAGCACCAGGTCGGGTTTGGTCTCACGGAATGCGGCCAGCGCCTTGTCACCGTCGGCTACGAAAGACGGCTCAAAACCTTCACCACGCAGCACAATGCCGAGCATCTCGGCCAGTGCGGTGTCGTCGTCGACGACAAGGACTCGTCCCTTCATAACCGACATCATCCCATTCTCATAACAGTGACAGAGGCGCTGGTGAGCAGGGTCACTGGCCCGTGACGATAGTCGTACTCGGCCGTCACTGTCTGCCCCCGTCCGGCGGCGTCGATGTCTCGACGGATGTCGCTACCCAGCGTAAGCGCACCCTCACCCCGAGGTCGGCCCTCCGCCCTCCCACCCGCGGCGCTGACGGCGGTGCCACGCGGTCTCGCGGCAGGCGACGTTTGCCGGTCCAGCAGCGTCGCGCCGGGGCGAGGGTCCCCTGCCGCGGCGCTAGCCGATCGACACCTGCCGCGACCTCGCACACAGCTCCGCCAACCCCTCGGCCGTCACCGGCGAGACCACACCCTCCTCCGTGACGATCGCCGTGATCAGCTCCGGCGGCGTCACATCGAACGCCGGGTTGTACGCCTGCGTCCCCAACGGCGCCACCGGCAACCCACCGCCGGCTCCCGTGACCGGCACCTGCGGCGCGGCGACCTCCGTCACCTCGTACCCGGGACGCTGCTCGACCTCGATGGACGCCCCGTCCGGCGTGCCCGGATCCACCGTCGTCAACGGTGCCACCACGATGAACGGCACATGGTGGTACCGCGCCAGCACCGCGAGCGGATAGCTGCCCACCTTGTTCGCCACCGACCCGTCGGCCGCGATCCGGTCCGCCCCGATCAGCACCGCGTCCACCTCCCCCGCCGCGAACAGCGAGCCCGCCGCGTTGTCGGTGAGCAGCGTGTACGCCATCCCGTTGCGCGCCGCCTCGTACGCCGTCAGGCGAGCACCCTGCAGCAGCGGACGTGTCTCGTCCACCCACAGGCGCCGCAGCCGCCCGACCCGATGCGCCGCGAGCGCCACCGCGAACGCCGTCCCCTCGCCACCCGACACCAGCGCGCCGGTGTTGCAGTGCGTGAGAATCCGGTGCCCGCCACCCGGCAGCAACTCGTCGAGCAGCACCAGCCCGCACTCCGCCATCCGCGCACTGGCCTCGGCGTCCTCGCGGTGCAGGGCCCGGGCCGCGTCCAGTGCCGCCAGCGCCGCCTGCCCCGGGTCCCCGCTCGTGGCGAGCGCGGCCCGGTACGCGGCGTGCGCCCGGCGCACGCCGACCGACAGGTTCACCGCGGTGGGCCTGGCCCCCTCGAGACCGGTCGCCGCGTCGTCGACGTCGAACCCCCGCGCGGCGGCGAGCGCGACACCGTACGCCCCCGCGATGCCGAGCACCGGCGCCCCGCGCACGGCGAGCGACCGGATCGCCTCCACCAGCGCGGGCGCGTCCGTACAGACCAGCTCGACCTCCTCGGCCGGCAGCCTTGTCTGGTCCAGAAGGACCACGACAGGACCTTCGGGTGGCTCTTCCCAACGGATCGTCGGTATCTCGATGGGCCTGCTGTCCTCGCCGGTTTGCGCGTACTGATCAGCCATGCGGTCAGTGTGCCCGTTATCCGGCGGACAATTGAAGGTGTGCCGCCGATACCTCGCCCGGTCCCCGGGCGGGCACCCCATGGCACGATGGCTGCCAACCTGCCGCCGCGCCCGCGGACGGGCACCGTGAAGGAGCGACGATGAACGACACTCCGGGCTGGGCCTCGCCCGGATCTGCCCCGTCCGACGGGCAGGAACCCGGCGCGTCCGGCCCTGCCGAAGGCGCGGACCACCCCGGCCCCGCGGACCAGCCCGGCACGGACCCGGAGGGCGCCGGCTCGAAGTGGTCCAAGGAGCAGCCGCCCCCCGCCCAGTGGTCCGCACCCACCGGCCCGGCGCACCCCGGGCAGACCCCGCCACCACCGCCCGGCCCGGGCTGGGGCACCCACCCCCCGGCCGCCCCCGGCGCCCCCAGCGGGTACGGCGGACAGGGTGGCCCCGGTGGCTGGGGAAGCGGCTGGGGCGGCCCCCCGCCCGCGGCCAAGCCCGGTGTCATCCCGCTCCGCCCGCTCGGCGTGGGCGAGATCCTCGACGGCGCGGTCTCCACCATGCGCACCTACTGGCGCACGGTCCTGGGCATCTCCCTGACCGTCGCGGTCGTCACCCAGATCCTCGTCATCCTCCTCCAGGGCCTGGTCCTCGACGACCTCGACACCGCCGCCCCGAGTGCCGACGCCACCCCCGACGAGCTGGCGCGCGCCCTGGGCGACACCATGCTCAGCACCAGTGTCATCTTCCTGATCTCGCTGATCGGCACGATCGCCGCGACCGCCCTGCTCACGACGGTCACCAGCCGCGCCGTCCTCGGCAAGTCGGTCACCACCGGCGAGGCCTGGCGCGACGCCCGTCCGCAGGTGCCCAAGCTGTTCGGCCTGATCTTCCTGCTGATCGTCATCGCCTTCGCGATCGTCGCGGCCGGCACCCTGCCGGGCATCCTCGTCGGCCTCGCGGGGTCGGGCGACGCCGGAGCCGGCCTCGCGGTCCTGGGCGGCCTGGCAGCCGGCGTCGTCGCCCTGTGGCTCATGATCCGCTTCTCGCTGGCCTCGCCCGCGCTGATGCTGGAGAAGCAGGGCATCGTCAAGTCGCTGAACCGGTCCGCGAAGCTGGTCCGCGGCTCCTGGTGGCGCGTCTTCGGCATCCAGCTGCTCGCCACGGTCATCGCCAACGTCGTGGCCTCGATCGTGGTCATCCCCTTCTCCTTCCTCGCCGCCGCGCTGGACGGCGAGGGCGTCACCGGCCTGCTCGACACCAGCAGCGACCTGGGCTGGACCTACCTCATCGTCAGCGGCATCGGCTCGGTCATCGGCGCCATGATCACCTTCCCGATCACCGCCGGGGTCACCGTGCTCCTCTACATCGACCAGCGCATCCGCCGCGAGGCCCTCGACCTCGACCTGGCCCGCGCGGCCGGCGTCCAGGCCCACGGCTCCGGCGCCCCCGGCGCCGCCGCCGGAGGCTGATGCCGTGAGCCCGACGGGGGGAGTTCTCACATCGGTACCGCTGCTGCCGCGCACGGTCGTGCGCGCCGGCAACGCCTTCGGACCGGCCCGCTCCGGAGCCGAGCCACCGGTGACCGTCCCGCGCGACCCCGCGCGCGAGGCGGCCCGACGCGAGCTGTCGAAAGGCATGTACCACGAGAACGACCCCAGCTGGTTCCAGCGCGCCCTCAACGCCTTCTGGGACTGGGTCGGCGAACTGTTCGGCACCGCCGCGACCGCGACGCCCGGGGGTGCGCTCGGCCTGGTCGTCATCGTCGTGGCGGTCCTCGCGGTCCTGGGCGCCCTGTGGTGGCGCCTGGGCACCCCGCGCCGCGAACCCGCCTCCACCGCCGCCCTGTTCGACGACCGCCCCCGCAGCGCCGCCGAACACCGCGCGGCCGCCGAGGCGCACGCCGCCCAGGGCCACTGGAACCAGGCCGTCCAGGAACGCATGCGGGCCATCGTCCGCTCCCTGGAGGAGCGCGCCCTGCTCGACATCCGCGCCGGCCGCACCGCCGACGAGGCCGCCGCCGAAGCCGCCCGCGCCCTGCCCTCCCACACGGACCGGCTGCACGCCGCCGCCCGCGACTTCGACGACGTCACATACGGCGGCCGCAGGGCCGGCCGGCCGACGTACCAGCGCATTACCGAACTCGACCGCGCCCTGGAACGCAGCAAGCCGCAGCTCGCCAGCAGCACCCCCAGCACGGCACCCAACGCCCGCCAGGGAGCCGCCGAATGACCACCGAGGCCACGCTCCCGTCCACCTCGGCCTCGCCCACCGCCCGCCAGGTGTGGACCCGCACCCGAGGCATCGCGCTCGCCCTCGTGCTCCTCCTGGCGGCCGCCATCACGATCGCGGTCATCCGCTCCGACGCCCGCCACGGCAACCTCGACCCGCGCTCCGCCGACCCTCTCGGCAGCCGCGCCGTCGCGGAACTCCTCGCCGACCGCGGAGTGTCCACACGCGTGGTCACCACCCTGAGCGAGGCCCGCTCCGCAGCCGGCCCCGACACCACCCTCCTGGTCGCCCTCCCCGACCTGCTGACCCACCGCCAGCAGTCCCGCCTGCACTCCACGACCGCCGGCTCCGGCGGCCGTACCGTCCTCGTCGCCCCCGGCAGCGCGTCCGTCGGCCGACTCGCCCCCGACGTCACAGCAGACCCCGCCACCACCACCGGCTCCACGCTCGACCCCGACTGCACCCTCCCCGCCGCCCGCCGCGCGGGCCCCGCCGACACCGGTGGTATCCGCTACACCACCACCCACCTCGACGCCGACGCCTGCTACCCCAGCGAGCGCCTCGCCACCCTGCTGCGCGTCCCGGCGACCGGGGGCGGCGACACCGTCGTCCTCGGCGCGCCCGACATCCTGCGCAACGACCGCCTCGACGAGCAGGGCAACGCCTCCCTCGCCCTCCAACTCCTCGGCTCCCGCCCCCATCTGGTCTGGTACCTCCCCTCACTCTCCGACGCGTCGGCCGCCACCGACGACGAACGCAGCTTCTTCGACCTGCTCCCCTCGGGCTGGCGCTGGGGCACCCTGCAACTCTTCGTCGCCGCGGCCCTGGCCGCCCTCTGGCGGGCACGCCGACTCGGCCCCCTCGTGCCCGAGAACCTCCCCGTGGCGATCCGCGCCTCCGAAACCGTCGAAGGCCGCGCCCGCCTCTACCGCAAAGCCAACGCACGCGACCGCGCGGCCGCCGCTCTCCGCTCCACCACCCGCACCCGCCTCGCCCCCCTCGTAGGCGTCCCCGTCGCCCAGGCGCACGCGCCCGAAGCCCTGCTCCCCGCCCTGTCCACCCACCTCCGAGGCGATGGACAGCCCCTGCACACCCTCCTCTTCGGCCCGCCGCCGCACGACAACACAGCCCTCGTCCAGCTCGCCGACCAACTCGACGCCCTCGAAAGAGAGGTACGCCGTTCATGATGGCCCCGACCACTGACAACGCCGGGAACCCCGGGAACCCGGACGCCGCCCGGGCCTCCCTGGAAGCCCTGCGCGCCGAGATCGCCAAAGCCGTGGTCGGCCAGGACCCCGCCGTGACCGGTCTGGTCGTCGCCCTCCTCTGCCGCGGACACGTACTTCTAGAAGGAGTCCCCGGGGTCGCCAAAACGTTGCTCGTCCGCGCCCTCGCATCCGCACTGGAACTCGACACCAAACGCGTCCAGTTCACCCCCGACCTCATGCCGAGCGACGTGACGGGCTCCCTCGTCTACGACACCCGCTCCGCCGAGTTCTCCTTCCAGCCCGGCCCGGTCTTCACCAACCTCCTCCTCGCGGACGAGATCAACAGAACGCCCCCCAAGACCCAGTCGTCCCTCCTCGAAGCCATGGAGGAACGCCAGGTCACAGTCGACGGCATCCCCCGCCCGCTCCCGGACCCCTTCCTGGTCGCCGCGACCCAGAACCCGGTCGAGTACGAGGGCACCTACCCCCTCCCGGAAGCCCAGCTCGACCGTTTCCTCCTCAAACTCACCATCCCCCTGCCCTCCCGACAGGACGAGATCGACGTCCTCACCCGCCACGCCGAGGGCTTCAACCCCCGCGACCTCCACGCCGCCGGCCTACGCCCGGTCGCGGGCCCCGCAGACCTCGAAGCCGCCCGCGCAGCGGTCGCCAAGACGGCGATCTCCCCGGAGATCACGGCCTACGTCGTCGACATCTGCCGAGCCACCCGCGAATCCCCGTCCCTCACCCTCGGCGCCTCCCCGCGCGGCGCCACGGCCCTCCTGGCCACCTCGCGCGCGTGGGCATGGCTGACCGGCCGCGACTACGTCATCCCCGACGACGTGAAGGCACTCGCGCTCCCGACCCTCCGCCACCGCGTACAACTCCGCCCGGAGGCCGAGATGGAGGGCGTGACGGCCGACTCCGTCATCCACGCCATCCTTGCCCACGTCCCCGTCCCCCGCTGATGGCACTCACCGGCCGCGCCGCGCTCCTCGCGGCCCTGGGCTCCCTCCCCGTCGGCCTCTGGGACCCCAGCCTGACGGGCCTCCTCGCCGTGAACGCCCCCCTGGCCCTCGCCTGCGCCTGCGACTTCACCCTCGCAGCCCCCGTACGCCGCCTGGGCCTGAACCGCTCCGGCGACACCTCCGTACGCCTCGGCGAGACGGCCGACGTCACCCTGACCGTCACCAACCCGTCCAACCGCCCGCTCCGAGCCCACCTCCGCGACGCCTGGCCCCCCAGCAGCTGGCTCGCGGGCACGGAGACAGCGGCCTCCCGCCACCGCCTCACGGTCCCCGCGGGCGAACGCCGTCGCATCACCACGCGCCTACGCCCCACCCGCCGAGGCGACCGCAAGGCAGACCGCGTCACCATCCGCTCCTACGGCCCCCTCGGCCTCTTCTCCCGCCAGGGCACCCACCACGTCCCGTGGACGGTACGCGTCCTGCCCCCCTTCACCAGCCGCAAGCACCTCCCCGCCAAGCTCGCCCGACTGCGCGAACTCGACGGCCGCACCAGCGTGCTCACCCGCGGCGAAGGCACGGAGTTCGACAGCCTGCGCGAATACGTCCCCGGCGACGACACCCGCTCCATCGACTGGCGCGCCACAGCCCGCCAGTCGGCGGTCGCCGTACGCACCTGGCGACCGGAACGCGACCGCCACATCCTCATCGTCCTCGACACCGGCCGCACCTCGGCCGGCCGCGTCGACGACGCCCCCCGCCTCGACGCCTCCATGGACGCGGCACTGCTCCTGGCCGCACTGGCCTCCCGCGCCGGCGACCGCGTCGACCTCCTGGCCTACGACCGCCGGGTACGCGCCCTGGTCCAGGGCCGCACGGCAAAAGACGTCCTGCCGTCCCTGGTGAACGCGATGGCCCCCCTGGAACCGGCACTCGTCGAAACAGACGCACGCGGTCTTACGGCCACTGCGCTCAGAACAGCTCCACGCCGCTCCCTGATCGTGCTGCTCACCACCCTCGACGCGGCCCCGGTCGAAGAAGGCCTGCTGCCCGTCCTCCCCCAGCTCACCCAACGCCACACGGTCCTCGTCGCCGCAGTGGCCGACCCTCACATCGCCCGCATGGCGAAAGCGCGCGGAACCACCGACGCCGTCTACGAGGCCGCATCAGCCGCGCAAGCACAGAGCGAACGCCACCGCACCGCGGCACACCTCCGACGCCACGGCGTCACCGTCGTAGACGCAACGCCGGACGAACTGGCCCCGGCCTTGGCGGACGCCTATCTGGCCCTCAAGACAGCGGGACGCCTGTGATCACGCAGACCAGCGAGGACGGGAAGAAGAACTGACTGAATTGCCGTCCAAATTCCCAGAAATACAAAAAGGCCCACGCCTAATGGCGTGGGCCTTTTCTAAAATTTGTTCGGCGGTGTCCTACTCTCCCACAGGGTCCCCCCTGCAGTACCATCGGCGCTGTGAG